>JBILXR010000007.1:0-23160 GCA_044378215.1 Opitutales bacterium
GGGAGTGGGTGGCGCCGACGTTGGTGCCGCCGTTGGCCGGACCGCGGATGACGATCGGGCAGTTGATGAGGCCGCCGGACATGTAGCGGATGTTGCCGGCGTTGTTCACGATCTGGTCGAACGCGACGTACGAGAAGGACCAGAACATCAGTTCCATCACCGGGCGGATGCCGAGCATCGAGGCGCCGATGCCGAGGCCGATGAAGCCGGCTTCGGAGATCGGGGTGTCGACGATGCGCTTCGGGCCGAACTCCTTGAGGAGACCCTCGGTCACCTTGTAGGCTCCGTTGAACTGGGCGACTTCTTCGCCCATGATGACGACCTTGTCGTCGCGCTTGAGTTCTTCGCGCATCGCGGCGCGGAGCGCTTCGCGGTAGGAAATGACAGCCATGACAGTAGGTGCGAAGAAGGATTATTCGAAGATGATGGTGCCGCGGCTGGTCGTGTCCGCGCCGCGGTTGTCCTCTTCCCAGTAGATATGCTTGGTGATGTCGGCGACGGTGGGGTCGGGCGACTCGTCGGCGAAGACGGCGGCCTTGTCGGCCTCGGCCATCGCGGCGTCGTTGATTTCCTGGGAGAGCGTCGGAGTGAGGACCTTCTCGCGTAGGAGTTCCTGTTCGAAGGCGAGGACCGGGTCCTTCTTCTCGCGGTATTCCTTGATCTCTTCCTTGTCGCGGTAGGTCTTGTCCGGATCGGCCATGGAGTGGCCGAAGTAACGGTAGGTGAAGATCTCGAGGACGGTCGGCTTGGACTCTTCGTGGGCGCGCTTGAGAGCGATCGCGGTCTTGGCGCGGACCTCGTAGACGTCGTGGCCGTTGATGACGTCCCAGGCCATGCCGTAGCCTTCGGCGCGCTTGGCGAGGCAGCCCGGGTGGGCGGTGGAGCGCTCCTGGGAGGTGCCCATAGAGTAGCCGTTGTTCTCGATGACGAAGATCATCGGCAGGTCCCAGAGGGCCGCCAGGTTGTAGGCTTCATGGACCGCGCCCTGGTTGACGGCGCCGTCGCCCATGTAAGCGAGGCAGCTGCCCTTGAGGCCCATGTACTTGACGGCGTAGGCGAGGCCGGTGCCGAGCGGGGCTTGGCCGCCGACGATGCCGTGGCCTCCCCAATAGTTCTTATCGGGGGCGAAGTAGTGCATAGAGCCGCCCTTACCCTGGGAGCAACCGGTGACGCGGCCGGTCAGTTCGGCCATGCACTCATTCATGCCCATGCCGACCATCAGGCCGTGGCCGTGGTCGCGGTAGCCCGTGATGATATGGTCGTGCTTGCCCAGCAGGGAGATCGTCCCGGCGGCGACGGCCTCCTGGCCGACGTAAAGGTGGAGGAATCCGCCGATCTTGCCCTGCTGGTAGATGCGGATGCAGCGCTGCTCGAAATGGCGGATACGGGCCATTTTCGTGTAAAGGGCGATTTTCTCGGCCTTGGACATCGAGGCATTGACCGGATCCTTGGCGTATTCGGAAGGCCCGGCGGGGCGCTTCAGGGATTCGGGGTGGGTAAGGACAGCGGGCTTGGCCACGGTAGTTCGTTTGGTTGGATTGGAGGGGTCTGGCGAGGAAGGTCAAGCGTCCCCTCCCGTCGGCTCAATTTGCCTTGACCCGACTTGCGGGGGGCCTCCCCCTTGAACTATCCTGAGAGCCTGCTCCCAAGACCCTCTTTATCTATGGAAGAAACCCACGAGGCTTCGGCCCGCGAATTCACCGTCCAGAACCGTATGGGCATCCACACCCGTCCGGCCGCCCAGATCGTCCGGCTCGCTAATCGTTACCCTGATGTCGAGATCACCGTGTCAAAGGACGATGAATCCGTGAACGGCAAGAGCATCATGGGCCTCATGATGCTCGCCGCCGGCCTCGGTTCGAAGCTCCGTTTCTCCGCCAAGGGCAAAGACTCGGCGGCCCTGCTGGGCGAGATGGAGGGCCTCTTCGCCCGTAAGTTCGACGAATCTTAAGCCGCCGCCCATGTTCGCGCTGCTCGCCTCTTTTCTGATCCTTGCCGCAGGCGAGCCGGTCGCACCGCCTGCCATCAAGGACGACGCCGAAGTGGTGCGCCAGCTCAAGCCAAACGAGCTGGCCGAGTGGCATAACGCCATGCGCATAAAAGCCTTAGGGCAGGTGCGCGTGCGCCAGGGCCAGAGCATCATGGAGACCAGTATCGCGGCGGCCGCCGCGACCAAGGGGATGAAGGTCGGTGGCCTCACCGAGACCCCCGAGCAGATCAAGGCCCGCGCCCAGAAAATCATCGATGAAGGCAACAAGCAGGTCCAGCAGGCCGCGCCTTCCCTGGCTCGCCTCCGACTGGTCGCAGCCCAGCGCGTGGCCGAGCAGATGAAGCCGATCGACTTCTCCGTCGGGATCACCGCCGCCGCGCCCTCCGCCGCCCTCGCCGCCGCCGTCGGCCGGCTGCACAAGCAGGCCGTCGACCTCGGTTATACCTCCGCCCATCTCATCGGCTCCCTGCGTGTCAGCTCCGCCGGCCTCGAACGCCCCGTCGCCCTCACCGCCGACCTCCGCACCGCCTGGTCGCGCCTTGCTGGCGTCGCCTTGGCCGCCGTCCCGGCCGAAGGTTATGCTTATGTGCCCGCCGTCGCGCCGGCTGCGCCCGCCTTGTCCAAAGGCCTCAAGCCGGCGACCGCGCCCAAGCAGCTCGCCGTGCTCTGGGCCGAGCAGTATGTCGTCGGCTCGCGCGGCACGCAGACCCTCCTTTTCCTCCGTCTGGCCGACGCCCATTCCTTCCGCCTCATCGCCTCGGAACTCGTCCTGACCGATGTGTCCGCTCCGCCCCTCGTCGGCGCCATCGCCTTGCGCGATGAGCGCAGCTTCATCCCGCGCCTCGCGCAGAACGGCGAATGGACTTTCGGCTTCGAGCGCGACAGTCATCCCGTGGGTTCGGCCTTGCTCGCCCATCTCTGCCTGACGCAGACCAAGCTGTCCGTCGCGGGCGACGCTTACGTCGCCATCATCGCCGGCGGCGGTCCGGCCGGCGGCGAAGTCGGCGCCAAGTGGCGGGCGACAATGGTCGAAGCGCCGGCCACTGGGTCCGTCGCCGTCACCGCTTTCCGGATCGAAGGCATCCCCGTCGGCGGCGTCGCGGTGCCTGTAGGCTCGCTCACCCTCCGCGTCGGCCCTGCGGGCGCCAAGTGATCAGGCCTGCTTGCGCGCCGCCTTCATCTCGGCGGTCGTCGCGCGCTTGAGCTTCTTCACCTTCGCGGCCGTGAGCAACTGGTGGGGGCGCGTCATCCGGTCGATGAACAGCACGCCTTGGCAGTGGTCGTGCTCGTGCTGGACGCAGCGCGCGAGCAGTCCGGCGCATTCGAGGACGTGGGGCGCGCCGTCGGCGTCGCGGTAGCGCACGATCGCGCGTTCCACGCGTTCGACGTCGCCCGTGATGCCCGGGAACGAAAGGCAGCCTTCGGTGTAAGTATCCGGCACGTCCGCGGGGACGGACACCGTCGCGTTGGCGAGCAGCATCGGCATGATGTCCTCGGGCTGGCGTTCCTTGCCGTCGAGCACGGGCGTGAAATCCTCGTCATGCACGTCCATCACGAAGAGCTGCAAAGAAAGCCCTACCTGCGGGGCGGCCAGGCCGATGCCTTTGGCGGTCTTCATCGCGCGCAGCATGGCGTCGCCGAGGGTGCGGAGGGGCGCGCCGAATTCGCGCACGGGCTCGCCCACCGCCCGGAGGACCGGGTCGCCGTAGGGGCGGATGGTGAATTCGGCCATGGTTTCTGGTTACCTTTTCGCGGGAGCGGGGAAAGCGAAAACGCTCACTTCTCGACGCCGTAATCGCCTTTCTCGCAGCGGCGGACGAACGTCTCGGCGCGTTTGCGCAATCCGTTCCACTTGGTGCGCAGGGCCTGGGTCTCGTCCGGCGTAACGCGACGGTCGGCGATGGCGTCGGCTACGTCAGCGATGAGCAGGCCGAATTCGCGGACGAGCGTGTTGGCCGCCTGGTCGAGGGCGCCGGCGGCGGATTCGGTTTCGACCGGCGTGAACTGGCCGCCGGCTTTCTCCGCGAGCCAGTCGAGGATGCGCGTGTCGCCCGTGAGCACGATCAGCTGGGCCGTCCGGTGGAGCGGGTTCGGCTGGCCGCTGCCTTGCTCGGCTGGTTCGCGCCATTTGTAGAGCATCGAAGGAGACACGCCGAGGGACTTCGCGACCTGGCCGTGGACCTGGGCCTGGTCGCCCGGGCGGTCTTCGCCGGCCTTACGCAAGGCGTCTTCAAGGACGTGGTGGGCTTCCTTGATCCGGCTTCGACGGGGGGCGACGGGCTTCTTGGGCATGGGGCAGGCTAAGGCGGCCGGACGCGGTTCCGCAAGCGAGACGCGGGGCTTATAATCACGCCCCCGCTTTGTAGCCGGGGGTTTCGGAAAAGATTGGAAAGGCCGTCGGCCCGGGGCATCGTCCCGGCATGGATGAAGTCTCCCTTGTGTTGCCCGTCAGCCTGCTCGTGGCCGGCCTGGTCCTGATCGCGGCAGAGTTCTTCCTGCCGACCGTGTTCCTCGGGTTCGTCGGCGCCGCCGTCTCGTTCGCCGGTATCTATCTCTCCGCCGCGGCGGGCGCGCTCACCTGCGCGCTCTTCTGCGTCACCTTCCTCGTCGTCCTCGCCCTGGAGTTCTTCGCCTTCCGCCGGCTCCTGCCGCAGACCGGCATCGGCCGCGCGATGATCAACATCAGCAGTAACGACGGCGCCGCCGTCCCCGCCGCCGCGGGCTTCGCCGTGTACGTCGGCAAGACCGGCAAGGCCGTGACCGTGCTCGCTCCTTCCGGCACCGCCGAGGTCGACGGCGCGCTGCTCGAAGCCTTCTCGCTCGACGGCTTCGTCGAACGCGGCGCCCCCGTCGTCGTCGTCGAAGCCGGCGCCGGCCGCGTCACCGTGCGCCGCGCGCGCTGAACCTTACCCCGCTTACCACCATGGATATCCCTAACGTCGTCATCTGGGTCGCCGCCGGAGCCTTGCTCCTGCTCGTCCTCTTCCTGCTCACCTTCCTGGCCGTCTGGGTCCGCGCCCGCCTCGCCGGCGCCGAAGTCGGCCTCTTCGACCTCGTCGGCATGCGCCTGCGCGGCGTGCCTTACAGTGTGATCGTCGACGCCAAGATCGCCGCCACCAAGGCCGGCCTCTCGGTCGAGGTCGAGAAGATCGACGCCCACTACCTCGCCGGCGGGAACATCGTGCAGACCGTGCAGGCGCTCATCGCCGCGCAGAAGGCCGGCCTGCACCTCGACTGGAACCGCGCCTGCGCGATCGACATCGCCACCCGCGGCACGAACAAGTCCGTGCTCGAAGCCGTCCTCACCTCCGTGAGTCCCAAGGTCATCGACTGCCCGAATCCTTCCAGCGGCCGCACCACCATCGACGCCGTGGCCAAGGACGGCATCCAGGTGAAGGTGAAGGCCCGCGTGACCGTGCGCACCAACCTCGACCGCTTCGTCGGCGGCGCGCAGGAAGAGACCATCATCGCCCGCGTCGGCGAAGGCATCGTGACGACCATCGGCTCCTCCGAGAGCTACAAGTTCGTCCTCGAGAACCCCGACCGCATCTCCAAGACCGTGCTCGAGCGCGGCCTCGACGCCAACACCGCCTACGAGATCATGTCGATCGACATCGCGGACGTGGACGTCGGCGAGAACATCGGCGCCACCCTCCAGGAAGCGCAGGCCAACGCGAACAAGAACATGGCGCAGGCCCAGGCCGAGATCCGTCGCGCCGCCGCCGTCGCCCTCGAGCAGGAGATGCGCGCCCGCGTCGAAGAGATGCGCGCCCGCGTCGTCGAGGCCGAAGCCCAGATCCCGCAGGCCCTCGCCGAGGCCCTGCGTTCGGGCCGCATGGGCTACCTTGACTTCCAGCGCCTCGAGAACCTCCGCTCCGACACCGAGATGCGCAAGGGCATCGCCGGCGACGGCCCGGCGCCCGGCGCCAAGGCCTGAGCATGGAAGCCGCGTCCATCTTCAAGCTCCTGTTGGCCGCCGGCGGTTTCGCCGTGTGGGCCTATCAGCAGTTGAAGGCGAAGGCCGAGCAGCCGGCGCCGACGGCCATGGCCGCGCCGCCGCCCATCCCGCGCCGCGTGCGTAAGCCGCGCGCCGCGGCCAAGCCCGCCGCGAAAGCGGCCGAGGAATCCGCCGAAGGGTCGGCGCGTCCGGCGGCCACGCCGCATCTCGACGCGTCGGACCTCGTGGTCACCCGTCCGGCCCGCGCGCTTTCCCGTTCGCAGTTCCGTGGCGCGGCCGCGCTGCGCCAGGCGATCGTCGCCCGCGAGGTGCTCGGCCCGCCCCTCTGCCTCCGCCCGCCGCGCTTCTGATCAGCGCCGCGGCGCGAAGAGCCGCGCGAGCAGGTATGGCAGCGCGCAGCACAGCACGATGCCGGCGCCCGCCGGCACCGCGGGCAGGTAATAGGAAAGATACAGGCCCGCGACGCCGCCCGCGAGCGCGCACCCCACGCCCCAGGCCATGACCTGCGGGACCGTGCGGCCGAGCAGGACGCCCGTCGCCGCCGGGATCACGAAGAGGGCCGTGGTCAGGAGCGCGCCGACGAGGCGCACGCAGGACACCGCGCCGAGCGCGACGAGCGCGAGCAGCACGACCCGCATGAGGCCGGGGCGCGCGCCGAGCAGCGACGCGTATTCTTCGTCGAAGGAGGCCAGTTCCAGTTCCTTATGCAGGACCCGCAGGCCGAAGAGCACCCCGACCGTGGTCGCCGCGATCACCAGTAGGTCCTCCGCGCCGACCGCTACCACGCTGCCGAACAGCAGCCCGGCGAAGTCGCGCCACGAGTTCGCCTGCTGCATGAGCGCGACGCCCGCCGCGAACATCACCGAAAGCATCACGCCGATGGCGCTGTCCTCGCTGGCGCCCTTGCGCGCCGCGAGCCAGGCCGCGCCGCCCGCCGTGAGCAGGGCGGCCGCGAGCGCGCCGAGGTAGGGCGAGAAGCCGAGCAGCAGGGCGCCGACCACGCCGGGCAGGATGGAGTGGGTGAGGGCGGTGCTGACGAACGCCATGCGGCGCAGCACCACGTAGGCGCCGAGGCAGGCGCACGTCACGCCCCCGAGGGCGACGGCGAGGAGCGCCCGCACGAAGAAGGGTTCCGACAGCGGCTCGAGCAGGAGATCAAGCATGGCGGTGGTCGTGGCCCGAGCAGGCGTGCTTCGTGTGTACGGCGCCGCCGCGCAGTTCGAGGATGCGGTCGAAGCGCGCGAGGTCGGCCGGGTCGTGCGTCGCCATCAGGACCGTGAAGGCGTGGCCTTGGTCGAAGAGGAAGCGTTCGATGATCTCGCGGCTTGCGGCGTCGAGCGCGGCGTACGGTTCGTCGAGCAGCAGCACCTCGGCGCCCTGCACGAAGGCGCGGGCGATGAGCGCGCGCTGCAGCTGGCCGCCGGAAAGCGCGTGTACCGGGCGGTCGGCCAGTTCCGTCAGCCCCAGCTGCGCGAGGGCCCGGTCGACGGCGGCTTCGCCGTGGCGGCATTCCTCGAACCAGCCATGGTGGGCGTACGTCCCCATCTGCACCAGGCGGCGGAGTCGCAGGGGGAAGCCTTCCGTCAGTTGTGGGCGTTGCGAGAGATAGGCGATCCGGCTGCGACCCGGCGCGGGCGGCGCGCCGGCGACGAGGACTTCGCCGGCTTGCGGTGGGACGAGTCCGGCCAGGACGCGGAGGAGGGTGGATTTGCCGGAGCCGTTAGGGCCGATCAGGGCAGTACGGCAACCGCAGGGGATGGAGAAATCCGCCGCCCGGAACGCCGGCGGACCATCGGCGCGGGCGCCGGCGGATAGGCCGCGGGCGACGACGGCTTCGCCGGAACAATCCTTCTTCTCCGGACGGGAGTAGGGGAGTGTGGGCAGGAACGCGAAGGCCGCGTCGCCGATCTGCTGGGCGAGCCGTTGCCAGAAGGGGGTCATCGGGTGGACAGGGCCTCGTGGAGGCGGCGGCCATTAAGAAGCATCATGCCGGTCCAACTGTCGCCTGGGCGGCCGGCCGGCTCAAGGTATTCGAAGGAAAGGCTCAGCGGGGGAGGGAGGCCGGCGTCTTCGGCCAGGCGGCTAGCGAAGATATCGCTCTGGCCGGCGTCGGTGACGATGACCCGGATGCCCTCGCGGCGAATAAGGGCGAGGAGTTCGGAGAAGTGGCGGGCCGAGGGGTCGGCGGATTCGGCGGAACTGCTCGCGAGGATCGTCCGGGCGATCCGCAGGCCATAACTTGCCGCGAAGTGCCCGAGGTTGGCATGCTGGGTCACGAGACTACGCCGATTCGCCGGCAAGGTCGCGAATAGCCGGCGGAGCTCTTCATCGACGTGCTCGACCTCCTTAACATACTGATTATAAGATATTTCTATTAATTCAGCTGAGCCGAAGGCGCGTAGTCGGGTGGCGAGGGTACGGGTCATTTTCTTCACCTCGGCCGGGTCCGTCCAGGCGTGGGGGTCGGAACCATGGGCATGGCCTAGGTGGTCGCCCTTGCGTTCATCGAAAAGCCAGAGCAAGCGGGGGGTGCGGTCGTTGGCTTCGGCCCAGGCTGCCAGCCATGGCTCGAGCGTGGGGCTCATCCCGACGATCAGGCTGGCCCGGCGGAGGTCGCGGGCATTCCGCGCGCTCAGTTGGTAGCCGTGGGTTTCGCTATGGGAAGGAACCAGATTAAGTTTCTCAAATTGTTTACCTCCAATCGCTTGCACCCAGTCATCGACGATCGTGAAGCTGGAGACCACCAAAGGTCTGGCCTGCTCGGCGGCAGGGGCGGGCGCGGCTGCGGTCAGCAGGGTGAAGCAAAGGATGGAGAGGAGACGGCGCACGCCAAAAATAATCAAGCAGGCTTAAGGCTTAGACGCAAGATATTTGCATTAAACAATTGTTCCCGAGGCATCTGTTTTTGCATTTGCCACCTGCTTCAGCGAAAGACACATTTCCCCTTCCCATGCCCCAAGTACGTGCTGTTTTTACCAGCCTAATGGCGTTCTGCTTGTCCGTTTCCGGCCTCCTCGCCCAGACAGCCAAGCCGGATGCGAACGCGGGGAAAAGCGCCGTAAACGTACGTTCCGTTCATTTCGACCCCGTCAAGTTGGGCGGCCAGCAGAATCCCTGGATTCGCACGCAGGTCGAACTCCACGCCAATTTCAATCCCGAGGCCAAGTCTGCTCCGGAGGCTGAAGCCGGTCCCAGGAAGCCCATCAATAAGAGCTGGGTGGACAAGGTAAAGGTGACGGTGACCCTCATTTTCAAGCCGATCGGCACTTCGACCGCCGAGGAGTTCGCCTACTATCGTTCGTCTGCGACGGTCCTCACCATGGAGGTGAACACCGATCGCTCCGTTTATTTCTACCTACCCGGTGACATCATCAAGCGAGACCGTCTGAAGATGCAGCCCGATTACTACTACGTCCAAGTGGAGGTCGGCGGCAGCGAACAGCCTTTGTTCTCCGAGAACGGTCGCCCGGTCGCGGACATGGGCAATGCCTTGCACAAGTTTTTCCTCGAAAAGAAGAACTTCGACCTCGCCCGCCCCCAGGCTGACCGTGCCGTCTCGGCCACTTCCGGCATGCTCCGCCCCCATTACCTCGTCCCCGCCGCCTTCTACGACAGCCTGCCGCAGGGTTCGCCTCAGCCGGAGTTCATCCGGGAAGACGCTGGTTCGCGTTAATCCTCCCCCACTCCTTCCCCGTATGAGCCAGAAGAAGGCCACCATCGTCAATCTCGCCGCCTCCAACGTCTCGGTCTCGCAGTTCTCGGCCGCCGCCGGCACGCTCATCCTCGAGCAGTTCTACGTCGAAGAAATCGCCCCCGGCCTGACCGGGGACGAAGAGTGGTTGAACGCGGCCATCGCCGCGCTCGCCAACCTGGTGAACCAGCATGGCCTCAAGGGCCGGGTCACCGTGATCGCGCCGGCTTTCCTGCTGCTCCAGAAGCCGCTCAAGGTGGCGCAGGTCGAGAAGGCGAAGCAGGCGCAGATCGTCGCCTTCGAAGCCCAGAACGCCATTCCTTATCCGCTCAACGAAGTCATCTGGGACAGTCAGCTGATTGCTTCCGACGGCGTCGAAGCCGAGGTGCTGCTCTTCGCCTTGCGCACCGAAGTCGCCACGCGTATCGCCAACCTGGTGACGTCGACGGGCCTGCGCCCCATGTCGATCCAGGCCGCTCCTCTCCTGGACAGCCAGGCTTTCCGGCTCGGCGGCGGCTCGGCGGCCGAAGAAGTCCTCATCGTCAACGTCGGCGCCCGTTCGACCACGCTGAGCTTCGTCGGCCCGAGCGGCGTCAACATCCAGACCGCCACGAACATGGGAGGAAACCTGCTCACCCAAGGCGTCTCGGACAATACCGGTCAGCCATTCGCCACCTGCGAGGCCATCAAGGTGGGTTATTTTTCCGGCGTCCTCCAGCTCGCCGAAGCCGACCCGCTTGTCGCCATCCTGCAGGCCAACGCGCAGACCTTCATCCGTCGGCTGGCTCAGGACATCAACCGTCGCCTCATCAACGTCCGTCGCGGAGCCAACGGTCGTCAGCCGGCCCGCATCCTCGTCACCGGCCGTGGCTCGCAGGTCCCGGGCCTCGCCGAGCAGCTCTGCGAGACGCTGCGACTCGGCGTCGAGCCCTTCGATCCTTCGTCCGTCATCACTCCCGGCGAAGGCATCACCGCCGAGCAGCTCCAGCGTGCCAAGCATCAGATCACCGAGGTCATCGGCGAAGCCGCCCGGCTCGTCCTGCCTCAGCCCAGCGGCGTCAACCTCATCCCGCGCGACATCGCCGCGCAGCAGGCTTTCGACGCCCGCAAGCCGCGCCTGCTCGCTGCCGCCGCATTCGCCGCCGCCGCTCCTTTCTGCGTCTGGCTGGCCCTGGCTTCCTCCGAGGGTTGGAACAAGCAACAGATCGAAGAAGTCCAGAAGCGCCAGGCCGAGCTCGCCGGCCGCCGGGCCGCCATCGAAGATGCCCGCAAGCAGGCCACCGAACTCGCCGCCAAGTGCAAGGAACTGGAGCATGTCATCCTCAATCGCTCCAACTGGCCGGCCTTCCTGGGCGAGCTGCAAACCCACGTCGGCACCTGCAAGAACACCTGGATAGAGCAGCTGCACGTCAAATACGAGACGCAGCCCGCGGCTCCCGCTGCCGATGGTCAGCCGCCGGCTCCGCCGGTCGTCGTCACCAAAGTCATCCTCACGGCCCGCTTCCTCTTCACCGATGTTCCTCTCGAGGAGAAGCGATATCGCTCCGCCCCGGAAAAGGTGCACATCGCCCGGCTGGTCGAAGCGCTGCGCAAGTCCCCTTACGTGAGCAACATCCCCGAAAACGAGATCAGCGTGACGGATCAGAACACCATCCGCACGCCCAAGGCCACCCTTACCCTCGTCATCCACAAGGACAAGGCCCTCTAAGTCCATGCACGCTTTCAAGAAGAACCTAGGTTTCAATCTCGGACTCATCGTCCTCGGCGGGCTTTTCGTCCTCGGACTCGTCATGGCTTACCTCGCTTACAGCGGCGGCGAAGAAAGCACCAAGGAGCTCAACCAGAAGACGATCGCCGAAGCTAGGCTCCTCCGCGGCCATTCCTTCGGTCCGGCCGAGCCGCCGGTCTCCCTCGCCGATGAGAACGTGAAGGCCGCCCAGGCGGACGTCGCTGAACTGACTACGCATCGGGATAACCTGCGCGGCGCCATCGCCGGCAATCCGGAACTGGCCATTCGCGGCAAAGCGACGGCCAACGGCACCGAACTTAGCGCTCTGCTCCGCGAATCCGTCGATGGCTGGCGGAAGCAGGCGGCCGACCAAGGCGTGAAGCTCTCGCCCAATGACCCGACCACCTTCGGCTTCCATCGCTACTACCAGAATCCGGGAACGGGACCGAAGCGTGACTTCCAGAAGGTCGACCAGCAGCGCCAGATCATCGATTTCCTCGTCCGTCAGCTGATCGAATCCCGTCCGGCTGGCTCGCCGTTGCTGATCGAATCGGTCGATCGCGAGCCCGTCGAGACGTTCGTCCTCATTCCTGAAGGCCGCCCCGGTGCCGGCACCTATGGACCCGATGCCGAAGTCGCCCGCAACGAAATCGACGAGTTCAAGCCGGCCCGTAAGCTGGCACGTGACGGCCTCGTGGAGGCCCTTTCTTTCCGCGTCCGTTTCGTCGGCCACACCCCGACCTTGCGCACTTTCGTCAATAAGATCCGTAACTCCGGGCGACCGCTTGCGGTGACCTCCGTGGACGTAGGCACTTCTTCCCCCGAGTTCGAGAAACTCCTGGGCGCACCCGCCGCCTCTGCGCCGGCCGCCCCAGCCTCGGCCGCCACCGCCGCCGCCGCCACGCTTTCGTTCTTCGATCAGGCGCCCGCCGCGGCGGCCGCGCCGGACGCCCTCGCTTCCTCGGAAGAACGCCGCATCACGGTCGTGCAGCGTAAGCTTTCCGCCTTCGTGGTCCAGATCGATTACCTCTCGCTTCCCGAGGATAAGCCCGCCGCCGGCACCGAAGGTGAACCCAAGAAATAAAGCATCACGGTCATGAATCTCCGCAAGGACATCCTTCTCATCTCCCTGGGCATCCTCTTGTTCGCCGCTGGTGTTGCCGTCTACCTGAATCCGGGGCTGATCGCTCCGCCGGTGCCTGATGAAGAAGGCAGGGCTGCCATCCTCGACAAGTTGCGCCTGGCGGCGCCCGCCGGCGAGGCTTACCCTGGCACCCCCCGTGCTTCGCTCGAAGATAACGTAAAGGACTGGCTCAGTCCTGAGGAGGACGAGGACAACTGGGACTACGATCTCTTCACCGCGATCGACGTCGTCTGGGACCCTTCGATCAAGGAGTACGTGCCGCGTAGCCGCAAGGCCGAGGTCCTGCCTCCTTTCGGCGTCGCCCTTGTCTCCGTCGGATACCCGACCTACACTTACATGCTCAGTTCTTCTTCCCTGCCGCCCGGCAAGAAGGAGGAAGACCGCCTCTTCTCGCTGAAGAACGTCAAGACCAACCGCTACCTCGACGACTGCAAGTTGAACCGACCTATCCCCGAGGCTCCTTATCTCACCTTGAAGGCTTACCGGGTGGAGAAGGGCAAGGATGCCGACGGTTTCCCCTTCGTCCGCAACATCCTCACGGTCGATGACCGCCAATTTGGTCAGGTCGTCGATATTGATGACGAGAGGCCCCTTGAGTTCAAGAAACGCATCGATATCATCCTTCGTTCGACGGACGATCCTTCCTGGAGCCAGAACCTGCACCAGGTCGGAGACAAATTTGAGCTCAACGGAGCGTCCTTCGTGGTCAAAGGCATTGACTTAGCAGGCAAGAGCGTGACTTTTGAGAAGACCATCGTCCTCAACCCCAAGAGGCCTAAGAAGCTTACCTTTGACCAGCAGACGCTCGTCGTCCCTGCCCCCCCTGCCCCTGGTCTCAAGAACAAGCCGAAGGCCCCCGTCACCAAGTAATTTTCAAAGCCCCTCCTCATGAAAAAAAACCACCGTTCGCAGCTCGCTTGGGCCGCATTCGCTCTCGCGCTCGCCGCCGGATCGCTCGTCGCCCAGGATGGCGACGCATCCGCGCGCAAGCCGATGCTGCTCGCCGAGGCGCTCAAGGCCCGCGATGAAGGCAATCTGCAGGTCGCCCAAGAGAAGTTCAAAGCGATCCTCGCTATCGACCCCAAGGACATGGGCGCCAACGAAGGCCTGACTTCCGTCAACGCCGCCCTGGCTGAGGCCAGCGCCGCCAAGCAGTCGGCCGACGCCACCTCCGCCACCAAGGCCGACGCGCAGCCCCCGGTCGTCACCCCGGCCCCGGTCAGCGCCCTCGACGAAGTCGCGACCGCCCACCAGAACCGTTTCGACGAGGTCTCCCGCGCGATCGTAGTCGCCAAGGCCAAGGTCGCCGCCGGCGACTTCAAGCGCGCCCAGGAGATCCTCGACGGCGCCAACGGCGCCATTGCGGCCATCCCGACCGCTGCGGCCCAGAAGCTCCGCGACGCCATCGCCCTTGCCAAACAGGACCTGGCCGTCCGTCGTGACGCCGGCAGCCTTTCGGCCCCCCAGGATGAGGTCAAGCGTCTCGTCAAGGATAACGCCGTCGCCCTTGCCAAGCAGGACGACGCCATCGCCGCCGCCGAGAAGCTGCTCCGCAAGGGCACTGCGGAATCCGTCGACAAGGCCATCTCCGACCTGGACGCGGCCGACCGTGCCCTAGGCGCCGAAAGCCTTTCCAACAAGGACCTCAAGGGGCGCATCAAGGCGACCAAGGGCTCGGCCCTCGCCCGTCGCGCCCTCCTTGCCATCGAAGCCCGCGACATGAATCGCGCCACCAGTCTCGTCGCCGACTACGCCAAGCTCAAGGGCGAGGAAGACCCGGCCGTGCTCCGCCTCCAGAAGGAACTCGCCTCCAAGCGCGACAATCCGACCTTCCGTAACATTGACGAGCTCTCCCCGGGCGTCCGCGCCAAGGACGACAAAGTCAACGAGCTCCTTGTCAAGGGACGTGCCCGTTATCTCTACGGCGACTACCAGGGCGCCCTCGACGCCTATCGCGAAGTCCTCCAGTACCAGCCCAACAACTCCGAATCCAAGGCCTATCAGATCCGTATCCGCCAGATGTTGTCCGACAACTCCGGCCAGTGGAACCGCGGTGTGACCAAGGGCAAGCTCCTCGAGCTCCTCGACGAGACCTGGAAGCTCCCCGAAGTCTTCAACCGTGAGAACACCAAGTCGGACCTCGGCAACGGCAACGACCCGGTCACCGAGAAGATGAAGACGATCCGCCTGCCCGAGGGTTTCGCCGCCCGCGATGAACCTTTGGACCGCGCCCTCACCAAGCTCTCGGGACTCTCGCAGACCTACGACAAGGACCAGAAAGGCGTGAACATCGTCCCCGTCACCGACGGCGGCGAAAGCCCCACCGTCAACCTGCAGCTCCGCGACGTCACGGTCTTCCAGGCCCTCGACTACCTCTGCAAGCGCGTCGGCTACAGCTTCTCGGTCAGCCCTTCCGGCATCGTCGAAGTCCGTAAGGACGCCGGCGACGGCCTGCTGGACACCCAGTTCTTCGAACTCACCCAAGCCGCCGTCGTCAAGATGACCGGACAGGGACTCAACACCACCGCTCCCGGTGGCGCGGCCGCCAATCCGTTCGGTGGAGCCGGCGGAGCCGCCGGTCCGGCCGAAGGTAACCCCCAGGAAAACGCGATCAAGAGCTTCCTCACCCGCTCAGGCGTTCCGTTCGAGCCTCCGGCGACCCTCTCTTTCGACGGTACCCGCCTCATCGTCACGCAAAGCCCGAAGAACCTGGACCGGGTGAAGAATATCATCCGTCGCTACTCCGACATCAAGCAGGTCCACATCGAAGCCAAGTTCATCGAAGTCGAGCAGAAGGCCCTCAATGAACTCGGCGTCAACTGGTCGATGACCCCCACGGTCGAAGGCAACGGCGGCGTCACCGCCGGCACCAACCTCCGCTCGATCAACCGCGTATTCGCCCAGAACAACACCCAGCCGAAGAACCTGACCATCAACAGTCAGATCACGGATACCGGCGGCATCACGACCAACAACACCCAGATCTTCCCGAACGTCTCGCCGACCTTCCCGGGAGGCATGAACTTGGGCAACCTGGCCAACACCTACAGCGGCACCGTCAACATCCTCAGCCGCGAGACCCTCGCCCTGACGATCCGCGCGATCGAAGAAAGCGCGGGCAGCGACCTGATGTCGTCCCCGAGCCTGACCGTCCTCGACGGTAAGACGGCCGTCATCAAGGTGGCCCAGCTGCTCCGCTATCCACAGGCCTACGGCGACATCCAGTCCAACGTCGGCCAGGGTGGCGGCGGTGGTAACGGTGGCGTCCTTGGCGCAGCCCAGACCTCCGTCGCGATCACGGCAGGCACCCCGCAGGATTTCACTGTCCAGGAAGTCGGTGTGACCCTCGAAGTCACCCCGACGGTCGCGGCCGATGACTCCATCGCGCTCAACCTCAAGCCGAAGGTGACCGAATTCGAAGGCTTCGTGGAATACGGCGGCACCTCCGTCGCCTTGACCGGTGGCGTGACGGTCACCGTCCCCTCTGGTTTCTTCCAGCCGATCTTCAGCACCCGCGAAGTCACGACGGACGTCACCGTCTTCGACGGAGCCACCGTCGTCATCGGCGGCCTGACCCGCGAAGAAGTGAAGACCATTGACGACAAGGTCCCCGTCCTCGGATCGCTGCCCCTCATCGGTGCGGCCTTCCGTTCGACCGGTAAGAGCGTCTCGAAGCGCAGCCTCATGGTGTTCGTCACCGCCAACCTCGTCTCGCCGGGTGGCGCGACCCTGCGCAGTTCCCATCCTGGCATGCGTGCCGGGGCGACCTTCTCCAACCCGACGATCATCTCCCCGGCCGGCGCCGTCTACCGCGAGCCGATCGAAGCCGCCTCGCCGACCGAGCCCGCGCCAGCGCCGGTCGCCACCGAGCCCGCGAAGTAAATCAAACCGTCCGTTCGGTCCGACAGGCCCGCCATTCGGCGGGCCTGCTTTTTTCTCGATGCACTCCGCCGGCGGAGCGAAACTGCTCGTATGCGCTGGCTGCTCATCGACGGATTCAACCTAGTCTTCCGCAGTCATTTCGCGATGGAGCGCTCCAACCTCCGCCGGCAGTCCGACCAGTTTCCCACCGGTGCTTTGCACGGCTGGATGAAGTCGCTGTTGGACCTCCGCGAAGGGGAGCAGCCGGACCGCTGCGCCGTGTTCTTCGACCTCGGCGGATCCGATCGGCATTTGGAAGTCCTGCCGGAATACAAGGCCCAGCGCGACGAAACGCCGGAAGACATCGTCCTCCAGCTGCCGGAGATCAAACGGCTCACCGCCTTGCTCGGCTTCCAGGTCTTCGAGCGACGCGGCGTCGAGGCCGATGACCTGATCGCGACCGCCGTCCGGATCCTCTCCGCGTCCGGTGCCGCCTGCGTGATCGTCAGCGCCGACAAGGATTTCGGCCAGTGCGTCGGCGGGCCGGTCGTCCAGCTCGCCCCGCCGCCCACCGCGAATCCCGCGCTTGGCTGGCGTCGGCTCGACCCCGCCGCCGTGACCGAGAAATTCGGCGTCCCGCCGGAACGCATCGCCGACTACCTCGCGCTCGTGGGCGACGCCTCGGACAATATCCCGGGCTTGAAGGGCGTCGGTCCGAAGACCGCGGTGAAATGGCTGACGGAATACGGCGACCTCGAGGGCGTCCTGGCCGCGGCTGACGCTTTGCAGCCGGAACGTTTCCGCGAGCAGGTGAAGGCTGAAGCCGAGCGCATCCGTAGCAATCTCCGGCTCGTCACCTTCCGGACCGACTTCGAGTTCGAACCCGGCGCGCCGGTCGCGGAGGACATCACCGGCGTCGAAGCCTTCCTCGCTGAGATGGAGATGCATTCGACCCTGCGCCGCTATCAGGCCAAGCACGGGCGGGCGGGATCGACGCCGGCTGAGGCTCCGAAGGCCTCGACGCCGGCTCCGAAGGCCAAGGCCAAGCCCGAGCCGGACGCGCGGCAGGGCGAACTATTCTAGCCAACAAAAAGGCCCGCCGGTAAGGGCGGGCCTGATGGCGAAGGACAAGCGTGAAGCTTAGTTCTTCTTGTCGGCCTTCTGCTCGATCTTCGGCGCTTCGCCGGCGGCGCCCGCCGCGGCGGCCTTCTGCTGGGCGTTGGCGATGAGGGGCCTGACTTGATTTACTTCTTCCTGGTTGAGCAGGATGACGAACTTCGACTCGAGGACTTCCACTTCGTAATTGTGGGTGATCGAGTAGCCGACGCTCTCGGCCATCTCCTTGTTGCCCTTGTTCAGGAGCTCCAAGGTCTGGTCAAGCTGGGTGCGGATGCGGGTCTTGTCCTCGTCCTTCTCGGCTCGCTTAAGGAGCTCGGTGAGCTGGATCACGGCGTCGCGACGGGCCTGGAGGACCTTGGCGAACTGGTCGAACTGGATGACGAGGTCGAGACCGCGGATCTCGGCGGTCTGCAGGAGGCGACGGTCGCCGCGGACGACGAGCTGCTCATCCTTGAAGTTCTTGTCGGCCTTGGCCTTGGCGGCTTCTTCTTCCGAGACGACGGCGAAGAGGCGGAGGGCGGTGTTGACGAAGCTAGCCTGGCGATTGGCCACGGCTGAGACGCTGAAGCCCCAGACCTTGACGAAGACGCCGTCCTTCTCGTTGAAGTCCTTCACTTCGGCTTCGGCAACCTTGATCAGGGCGTCGCGCTCGACGGTGGTCAGGGCGGCCTGGATGCGCTGTTGGAGCTGCTGGATGCGGCCGAAGTGCTGGCCGAGGGTCTGGAGTTCCTGCTGGAAGCGGGCGAGCGATCCCTGGTTGGCGATCGTCAGGACGACGCGGGCCAGGTTCTGGCCGAGCGGGATCAGCTCGATCACCGGGCCCTTCGGGGCTTCGGCGGGAGCGGCGGGAGTTTCGGTGGCGGACATTTTAGGGCGGGGTGGGGGTTAGGGGTAAGGTTTTACTTCTTGTCGGCAGCCGTCGGCGCCTTGGCCTCGATGGCCTTCTTTTCTTCCTCGGTGATCTGGACGGACAGCTTGGCTTCGGCGTCAAGCTTGATGGCATCGGCGGTGAAGTCGAAGCCGCGGGCCTGCTTGAACTCGCCGAGGCTCTTGGTGAGGTCGTCCTGGATCTCCTTGATGGCCTTCTCCACCTTCTTCTTGTCATCGTCCTTGGTCAGCTTGGGCTGGAGGTCGATGAGCTGCTGGAGCTGGGCCTTGGCATCGGTGATACGCTTGAGCGAGAGGCCGAAGGTCTCGACCTCGCCCTGGCCGGAGATGGTGTCGCGCACGTGATACTTCTTTTCGTCAAGGGTGATGACGGAGTCGGCCTTGAAGTCCTTGGCACCGGAGAGCTTCGTGAATTCTTCGTTGGAAATCGGGGTGGCGATGATTTGCTTGGTCGGGATCAGCTGGAAGGGTCGGTCGATGCTGAATCCGTTGTAGAGCTTGCCCATCGATTCGTTGTCGCCCTTGAGCTTGGCGGTCTTGGCCGCGATGTCGTGGCCGCGGGCTTCCTTTTCGGGGGTGGTGAGGGCGTTATCGAGGAAGATCTGCAGACGCTTGAGCTCTTCGACCTGCTGGCTGAGGACTTGGATATTTCGCTTAAAGGTGAAGCACTCGGCGATGTTCTTACCGACCCAGACTTCGGCGAAGTAGGCTTTAGGCGCAGACTTGTCGCCGCCGGAAAGCTTGACCTCAGGGGCCGGCGCGGCGGCCTTGGTGTCGGCGGGCGCAGCGGCCTTGTTGTCGGCGGGCTTGGCTTCCTGAGCATTCAGGGAGACGCAGAGAGCAGCCAGGAGGAGCGGGAACTTGTTCATGGGAGTGATGAGTGAGGATTGAACATAGGCAAACCCTAGGCGTGGACTACCCAAAAATGTCCATATCCTCACTTTTTCGGGGACAACAGGGCACGCTCTAGCACCTTGGTCAGGTCGACCTTTTCGGCTTCCTTTTGCAGGACCTCGTCCGCCAGGACCGCCCGGATCTTTGGATGGTCGATAAATCCACTTAAATCATTGTCATTCAACAACTCACGAACTTTTTTATCCTCCCAGGCTTGGTACAGGGTAGGGTGGGCGGCCAGGGCGCGGATTTCAGGTTGGGCCATCAGGCGACGGCGAGCCTCGGGGTCGGCCATGAGTCGGCGGGTCTGCCGGATCAGAGTCCTTTGCTCGTCGGGAATCGGGGACCAATCCTTAAGCTCTCGGGTCAGGGGGGTCGCGGCGAGCTCATCGCGCAGATCTACCGTCCAGTGTTTGGCCGGGTTGCCTGGTCGGGCGAGCAGGTCGTAGACCGAGGCAACCGAAGCCAAGACTCCGACCAGCAGCAGGAAGTAGAGGGCTCCAGTCCAGCAGCCGAAGAGCGCCCCGATCACGGGGCTTTCGGCTTCGTCCTGTCCCTCCGGCGTCCGGCCCACGCGCCAGAGCAGGGCGTAGCTGAGCAGGCCGGTCACGCAGGCGAGGCCCACGACGCCGGTGATGCCGCGGAGCATCCATGGGTAGGAGGTGTCTTGGAGGAGAGCGTGGCCGAGTTCGCCGCCGAAGAGCCAGCCGCTGAGCTGGCCGATGGTCAGGGCGGCGGGTCCGGCGAGCTGCCGAAGCGGGCCGCGACGGTAGCCTCGCCAGGCGCCCCGGACCATGAGAGCGGTCAGGATCCCGGTCGCGATCCAGAGCGTCGGCGAGAAGGCGGAAAATTCGGCCGGCATCAGGGTTCGCCGAGCACCTTGCGGATGGCGGGCTCGCGGGCTTCGATGCTCTCGGCGAGTTTGAACTGCACCAGCGCCCGGCGAAGGTTGTGGCCGGGGTGGCGGACCTTGAAGTAGACGTCGCCGGCGAGGTGGTCGGCGAGGAAGCGCAAGCCGAGCTCGAGCGGGATCAGGTGGATGCAGTCGTACAGGTGGTGGTGGTCGGCTGAGCTGAGGAAATCCCGCGCGTGGGCCTGATAACCCCTGTAAAACATGGCGAAAAGATCGAGGTCGAAGATCACCGTGCCCAACTCCGGCGCGTCTTCGCCGGCGGGGTTGCAGACCGAGCGCGTGGCGTCGCCGATATCATAATGCACCAGGCCGGGCTGCACGGTGTCGAGGTCGACGATGCACGTTCCGCGGCCGGTGGCCTCGTCGATCATGATGTTGCCGACCTTGGGATCGCCGTGCGTCGTGCGCTGACGGAGGTCGCCGCGGGCGCGCGCTTCTTCGAGCACCCCGCAGCGGGCGCGGCGGGCTTCGACGAAGCGCACGGCGCGCTTGGCCTCGGCCGAGGCGTGGAGGCGTTCCTGGCCGCCGGACGTGGCGAGGGCGGCGTCCATCTTCGCGAGGTAGCCCGGCGTGACGTGGAAGCCGGGCAGGGCGTAGCCGAGCTTCTCCGCGGGGAGGTCGCTGACCATGCGGTGGAAGTGACCGAGCACGATGCCCGCCTCGTGGGCGTGCTCGGGGTTGCGCACCTTCTCGTAGGCCTGCGCGCTGGCGATCTGCGAGATCGCGCGCCAGAGGTCGCCGTCGGCGTCCGTCACCCAGTCTTCCCCTGACTTGGTCTGGATGATCTTCGGCAGCTGCCAGATGCGGTCCGCGCCTTCCGCTTCGTGCTCGAGCTTGGCGTGACAATGGTCGGTGAGCACGCGCATGTTCTGCATGATCACTTCCGGCTGCGGGAAGACCGCCTTGCGGACGCGCTGCACGATGAAGCGTTGTTCGGAAAAGGTCGTCCGGAAGATCGCGAGGTACGTGTCGTTGACGTTGCCCGAACCATAGGGTTCTACGGTCACGAGCCGTCCTTGGACGTCGAACTGGCGGGCGATCAGGGCGGCTCGCATGGGGCTGGAGGCACTTTGCCTTAAATTTCTCCGCTGGCGAGGGCATTTCCCCCGTCGCCAAGGCTTGATTTCCGCCTCGGGCCGCCCATGTTCTTCCTTCCTCTGCGCCGCCACCTTAGCTCAGCTGGTAGAGCATCTCATTCGTAATGAGAATGTCGCCGGTTCAAATCCGGCAGGTGGCTCCAGCGCAGGGGGCTTTTTCGTCCGACCGTTTGCCCGTCCGGGCTTTTCCTCCACCCTCCACGTCATGAGCCGAGCCGAACATCCGCCCCGCAGCCGGGATCTCTCCCGCCGCTACGACCGGAATTTCCGCGCCGACGATGCTTACCGGGCGACACTGCCGGACATGCAGAACAAGGACGCTTCCTTGATCCAGGGGGCCAACGTCCCGATCCAGCACGTCGGCATCTCCGGCTTCCGTCTGCCGATGCTCGTCGCCACCCGCGACGGCAAGCCCGTGCCGCTCGAGTGCACGGTGACCGGCTCGGTCTCCCTGGCCGCCGACCGTAAGGGCATCAACATGTCCCGCATCATGCGGACCTTCTACGAGTTCAAGGACCGCGTGCTTTCGCACGAACTCCTCGAGGAGGTCCTCATCCGCTACAAGAAGGACCTCGACTGCAGCCGCGCCCGCATCTTGGTCGAGTTCCGCTACCCGATCCTGCAGAAGTCGCTCCGCTCGGGCCTCGAAGGCTGGCAGTATTACCGCGCCGTGCTCGAAGGCACGATCGACGACCTCGACCGCCTCCGCCGCTACGTCCATTTCGACTTCGTCTACTCTTCCGCCTGTCCTTGTTCGGCCGAACTTACCGAGCACGCCCGCGAAGAGCGCAGCGCCTACGGCATCCCGCACTCGCAGCGCTCCAAGGCGCGCGTCGTCGCCGAGGTCTCCCCGGGTCGCGCCCTCTTCGTCGAGGACATGAAGGACCTCTGCCTCAAGGGCCTCCAGACGGAGACCCAGGTGATGGTCAAACGCGAGGACGAGCAGGCTTTCGCCGAACTCAACGGCGCTTATTCGAAGTTCGTCGAAGACGCTGCGCGCGTGGTCTATGAGCAGTTCGATGGCGACGCCCGCGTCCGCGACTTCGTCATCGCCTGCTCCCACCTGGAGTCCCTGCATTCCCATGACGCCGTCTCGGTGATCAACAAGGGCATGCCCGGCGGGCTTTCGGCGGATTTCAGCAACTTCAGAGACCTGATCTGCTAGTCGGCTGACGGCTTGCCTGCTCGGGGTGGCCGTCATACGGTCACTTTGACGAGGGGGTAGCTCAGTTGGATTAGAGCAGCAGCCTTCTAAGCTGCGGGTCGCGGGTTCGAGTCCCGCCCTCCTCACCACTTTTCGCCGTCATGTCCGCCGCCCCTTACCATCTCGCCGAGCGAGGGGTCAGTGTCGGCGTATGGTGCGAGGCGGAAGTCGAAGCCGGGCTGGCCACCGGTCGGCTCTCCGCGGCGACGCTTTCCTGGCGCGAAGGCGAGACCGCTTGGACGCCGCTCGGCGACCGGACGGAGTTCGCCTCGGCCATCGGCGCTGGCCGCGCCCTCGCGCCTTCGACGCCGGCGCTCGCCTTCGACGCGGCGCTGTTGCTCCGACTGGATTGGACTACGTGGGCGCGGACCATGCGGGCCGTCTGGTCGGCCCCGCGCTCGGCGTTTCGTCCGTCGACCGTTTCCGCTGGTCTTGGCCGGGCGGCCTTTTGGGTGCTCTTCTGCGCCACGTTGGCTGCCCCCTTCGTTTACCTCCAGCTGGTCCTCACGGACGCGGCGCTGCCTTTCGACCGCCGCAGCATCCTCGCGGGAATCCAAGTGGTCGCTCCGGCCGGATTAGATTTAAGCCGTTTCGCGGCGTTCTTTTTTCCGTTCCCGCTGGCCATGGTCGTGCTGACGATGGCCGGCGCCTGTCTCCTCCACGCTCTTCTCG
>JBILXR010000109.1:0-6336 GCA_044378215.1 Opitutales bacterium
GTGAGTTGACCTGACGGAGGAACTCGATGGCCTCGATATTTTCGCGGCCGCCGAAGCGATTCGGGATCCACTCCCCGGCCTTGCGCGAGTAGTCGAGGTAGAGCATCGAAGCGACGGCGTCGACGCGCAGGCCGTCGACATGGAAGCGCTCGAGCCATGACAAGGCGGAACAGACGAGGAAGCCGCGCACCTCGTGGCGGCCGTAGTTGAAGATCAGCGTGCCCCAGTCCTGATGCTCGCCCAGGCGCGGGTCGGCATGCTCGTAGAGGTGCGTCCCGTCGAAGCGGGCCAGCGCGAAGAAGTCGCGAGGAAAATGGGCCGGGACCCAGTCCACGATCACGCCGACGTCCGCGCGGTGCAGCGCGTCGACGAGCGTCATGAACTCGAGGGGCGAACCGAAGCGGTGCGTCGGGGCGTAGAAGCCGGTGACCTGGTAGCCCCAAGAGCCGTCGAACGGGTGTTCCGAGGGCGGCATCAGCTCGACGTGGGTGAAGCCCATCTTGACGCAATAGGCGGCAAGCTGTTCGCCGAGCTCGCGATAATTCAGGACGCGGCCGCCTTCCTCGGGCACGCGACGCCAGGAGGCGAGGTGGACTTCATACACGGACATCGGCCGGGCGCGCAGGTCGCGTATTCGACGGGCCTCCATCCAGGCCGCATCATGCCAGACGAAGCCCGAGAGATCGCAGACGATCGCGGCGTGGTTCGGCGAGGGCTCGAAGTTCAGCGCGTAAGGATCCGTCTTCAGGAAAGGCGTGGTGTCGTGCGGACCGACGATCTCGTACTTGTAGCGCGCGCCCGCGGCCAGACCGGGGATGAAGATCTCCCAGATGCCGGAAGCCCCGAGGTTGCGCATCGGCTGGGCGCGGCCGTTCCAGAGGTTATGGTCGCCCACGACCGAGACCCGGCGGGCGGAGGGAGCCCAGACGGCGAAGGAGACGCCGGTGACGCCATCGATCGTGCGGACGTGCGAACCCAGCTTGTAGTGGGCCCGGTGATCGTCGCCCTTGCCGAGCAGGAAGAGATCGTCTTCGGAGATCGTGGGCAGGAAGCGATAAGGGTCGTCGACGTCGCGTCGGACGCCGTCGGGATAGGTCACGCGGAAACGGTAACGGAAAAGCGCGGAGCCGGGTAGCTCGACCTCGAAGACACCGCTCGCGTGCAGGCGGATCATCGGCACCGGTTGCCCACCCTCAGGCAACAGCTCGCAGGCGCTCGCCCAAGGCACGAGCGCGCGGGCGACCAGACCCCCGCCTTGCAGCGGATGCAGGCCCAGGAATCGGTGCGGCGAGGTCTCCTTGGCATCCACCAGGGCGGTCAACTCTGCTGGACTCAGGCGCATCCCGGAAGACTCCACGCCCGCCCGAGGGTCGGCAAGCGCTCATTACCCGAAAAACCTTGAGGGAAAGCCCCGAGCGACAACTCTCGGCAGATGCCTGGCCGTAGCTTCTGGATCCTTGCCGCAAGCCTCTCCCTGACCGTGGCGGCCATGGCCGCCGAACCGGCGCGGACGTCCGCCGCCGCACCCGCCGGCCCCGTCCTCACCGGCGACTTCCACTCCGAAGAAGGCGGCAAGGTGATGGTCGGCACGGACGCCGAACTGGTCAGCGGCGATACATTCCTGTCGGCGAAGAAGCTCCGTCTCGACTACCGCACTGGCGTGATCGTCGCCGAAGGCGAGGTCGTCTACGCGACCACGAGCCTGCGTATCCTCGGCGCCAAGGTCGTGATCGATCCGCGCGCCGACGTCATCGAAGCCACCGACGTGCGCTTCGGCCGCGCCCCCGTCTACTTCACCGCCGAATCGCTCCGCATCGTCAAAGGCGACAAACAGATCAAGGGCGTGCGCGTGTGGAACAACGAACCCTCCGCGGCCGGCATGCACCTCAAGATCGCCGAGGCCTCCTACGTCGAAAAGGAGGACTGGATGTCGCTCCGCAGCGCCACGCCCTACGTCGCAGGCATGCCGCTCTTCAACCTGCCCTACTTCGGGCAGTCCGGGACCGACTTCCCGTACGACATCATGCTCAATACGGGCAGCGAGGACAAACAAGGCCGCTTCCTTCGGTCCACCATCCTGAACCGTGTCTCACCTTCGCTCTGGCTGGGCGGACTCGTCGACTACTACAGCGAATCCGGCTTCATGGTCGGACCGGCGCTGCGCGTGGACAACACCCGCCTTCCGGGCGTCGGCACGCGCTGGAAGGGCCGGATGCAGAGCGGCTGGATCGACGACCAGTCCACGCCCGTGGCGGACCTCTTCGGCCGGCTGCCGAACAGCCAGCGCACGTTCTTCACCGGAGAGATCAACGGTCGCACGCAGGACGGCGTCGAGATCGCCGGCAACGCCTTCGCCCAGTCAGACCCCGACGTCCTCCGTGATTTCCGACCGATGCTGATCGGCCCGAACGGCAATCCGCAGGTCAACCTCGAGGTCGTCAAACCTTACGCCGGCGGCTACCTCTCGGCCGCCCTCACGGCGAAGGCGGACAACTACCAGGACGTGGTCCAGCGCCTCCCGGAGTTCCGCTACGATCTGCCTACGACGCTGGCCGCTGACGACGGCTGGTCGCGGCGCGCCTTCCTCAGCGTCGGCTACTTCAGCGAGCGCCCCTCCGCCGAGCTGCCGTTGGCGGCCTTCCAAGCCGCGACCTTGTCCGCCGACGCCTGGTCCACCGCGCGCGTCGACGGTTACTACGGCTTCAGCCGTACGGTGGTCGGCGGCGAATGGCTGAGCTTCCGTCCCGTCGCCGGCGTGCGCGCGACCGGCTGGTCCGAAGGGCTGAATGGCCAGGACGCCACGACCAAGGTCATCGGTCAGGCCGGCTTCGATGTCGAAGGACTCTTCACCGGCTCCTGGTCCGCGGACGCTCCGAACTGGAACATCGACGGACTTCGCCACAGCGTGCGCCCGCTTCTGCAATACCGCGTCATGCCGGGCGCCGACCGCGAGATCGGCGTGGCCCCGATGACCCAACGCGCGGTCTCCGTCTCGGTGCTCGAAGAAGTCGACCTCGCGGACCGGCTCGACGCCGCTTCCACGACGGACCGTCAGGTGGCCCGCTTCGGCGTGCGCAACACCGTCGAGACCCGTGACGCCGTGACCGGCTCCCGCGAACTGCTGCGCGCGGACCTCTTCGCCGACTGGCGACAGGGCCCGACGGACGCCGAGACCGGCCGGAGCGACCTGCTCGGTTCGTTCCGCCTCAGCCCGACTCCTTGGATGTCCCTCAGCTCCTCCGTCCGGATGCCCAACGGCGGCGGCGCCCCGCGGGAGTCGGTCCAGACGATCGCCCTCAATTCCGGCGACTTCTGGCGCACCTCCTTCAACTGGATCGAGCTGCGGCAAGCCACCACCGCGCGACAGCTGTTCTGGGACACCCAGACCCGGCTGAATTCGGTCTATAGCGTCGTGACCGGGCTCAATTATGATGCGCAGATCGGCCAGGCCACCATGATCTGGGCCGGCCTGATCCAGCGGGTCGGCGACTCCTGGGAGGTCGAGTACGGTCTCAATAAGCGGATGGACCCGCTCAACCGTGGCATTAGCTCATTGGGCTTCCACCTGCGGGTGAGATTGTTCAAGTTCTGACCCGTGACGGACACCCCTTCAGACAACCCTTCGGTCCCCGTGGACGGCATCCTGCCGCCGCCGGACCTGCCGATCCGCCTCGACGTCTTCGAAGGCCCGCTGGACCTGTTGCTCTTCCTGATCCGCAAGAACGAGATCGATATCTACGACATCCCGATCGAGAAGGTCACCCAGCAATACCTCGAGATCTTGCGCACGCAGGAGAAGGACAACCTCGAACTGGCCGGCGACTTCTTCGTCATGGCGGCCACGCTGATGTACATCAAGAGCCGCATGCTCCTCCCGGTCGAAAGCCGGCCCGAAGAGGAAGTCGCGGCCGCGGACGAAGGCCAGGATCCGCGCTGGGCTCTCGTTCAGCAGCTCATCCAGTACAAGCGCGTCAAGGAGACCGCCGCGATCATCCGCGGCCTGGTCGACGACCGCCAAGGCCTGCTGGGCCGCTACGTGATCCAGCCGCAGGGCGAAGACGCGGTGATTCGACCCGTCGCCCGCGCCGACCGCATCGAGCTCTGGAATACCTTCAACCTCGTCCTCCGCCGGCTCGCCGAGCGCATCCAGCCGGGCAACATCAGCACCGAGACCGTCACGGTCTCCGACCGGATGGAGACCATCCTGGCCCGTCTCGAGACCGAGCCCACGTTCGTCTTCACGAGCCTGCTGCCGGAACGTCCGACCGTGGGCTTCCTCGTGGCGACCTTCCTGGCCTGCCTCGAGCTCGCCCGCCTGGGTAAGCTGAAATTAGAACAGGACGCCTCCTTCGCCGAAATCAACTGTACGAAGTCGGAGCCGAGCGCCGCGCCCAACGCGGGCGAAGCGTTGGAAGGCGGTTCGGAGTTCGACCAGCCGGCCGCGGACGCGGAGTAAGCCGCGGGCTTGAAATCACCCCCGAAGCGGTCAAATTACCGTCATGGCTAGCGCCCGGCGCCCCTCTCACCGTCTGCTCGGACTAGGCTTGGACGCCACCGACCAGCAGAAACGTATCACGCGAGGCGAAGGCTTTTCTTTGGTGGGTGGCTCCGAGGAGACCCATGAGCGCATGACCGAGACGGTCATCAAGACGACGGAAGATCTCAGCCGTAAGGGTCGCACCATCGCGGACGCCCGCCCGGAGGAACTCGCCGAGCTCCTCCGCAAGCATGACCGCGGTGCTTAGCCAAAAACGAGCCACAGACGGATTGACTCACCTCTTTCGCAGGATTTGACTACCTCTTCCCAATGAGCAACGCGCTGCCCCCTCCTCCTCCGCCGCCCCCGCCGCCGCCTGCTCCTGAAGGTGACAACTCCGCGCAGAGCGGTGCTCCGAAGCTTAAGCTGAACAAACCGGTGGCTCCCCTTGCTCCGGTCGCCACCGAAGGCATGCCCGTGCCTCCGCCCCCTGCGCCGTCCGCGGGTGCGCCGATTCCTCCGCCTCCTGCCCCGTCGGCCACTGCGACCATCCCGGCTCCGATTCCGACGCCCTTCCCGGCCTCCGCTCCGCGGCCGTCTCCCTCGCCTGCCAACCGTAACGTCGGCAAGTTCGCCGCGGCGGTTGACCTTCTCGCGCTCGCCGCTTCCCTTGGTGCCGTGGTCATCCTCGCGCTCGAACTCTTCTCGAAATCCAAAGGTTGACCGACTTTTCCATGGCCTCCGACCTCATCGCTCATCTCGATAACAATAACTTCGAAGCCACCATCAAGGCTTCGACCGTCCCCGTGCTGGTGGACTTCTGGGCCACCTGGTGCGGCCCATGCAAGCAGATCGGCCCGGTACTCGACCAGCTGGCCACCGAGATGGCCGGCACCGTCACGATCGCCAAGGTCGACGTCGACACCAATCAGGCCCTCGCCCAGCAGCTGGGGGTGAACTCCATCCCCGCTCTGTTCCTCTTCAAGAACGGTGTCGTGGTGGACAAGATGGTCGGTGCCCGCCCGAAGGGCGACATCGCCGCCTTCATCAAGAAGCACGCCTGAGTCGGTCGGCGAAAGCCCCATAAGAAAGGCCCGGGATTGCTCCCGGGCCTTTTTTGTCGGCGACCTCGAAGGGACGCTTACTTGCTCTCGAGCGGATGCTCCTTGAGCAGGTCGGCCGGGTTATACTGGGCGCGGTTGCCGATGGCCTTACGGACTTCGGCGACCTTAGTGTCCATGACCGGCTCGGCGGTGTTACCCCAGGCCTGACGGACGTAGGTCGCGATGTTCGCGACCTGCGCATCCTTGAGGCCGGCGCCGATGTTCGGCATGTTGCCGTTATACTTCACGCCGTTGACCTCGATCTCACCGGCGAGACCGGCGAGGATGGCCTTGATGACACGGTCTTCCGAGCCGGCGACCCAAGCGGACTTAGCGAGCGGAGGGAAGGCTCCCGGGACGCCGAGGCCGGTGGCCTGGTGGCAGGCCGCGCAATTGGCGAGGAAGAGCTGTTCGCCCTTGGCAGCATCGGGTTCGAAGACCACCGGACCGCCGCCCACGACGACCTTGGGGGCGTCGAGGTCGAAGGCCGAGGCCGAGAAGTTTCCCGCGTTATTGGTCAGGTAGACACCGGCCCAGAAGCCGAAGCCACAGAACAGGAAGACGATGAAGATCGGTGTGAGGGAGAAACCCTCGGCCGGCTCGTCCTTGTCGCGGGAGAGCTGGGAGTGAACCTCCACCAGGCGCCCGTCGGAGGGGCCTTCGGAGCCGGAGGGACCCCGGCGCGGGCGGTTGCTATCGGAATGACGGTTACGGTCGTTCATGGGTTCACTTCTTCAATTTGGCTTCCGGCGAGGG
>JBILXR010000110.1:0-6305 GCA_044378215.1 Opitutales bacterium
CGGTCAAGGTGCCGGGCTCCCGTCGTGAACGCTGGCAGCCGACTCCTTCCCTGGCGTTCTCCTTGGTCGCCCTCCTTCGCAGCCAAGTCGTCCCCGCCCTCGAACAAGCCCAACCCGGCCTGCAACGTGTCCTCGCCGACGCCCAAGCCCGCGGCGCCCAGTCCGAAGTCATCGAGCGCCTCAACCGCCTCAATCGTTGGAACAGCCGAGCCCTTGAGCTCGCGCCTCTGCTTCTTCCTCCCCCCGGGGCCTGACCCTTTCTGCCGGCTCGGCCGGTGACAGTCCTTCCTTCCCGTACGTGCAGCGAATTTCGCCTCCACGTGCGGTAGCCTGCCCGGGTAATCAAAATAAGTAGGTGGTAGCGGTTAGCGGTTGGCGGTTGGCGGTAAGGAAATCCGAGACACTAAAATAGGTAGTGGCGGTAAGTGGTCAGGCCATACAACCGAAACCCAAAACACCCCCAGGCTCCTCCCGCCCGCCTCGGCTGCATCGTCCTAACCGCTTACCGCCAACCGCAAGCCGCTTAACGCTTACCGCATAGTTATCTCCTCACCCGCTTACCGCTGAATCTGTCCCAGTCTTTATTTGTTTCGCCCTTACCGCTAACCGCCAACCGCTTACCGCCACCACCTTTTACTCCATGCTTATCGCCATCACATCCGGCTACTTCGACCCGATGCACCGCGGTCACCTGGAGCTGCTGGATCTCTCGCGCGCCCAGGGCGACGCGCTCTGGGTCATCGTCAACACCGACGCCCAGGCCGCCCTCAAGAAAGGCAAGGCCTTCATCGACCAGGACACGCGTCTCGCGGTGACGTCCGCCCTCCGCGTGGTCGACCGCGCGGTGCTCTCGATCGACACCGATGGCTCGGTCTGCGCCACGCTCGACTGGCTTATCGGCGAAGCCAAGGCCCGGGGCCATGAGGCCGTGTTCTGCAAGGGCGGCGACCGCCACGCCGGCAACATCCCGGAGATGACCGTCCTGAACCAGCACGGCGCGAAGCTCATCGACGGCCTCGGCGCCAAGATCGACAGCAGCTCCCGCATCATCGCCGCCGCGAAAAAGCCTTCCGCCTGAACGCCGCCTCCCCTTATCTGCACCGACCTCCATGAAAAAGCGCGCGCTCATCACCGGCATCACCGGCCAAGACGGCTCCTATCTCGCCGAATTCCTCCTCGGCAAGGGCTATGAGGTCCACGGCGTCATCCGCCGCTCGTCCTCCTTCAACACCTCGCGCATCGAGCACCTCTACATGGAGGACCTCGTGCGCGACATCCACACGAAGAAGATCCAGCTCCACTACGGCGACCTCGGCGACGCGACCGGCTTGATCCGCCTCATCGGCGACATCCAGCCCGACGAGATCTACAACCTCGGCGCGATGTCCCACGTGAAGGTGTCGTTCGACATCCCGGAATACACCGCCGACACGGACGGCATCGGCACGCTCCGCCTGCTCGAGGCGATCCGCATCCTGAAGATGGAGCAGAAGGTCCGTATCTACCAGGCCTCGACCTCGGAGCTGTACGGCAAGGTCGTCGAAGTGCCCCAGTCCGAGACGACGCCCTTCTACCCGCGCAGCCCGTACGGTGTCGCCAAGATCTATGCCTACTGGATCACCCGCAACTACCGTGAGGCCTACGGGATGTTCGCCTCCAACGGGATCCTCTTCAACCACGAGTCCGAACGCCGCGGCGAGACGTTCGTCACCCGCAAGATCTCCCTCGCGGTCGCCAATATCGTGCACGGCCGTCAGGACTGTCTTTTCCTCGGCAACCTCTCCGCGCGGCGCGACTGGGGTTACGCCCCCGACTTCGTGCAGTGCATGTGGCTGATCCTCCAGCATAAGCAGCCCGATGACTTCGTCATCGCGACGGGCAAGATGTACACCGTCCGCGAATTCTGTACCCACGCCTTCCGCCGGGCCGGCATCGAGCTCGACTGGCAGGGCACGGGCGCGGCAGAGAAGGGCGTCGACCGCAAGACGGGCCGGACGCTCGTCGCCGTCGACCCGCGTTACTTCCGCCCGACCGAGGTCGAACAGCTGCTCGGCGACCCGGCCAAGGCCGTGCGCGAGCTCGGTTGGAATCCGCAGCAGACTTCCTTCGAGCAGTTGGTGCAGAAGATGGTCGACCACGACCTGAAGCAGGTCGCGCACGAGAACCGTTGATGGACCGCGCCGCGAAGATCTACGTCGCCGGTCACCGCGGGATGGTCGGCTCGGCCATCGTCCGCGCGCTCCGCGCCGCCGGCCACACGTCCGTGCTCACGCGCACGTCCGCCGAACTCGACCTACGTGACGGCGCCGCGACCCGCGCCTTCCTCGCCGCGGAGCAGCCGGCTTATGTCGTCATGGCCGCCGCCCGTGTCGGCGGCATCAAGGCCAACTCGACCCAGCCCTACGACTTCCTCTACGACAACCTCGTCATGGCGGCCAACGTCATCGAGGGCGCCCGGCACGCCGGCGTACGCAAGCTGCTCTTCCTGGGCTCGAGCTGCATCTACCCGAAGCTCGCCCCGCAGCCGATCCGCGAGGATTCCCTGCTCACCGGTCCGCTCGAGGTCACCAACGAGGCCTACTCGGTCGCCAAGATCGCGGGCATCAAACTCTGCGACCACGCCCGCGCGCAGTACGGCTGCGACTACATCAGCGCGATGCCGTGCAATCTCTACGGCACAGGCGACAACTTCTCGCTCGATGACTCCCACGTGCTGCCGGCGATGATCCGGAAGATGCACGAGGCTAAGCTCCGCGGCGACGCTTCCCTGAAGCTCTGGGGCACGGGCACGCCACTCCGCGAATTCCTGCACGCCGACGACCTCGCCGAAGCCTGCCTGATGCTCCTCGACCGCTATTCCCAGCCCGGGCACATCAACGTCGGCTCCGGCGAAGAGCTCAGTATCCGCGACCTCGCCGGCCTCGTCGCCCAAGCCGTCGGTTTCACCGGCCGCCTCGAATTCGACCCGACGATGCCCGACGGCACGCCGCGTAAGCTCATGGACGTCTCGCGCATCCGCGCCCTCGGTTGGAAGCCCCGCATCACCATGGCCGCCGGCATCCGCGACGCCTACGCCTGGTATCTCGCCAATGCCGCGGAAGCGCGGCGGTAAGAAGTTAGAGGCCCGGAGGCCCAGAGGCTCGGTTGACCAGAGAGAGGAACCTCTCAAGGGGAGACCGGAAACCGGATAGTTAGCTGCGGACCTTCTTCTGAAGGTATCAGGTGCCGGCCACCGGGGCATCGGACTTTCAGGTGCCAGCCGTTCGGCCTTCGGCAGCCGGCTCCAGGCACCCGCAGTTACAATGGGTAGAATGGGTAGGGCTGACCGCCCTCGGTCAGCCGCGGTTGAGCGAGGCGCTCAACCCTACCTGCATCCCCGCCAATCATCCGGTCTCCGGTTCCCCTTTGAGTCGGTTTATTGTCTCTCGCTTGCCTGCTCTGGTCCACGGAGCCTCCGAGCCTCTGAGCCTCTAGTAGTTAGCCCCTTGTCCACTAGTCAACTTGTCAACCGGCCAGCTAGTTTGCTTCTGCCCCTGAGCCTCCGAGCCTCTGGTCAACTAAGCCTCTAGCACTTCCCCCTGCGACTCTGTCGCACCACTTTTGCACGCGGCTCCGCCGCAGTTGCACCTTTGCACCTAGGTCGGCACGCAGTGCCGACCCTACCTATGTCAGGTATTAGCGGTTAGCGGTTGGGAGATGCAAAATCTCAAGGGGAGACCGGAAACCGGATAGTTGGCTGGGGTTATTAATCATGCCCACAGGATCCTTTCCGGTTTCCGGTCTCCCCTCGAGTGTTTCGGGCTCTGTTCAACCGAGCCTCTGGGCCTCCGGGCCTCTAGTTGTGCTGCTCCGTCGCCTCCCTTGCCCACTAGTCAACTTGTCAACCGGCCAGCTAGTTTGCTTCTGCCCCTGAGCCTCCGAGCCTCTGGTCAACTAAGCCTCTAGTGGATTCTTCTCCTCCGGCCCTCGTGCCCTCTCTTTCGTCCTCCATCCCTCGATTTCAAATGCCCTTCGTCACCCTCTGCATCCCGGCCCGCATCGCCTCTACGCGATTGCCGCGCAAGGTCTTGCTCGATCTCGGCGGTAAGCCGGTTGTGCAGCATGTCTGGGAACGCGCGAAGCAGGTCCGCCAGGCGGACCGCGTGGTGCTCCTCACCGATTCCGAGGAAGTCGCCGGCGTCGCCCGTGGTTTCGGCGCCGAGGTCCTGATGACCGATCCGGCGTGTCCTTCGGGTACGGCGCGCATGGCCAGCGTCATCGGGCATCTCCCCGGAGATTTCTTCCTCAACGTCCAAGGCGACGAGCCCTTCATCCAGCCTGATCTCCTCGATGGCCTGATCACGCGCTGGAAGGAGACGAAGTGCCCGCTGGTCACCGCGGTCTCGAAGATCCACGCGACCGAGCGCCTGCTCGCGACGAGCGTCGTGAAGGTCGTCCGCGCCGAGAACGGCGAGGCGATCTACTTCTCCCGCAGCCCGATCCCGCATCTCCGCGGCGTCGATCCCGCCGAATGGGTCAGTCGCCGTGATTACTGGTCGCACATCGGCGTCTATGGTTACGATCGCTCCACGCTCGCCGGCTACGCGCAGCTCCCGGCCACCGAACTGGAAGCCGTCGAATCGCTCGAGCAGCTCCGCTTCCTCGCCCACGGCCTCACCTTCCAGACCGTCGTCACCGATTACCATCCCGTCGCCATCGATACCCCCGAGGATCTTGAAGCTGCGCGGAAGATGGTGTGACGCGTGCGGCGCGCTAAGCGCCGCAGTGCAAAAGTGCAACCCACCTGCGGCTTGTGCAAAAGTGCAAATGTAAGGTGGTGGCGGTTAGCGGATGGCGGTTGGGAACACATCAAAGGCAATCAGGTTCGCCCAGTTGCAACGGGTAGGGCTGACCGCCCTCGGTCAGCCGCGGTTGAGCGAGGCGCTCAACCCTACCTGCAACCCCCGCCAATCATCCGGTCTCCGGTTTCCCTTTGAGTTAATTACTGCCTCGGCTCTGAGCCACCGAGCCTCTGGTCAACTAAGCCTCTAGTTCTTCCCCTGCGACTCTGTCGCAGCACCTTTGCACAGGCCATAGGCCGATTTGCACCTTTGCACCTAGGTCGGCACGCAGTGCCGACCCTACCTATGTCAGGTATTAGCGGTTAGCGGTTGGGAGATGCAAAATCTCAAGGGGAGACCGGAAACCGGATAGTTGGCTGGGGTTATTAATCATGCCCACAGGATCCTTTCCGGTTTCCGGTCTCCCCTCGAGTGTTTCGGACTCTGTTCAACCGAGCCTCTGGGCCTCTCAGCCTCTAGTTGTGCTGCTCCGTCGCCTCCCTTGCCCGCGTGCCAACTTGTCAACCGGCCAGCTAGTCTGCCTCCTCTGAGCCACCGAGCCTCTGAGCCTCCGAGCCTCTAGTTGTGCTGCTCCGTCGCCTTCCTTGTCCACTAGTCAACTTGTCAACCTGCCAGCTAGTCTGCCTCTTCTGAGCCTCCGGCCCACGGGCCCTCCAGTCCTCTTGCCCTCTCCTTCGGCTTTCATCCATTCAGCCCTCCATTCAGTCCTCAACGCAGCCCTCCATTCAGCCCTCTTTCTTTAACGCCCATGCCCACCCCCCTCCAATCCGCCCGCGCCCTGCTCCAGGCCGAAGCCTCCGCGCTCGCCGAGCTCGCGACGCGGCTTGATGGTGCGTTCACGCGGACGGTCGACCTCATCGCGGCGCATCCCGGCAAGGTCGTGCTCTGCGGCGTCGGCAAATCCGGCCTCATCGGCCAGAAGGTCGCCGCGACGCTCTGCAGCACGGGCACGCCGGCCATCTTCCTCCACGCGGCTGACGCCGTGCATGGCGACCTCGGCATCCTGCAGGCCGGCGATCCGGTCGTGCTCATCTCCCGTTCGGGCACGACGGCCGAACTGGTCCGCCTGATCCCGGTCCTCCGCTCCTTCAAGTCGCCGGTCATCGCCATCGTCGGTAACACCCAGTCGCCTCTCGCGACCCAGGCCGACGTCGTCCTCGACATCGGCGCCCGACCCGAAGCGGATCCGCTCGGCCTCGTGCCGACGACGAGCGCGCTCCTCACCCTCGCCCTCGGCGATGCGCTCGCCGCCGCGCTCATGACGAAGCGCGGCTTCGGCCCTTCGGACTTCGCCCGCTTCCATCCCGCCGGCCAGCTCGGCCGCAACCTGAACCTCACGGTCGGCGAAGCGCTCCAGCCGCTCGAGCGTTGCGCGGTGGCGAAGCCCGGCGACGCCCTCCGCGACACGGTCATCGCGATGACCCGTCACCCGCACGGCGCCGCCTGCGTGCTCGCGGCCGACGG
>JBILXR010000111.1:0-6262 GCA_044378215.1 Opitutales bacterium
CACATATGATTCTGCTGTCACCTCAGGCTCTCGCCTAGAATTTCAGGGTAAGGGGTAGGCTTTACTAGGGCCACCCTTGCGACCTGAGGCAATCTTTGGTTACGGGCAATATATTCTTGAGCCACTCCGGGCCGGGGGCTAAAAATAATCTTATGCGCCCCCTAGCCTTGCTGTCCTTTTTCGCCGCGTTGTGCCTTGGTGCCGTCGCTTTCGCGCAGAAGACCGTCGTCGGCGAAGACAACCAGGTTTTCACCGGCCTGTCCCCGTTGCCTTCCGATCCATATAAGTTGCACAGCCGTCCCGGCGCCCCGAAGACCATCTATCTCGATTTCACCGGGAGCAATCCCGTCGTCAATTCGCCCTGGAACGCCGGGGCGACCATCAATATTCCGCGTTACAGCGGTACGGCCCAGAACATCAAGAATATTTGGACGCGCGTCGCCGACGCCTTCGCCCCATTCAATGTCGACGTCACCACCGAGCTGCCCGTCGGGGGCATTCCGCTTCGCAGTCCCAACTTCCAGCGATGCCTCATCGGCGGCAACCCATTCATGGTCGCGGATCCGTTGTTGGTTCCGGCCGGCACCGTCGAGAGCTTAGGATGGTGGACGGGGGGTAATTCCTACCTCTCCTCCGCCACTAATCCTTTGCTGATTGCGGCTTACGACGAGATTCCTTGTTTCGTCTTCCCCGATCCTCCTTTTACGCTTTCGGAGATGCAGGTCGCCGGTGCGATCTGTCACCAGCTCGGGCACACCCTGGGTCTCGGCCATAAGGGCGTGATTGACACCATTCAGACGGAGTGGAATGCCGGACATTGTTCCAAGGATGGCATCTTCTATTTCGGGCACGGGGATGAGGATAACAAGGATTCCTGGGGGCCCCTCATGGGAGCCCCGGTATACGGACAGAATCGCCAGACCTGGGCGGGTGCCTGGTACGTCAAGCCGACTTTGACGACTTACAGGGTTTCCCTAGGCGGAAATAACTTTCGTACCGAATATTGGTGGGATGACAACTCGAGCAATAGGACCGACGATATGGCCGTCTTAAGGGCGGCTTTCGGTGATGCCCCGGTTGCTGTTCCGGTCGGGGATTTCATCCCCGGAAGCTCCGTGGGTCAGCCTGCCTCCTTGTGCGTGGCGGGAGGCACCTTTCTCAGGGGCGGACTGCAGCATAGCTTCTCGTTCATGGCCAACCCGGGGCCTATCTCGATCGGCGTCAGGACGGTTCGGCCTGTGGGCCTGCGCGCGCCTTTGGACACCCAGGTCGTTTCCAATCTCAAGGTGAGCCTGTCTCTTAGTGACGAGCGCGGAAAGCAGTTGTTCAGATCGGTCAGGGGTGCTTACCCGGAGCAAGGGGCTCTGCTGAATTTCACGGCTACCAAGTCCGGCATCTACCGGTTGACGATTACTTCGGTTGGCACGGAGCTCAATCCTGATGGTTCGCCTTACGGAATCGCCACCTACTCTGATACGCCTTTCATCACTCTTATTCAGGGACGTGAGCCGGTCGGGAGCAAGGGGGTCAACTACGATTACTATGCTTCCGTAGGCAAGTACTCGCTCTTCGGGTCTTGGACGGCTCCTACTTACGTGAGCCCGAGCACTTCGATTTCAACCAGTGCGACCGCCCCCGTTCCTTATGACACGAGCGTCAATTTTTCTGGTTTGGCCTCTTCGGCTAACATCGGTAACACCGGTTTGTTCACTTATGCCTGGGATTTCGGCGATCCGCGTTCGGTTGATAACACCGCCAGGACGGTCAATGCGGCCACTTCGAACGTCAGTCACGTTTACCGGGCACCAGGAACTTACACCGTCAAGCTGATCGCGACGGACAGTTTCGGCAAAGCTTCGGTGGTCACGACCAGGACTGTCACGGTCACCGGAAGCAAGCCCGCCGCCATGTCGGTGGGTTCCTTGGCCGCCAGTCCTTGGCGCCGGGTAAATTCAGTCTCTAAGTCGAGCACGGTGACCATCAAGGTAGTCGATCAATATGGTCTTAACATCGAAGGTGCCGTCGTCGCCGTCGCCGTCACCGGCACGGTCGCTGGAAAGCCTGCGGGCTTTAATGTCTCAGTCAGGACTGACGTGAACGGAAACGCCGTCGTCACCAGCCCGAGTTATCCTCTGCGTTCTACCGGTACTCTTACGTACAAGGTCGCCTCCCTCACTCCTCCCGCCAATTTGAAGGCCACCTATCGCGCGGTCATCGCGCCGGCGGGTGGGACCGTGGTGACGACGATTCCGGTCGTTCCTTGAGTCGGGACGAAGGCTTGCAGGGGGTCCCTCTGCAAGCCTCGTGGTTTTTGGTTCACTCACTTCCTTGATTCTTGAGCGTAGCTCACTTTCCGGAAGGTTGGAGTGACCTGCTGATGGGGAATGGGCACGGATCGATGCCGGCACGGAAGTTCCCGCCGCCTTCGTGACGACGGGATGGCTTCGTGATGCTTCCGCGCCTATCTTCGGCCCTTCGTGAATTGCGACTCACCGCCGCCTTCGCGCTAGCCAGCCTGGCGGTGGCCGCTCGTCTCGACGCGGCCGACTTCCCTGCGTCGGCCCCTGTGAAGCGTCCGTCCAACCCTTGCGTCTGCAAGTTCAACCTCGGCCAGGTCGAGGCCTTCTCCTTCAGCGACGGCTACATGCTCTTCCGGCCAACAAACCTCCGAGGCCAATGTCACGCTTACGGCTAAGGCGAACTACGGCTGTCATGTTCAGCATGCCGCCATGGTGAGCTTCAACGGAACGCTTTCGAGAGAGACTGACGGTTTCATCGCACGTCACGTCGGGAACTTCGAGGACTTGTGTCTTGTCGGCGTTTTCAGGATGAGGTGAAAAAGGCGGCCTGACGGTCGCCCTTTTTGCCTGCAACGTTTGTCCGCTCAGGCTAGCACGCCTTTGACGACGTGGGCTTCTTCGACGCCGGTGAGTTTCACGTTGAGACCGCGGAACTTATAGGTGAAACGTCCGTGATCGATGCCCATGCAGTGGAGGATGGTCGCGTGCAGGTCCCGGAGGTGCACGCCGTCCTTGGCGATATTATAGGCGAAGTCATCGGTCACTCCGTATTCGAAGCCGGGCTTGATGCCGCCCCCGGCGAGGAACACCGAGAAGCACCGTCCATGGTGGTCGCGTCCGCTCGCCGGATTGCCGAAGCCGCCTTGGGTGAAGGCCGTGCGTCCGAACTCGGTGGCGAAGATGACCAAGGTGTCCTCGAGCAAGCCGCGCGCCTTGAGGTCCTTGATGAGGGCGGCGGTGGGTTGATCGATGTCATGACACTGGTTAGGCAGCTGCCGGGACAGGGCGACGTGCTGATCCCAGCCGCGATGGAACAATTGTACGAAGCGCACGTCCCGTTCAAGCAGTCGACGGGCGAGCAGGCAGTTGGCGGCGTAGGAGCCGGGTCGGGTCACCTCAGGTCCGTAAGCGGCGAGAGTGGCTTTGGATTCCTGAGAGATGTCGGCCAGCTCGGGGACCGACGTCTGCATCCGGAAGGCCATCTCATAGGCCTTGATGCGGGTGATCGTCTCCGGGTCGCCCAACTCGCGGGCGCGTTCCTCGTTGAGCGTCGCAAGGTCGTCCAGCAGTTCACGACGCTGGGCACCGTCGATGGTCGGAGGGTTCTGGAGGTAGAGCACCGGATTAGCGCCCGGCCGCAGGCCGACCCCTTGGTGGTTGGAGGGCAGGAAGCCGCTGCCCCAGAGCCGGGAGAAGACCGGCTGGCCGGGGTTCTTGCCGGTCCCTTGCGAGACCATGGCGATGAAGGCCGGAAGGTTGGCGTTCTCGGTGCCGAGCCCATAGCTGGCCCAGGCGCCCATGCTGGCATAGCCGGGCTGTTGGTTGCCGGTGTTCAGGAATGTGATCGCCGGGTCATGGTTGATCGCCTCGGTGTTCAGGGTCTTGATGATGCAGATGTCATCTGCGATGGTCTGGATGTGCGGGATGAGGTTGCTGATCCAGGTCCCGTGCTTGCCGCAGGCCTTGCCGTCCATGAGCGGTGGGCGGACCGGGTAGCCCTTCTGTCCGGAAGTCATGCCGGTGAGGCGCTGCGTGCCTTTGATCGAAGGCGGCAGGTCTTTGCCCGCGAAGTCGTGCAAGGCGGGTTTGTCGTCGAAAAGATCGACGTGGGACATGCCGCCGGACTGGAACAGGCAGAGGACCCGTTTGGCCTTGGGCGCGAAATGCGGAAGGCCCGGCAGTCCGCCTTCGCGGGTCTTCGGCCCGGCGGCCAGGAGCTCGGGGAAAAGCATCGAGCCGAGGGCCAGTCCGCCGACCCCGCGGGCGGATTGCCCGATGAAAGTTCGGCGCGTGAGATGGTTCTGAAACTCGTGTCGGGGATGCATGGCTTTAGTTGCGGGTCACGGTTTCGCTGAGATTCAAGATCAGGGTGGCTACTTGCATCCAAGCGGCGTGCTCCGCTGCCGGGATCGTGGTATCCCGCGGGGATTCGCCTGGGCTGAGGACTTTCAGGGCGCGCTCGTGGTCCGCGGCATAGCGGATTCGTTCGCGGGTGAGCGCCTTGACGATGAGCGTCAGTTCCTTGGCGGAAGGTGGACGTGAGACCGACTCCAGGAAGGCCCAACGGATGCGGGCGGAGTCATCGGCGCCGTGATGGATGATGCGTTGGGCGAAACCGCGTGCAGCCTCGACGAACTGGACGTCGTTCAAGGTGACGAGCGCCTGCAGCGGGGTCGTCGTGTTGCTACGGCTGATGGTGCAGACCTCCCGGTTGGGCGCATCGAATGTGACCATGTTGGCCGGCGGGGCCGTGCGTTTCCAGTAAGTATACATCGACCGGCGGTAAAGCTTCTCGCCGTGATCCTGCACGAACACCTGGGAGGTCGCCGGCGAGCTGCCGTAGTGGCTGACTTCACGCCAAAGGTCGAAGGGCGAGTAAGGGTTGACGCTCGGGCCGCCGAGCTGGGAGACGAGCAGGCCGCCGGCCTGCAGCGCCTGGTCGCGGATGAGTTCAGCCTGGAGGCGGAAGCGCGGGCCGCGGGAGAGGAGGCGATTGGCCGGATCCTTTTCCAAGAGCGCGGCCGACGTTTGCGAAGTCTGGCGATAGGTCGATGAGGTCACGATCTGCCTGATGAGTCTCTTGAGGTTCCATCCTGAATCGACGAAATCGATCGAGAGGGTGTCGAGTAGCTCGGGGTGGCTGGGCCACTCGCCTTGGAAGCCGAAGTCCGCGGCGGTCGTCACGATGCCGGTGCCGAAGAGGAGTTTCCAGACGCGGTTGACGGCGACCCGGGCGGTGAGCGGGTTTTCCTTCATGACGAGCCACTGCGCGAGTCCGAGACGATTGGCGGGGGCTCCGACGGGCGGCGCGGGCAGCTTGGCGGGCGTGCCGGCTTCGACCTTCACCGTGGGTTGGGAGTAGTCGCCGCGATTCAGGATGAAGGTCTCGCGTGGTTTGGCGGAGAGGTTCATCACCATCGTCGACTGAGGTTCGGTGAGGCTGTGGGCGCGCTCCTGAGCGTTGGCCAGGTCGGTCCGCACGCCTTTCATCTCATCGGAGTGCTTGGCGCAATAGGCCCACAGGGATTGCTGCTGCTCGGCGGTGCGTTCCGCGGGCTTGGTCGCCAGGATGCGCAGGACGAACTCCGGCAGGTCGGTGCCGTCGTCGTGTCCGGTGAAGGCGAAGAGTTGGCCCTCGCTGGGAGCGCCGCCCATCTTGTTGCCGAAATAGATCTGGGTGGTGAGGTAGGGCTGTTCTTTCGCGGAGATCGGCGTGGCGAAAGTCAACGTGAGGTGGTGCGTCCCGCTGGCCGGCGGCGGCGACCAGCCTTGGTTGAGCACGTTGAAGGCGCGCACGTCCTTGGCCGGATAGTCCTCGGTCCAGGCGTCGGCGGTGATGCGACTGAACTTCTGGAGGCGATGGATATTCACCTGGTCGCTGGCGATCTTGTCGGCGGTGACGTCGACGGCGGTGAGCACGAAGCGTCCGGCGAATTCATCCAGGGGTTTAGGCGCGTTCGGCGCCCCCTTGGCGACTTTCGCGGCCTTGGTCGGCTTCGGGGCGGCGAGCGTGTCGGGGAAGACGAGGCGCAGTCCGGCGATGGGGGCCTCGGCCTGCGGGGTTTCGCCGAGGATATCGTACGCGGTCTTGGTGGTGCCTTTGAACTTATTGCCTTCGACGGTGAAGCCGCCGCCGCTATTGGGCGTGGAGATCTTGAGTAGTTTGACCGGGATGAGTTTGAGGCCGAGCTTACGGTCGGCTTCCCGCTGATTTTGGGTGCGTTCCCAGAGTGCGAGGACCT
>JBILXR010000112.1:0-6216 GCA_044378215.1 Opitutales bacterium
CCCTGCGCGGCCGGACCAGTGATCGCCCTGCCCTGCCCCGCCGGCAAGGTCAGCTTACCGTCGAGCGTGGCGGCGACCTTGAGCGCGATGAGCGGCGCGCCGCGGGTGATCCAGTGATTGAAGATGAGGTTCAGTTCGGCGCATTCCTCGCCGAGTACGCCTTCGACGACGGCGACGCCCTGGGCGCGCAGCAGTTCGAGGCCATGGCCGGCGTGGGTCGGATTCGGATCACGGGCGCCCACGACGACGGTGCGGAAGCCCGCGGCCAGGATGGCGTCGACGCAAGGCGGGGTGCGCCCATGCGTGCAGCAAGGCTCCATCGTGACGTGCAGGACCGCGTCGGCGGCAGGCTTACGGCCCAAGGCGCGCAGGGCCATGACCTCAGCATGCGGCTCGCCGGCCTTGGCGTGGAAGCCTTCGGCGACGATCCGACCTCCTTCGGTGATGACCGCCCCCACCATCGGGTTCGGGTGCGTGCGTCCCCAAGCCTGACGGGCGAGCTCGAGGGCTCGCCGCATCGGAGGCTCGGAAGCGGGCACGGACACGATCAGCGATTGCGCTTACGCGAGACCGCGGCGGCCTTGGGGCCGCCCGGGGTCAGCTGCGGTTCGGAGTAGTAACGAAAACCTTCGAGCTTACGGCGCTCGATGCCACGACCGAGGAGGACTTCGATCTGCTGCAGGTGGTGCATCTCGTCCGGCGAGTAGAGCGTGAAGGCTTCGCCTTCGGCGGAAGCGCGACCAGTACGGCCGATGCGGTGGACGTAGTCTTCGGCGTGTTCGGGCACGTTGTAATTGATGACGTGCGTCACGCCGCGGATGTCGAGGCCACGCGAAGCGATGTCGGTCGCCACCATGATGCTGAACTTACCCGACTTGAAACCGGCGAGCGCGGCGGCGCGTTCGGACTGGGTGCGGTCGGCGTGCATCGTGGCGACGGGCGTGCCGTGGCCTTCGATCCACTCGGCGATGCGGTCGGCGTCGCGCTTGGTGCGGGTGAAGACGATGACGGACTTATAGCCGCTCTTATTGAGCAGGGACAGCAGCAGGTCGTACTTCTGGAAGATGTCGACCGGGTAGATCGCGTGGTCGACCGTGTCGGCGGCGCCGAGGCCCGTGCGGACGTCGACGGTCACCGGATCGCGGAGGGCCCAGCCGGCGATGCGGCCGATGGCGTCGGAGATCGTGGCCGAGAAGAGCAGCGTCTGGCGGTCCTTCGGGCAGTAGTTCACGATGCGGGTGACGTCCTCGATGAAGCCCATGTCCAGCATGCGGTCGACTTCGTCCATGATCAGCATCTGGATGGACTTCAGATCGAGGATCTTCTGCTCATGCAGGTCGAGCAGGCGGCCCGGGGTGGCGATGACGACGTCGACGCCCTCTTCGAGCGCCTTGACCTGGGCGCCGTAGCCCACGCCGCCGTAGAGGAGCGCGGTGCGTGTGCCGAAGTGCTTGCCGTATTTCTGGAAGTTCTCATCGACCTGGACGGCGAGTTCGCGCGTCGGGACGAGTACGAGGCAGCGAGGCTTGCCGGCGGCGGGTCCGAGCAGCGAGAGCGTCGGGAGCGCGAAGGCGGCGGTCTTACCGGTGCCGGTCTGGGCGGCGCCGATGAGATCCTTGCGTCCCATGATGACGGGGATGGCCTGGGCTTGGATCGGGGTCGGGGTCACGTAGCCATGTTCGGCTAAGGAGCGCAGGACTGGCTCGGGCAGACCGAGGTCGGAAAACGTAGACATATAGTCGGGTTAGAAAGCGATACGCGGGAGGAAAGGGAAAGGATAAAGGGAGGAAAACTCGGCTGAGAAGCCAAACCACCGCAAAGGGCGGGGCTTTTGCCTGCCTTCGGGTCCGGGTTTGACAATCCTCCTGAGATTCCCTGCATAGGGCTTCCTTCCTCCAAGGAAGGACGCACGGTGGTTGTAGCTCAGTTGGTTAGAGCACTGGTTTGTGGTACCAGGGGTCGGGGGTTCAAGTCCCCTCAATCACCCCACTTTGCGAGAGCCTCGGAGCAATCCGGGGCTCTTCTGTTTTAGCCGCCGGCCTACCCCTACCCCAATCCCTACCCCTCCTTAGCGCCTCAGCCGTGCGCGCCCTTGGACTTGAAGTAGGCCTCGATGGCGTCGCGGATAGCCTTCTCGAACGCGTCATCCTTGGCCTTGATCTCAGCGTCGAGGGCTGGCTCGCCGACCTGGGCGCCGCGGCGGAACCACTTCTCGCCGCTGAAGGAGAAGTGCTGGCCGTAGTAGCTGGCGTAGGTGACGCGGAACTTATAGCCGGACGGATAGTTGGTCAGGAAGACGGAAGCCTTGGCGACCGGATACTCCGGCATCACTTTCACCAGCGCCTTGCGGACCTCGGTGGTCACCTCCTTGGAGTCGCACTTGATCTTATTGTCCATGAAGCGCGCATCTTCGAACTCGACGTCCATCGGGAAGAACACGCCGGACTTCATACCTTGGAAAGTGGTGCCGGGGACGCCGAAGTAAAGCAGCGCGACCGAGACGGCGGTGACCGCGATCAGCGATCCCATGACGGCCAGCGGATGCATCGGCTTCTTCAGTTCGACGGAGCACATGGAGAAAAGAGATAGAAGCCCCTCGCCCCGAATCAATCAGATTGGGGCGAGGGGCTTCGGCTTACTTCAGCGTCTGCAGATAGGCCTTCACGTCCTCGAGCTCCTGCGGCTTGAGGATCAGCCCCATCGGGGGCATCGGCGAGATACCCATCTTCTCGTAGCCCTTGGCGAGCACCTTGTTGGGCTCGACCAGGGATTCGTGGATATAGGCGGGCGTCGCGCGGGTGGCGATGCCGTCAAGCGCGGGGCCGATGGCGCTGCCCTTCCCTCCCACCATGTGGCAGGTGGCGCAGGCGGCCGTCGGGTGCTTCCAGAAGATATCCGCGCCGCGGGCCGGTACGCCGGCCGTCACGGGAGTCTCGCCCGCGACGGTGAGCTCGGAAAGACGGACGTCATCGAAGAACGAATCTCCGGTGGCCACGTGCAGCAGGTTGATGCTGGCCTTGGGACGATTGCCGCTGTTGAAGACGACCTCGACCTCGGTCCAGTCGGACTCGCGGGCGGTGACCTTCTCGGTCTCGGCGCGGCCGATGTGGTCGTTGAGGCTGGCCTTACCGCGCATGGCATGAGTCTTGATCCAGGCGCTGAGACGGTAGTCGGTGTTCGGCTTGAGTTCCACGTCGGCGAAGAAGCTCGTGTCGGCCTCGCCACGGGTGATGGCACGCATGGCGTGCTTGCCCGAGCGCACGTTCTTCGGGTCGATGACGATGCCCCAATTGGCGTCCTTGTTGCCCGCGCGCTGGCCGTAGTCGCGGCGCTTCCAACCGAGCGGAGTCTTCTTGTCGTCAGCGACTTCTTCGAAGCCGGGGTTAGGCAGCAGGTTCGGGCCTTCGACGTAAGTCGCGGTCTTATGCTTCTTGGCGAGCAGGCGGGCGGCTTCGTTGAGCCATTCATCGGACTTCACCGCCGAATCGGCGGCCAACTGACGCACGAGCGTCTGGACTTCCGGGGAAGTCGGGAAATCGGCGAGCTTCACGAGGGCGGCCAGTCGGGTGGCCGGGGCCTTGTCGGCCACGACGCCCGCCCCATAGAAGAGCTTCTGGGCGGCGGCGTCGGCGCCCAGGGCGCGGATGGCGTTGCGGCGGAGTTCCGGCGAGGCGGACAGCAGCGCGGCCTGGTGGGTGGAGGCGTCGAGTTCGCCGAGGCCGTGGAGAGACCAGAGGGCGTGGATGGCGGCGACGTCGGCCGAGGACTTCACGACGAGGGCGCGGAGGGCCGGCGCAAGGTCCGTCTTCTTACCTTCGACGATCAGACGCTGGGCGCGCAGGCGTCCGTATTGGGTGCTGCCAGCGAGACCCGCGACGAGGTCGGCGGAGGAATCGCCCTGGGAGGCTTTGGCGCCGTTTCCAGCCTTGTACCAGACGATACGATAGATGCGACCGCGAGAATGGTCGCGCAGGTCGTTCTCGTGCGCGCCGCCGACGCCCTTCTTAGCGTCGTAACCACCGCGGCTCACGCTCGGGGTCGGATTGTGCTGGATGATGAAGTTCTGCCAGTCGGCGAACCAGATGGCGCCGTCGGGGCCGACTTCGGCGAAAACCGGCGACATCCATTCGTCGGAGCTCGCGACGAGGCTGAAGCCGTCCTTGGCGACGTAGCCCGCGCCGGCGGGCTGGACGTCCATGAGGCCGATGAGCTTCATCGTCGGCTCGCAGACCATCGCCTTACCCTGCAGGCGGGGCGGGAGCTGGGCGGAGTAGATGAAGGTCGAGCCGGCGGCGGCGGTGTAGCCACCCATCACGTCGACCTGTCTGAAATTCGGGGTAATCGTGTGGGCCGCACCGACGACGTTGATCTTCTTGGCCGACATGCCACGGGAACCCTTGGCCCAGGCGGTCGCGGGGATACCGCCGAAGAAGATCGGGGCGTTATTGGCGGTGCCACCGAAGGAGTCGCCGGCGGCGTTGGCGCCATAGCCCCAGGTGTTGTTGGAGAACTGATGCAAGAACTCGAGCTTGGAGCCGTCCGCGGTGAAGCGGTAGCTGCCCATCGCGAAGTTCTTCTTCTCGCCCGCGATTTCGCCGTTGAAACCGCTGTAGCCGACCGCGCCGCGGAGCCAGTTGTCGTAGCCGTAGGAGAGACTGCTGGCCTGGGCGTGCGTGTCCTGGATGCCGAAGCCGGTGATGATGACCTGACGGACGTCGGCCTTGTCGTCGCCGTCGGTGTCCTTGAGGAAGACGAAGTTCGGGGACTGCGCGACGATCACGCCGCCGTTGGCGAAGACGAGGCTCGTCGGGATGTTGAGCTTGTCGGCGAAGACCGTGAACTTGTCGGCCTTGCCGTCGCCGTCGGTGTCCTCGCAGATCTTGATGGAGTCATTGCCCTTCTGCTGGTCTTCCATGACGCCGTGGGGATAGTCGCGGGTCTCGGCGACCCAGAGGCGGCCGCGGGCGTCCCAGGCGAACGCGATCGGCTTCATGATGTCCGGCTCGGCGGCGAAGAGCACCAGTTTCATGTCGGCCGGAACCTGCGTGCGCTCCATGCTACCCTTGACCGAGAAAGGCTTCTGGAAGGTCAGCGGCTCAGGACGCTTCTCGTAATTGGCGACGTTGCCGTTCTTCTCGCGGACCTCCGGTTCGCGCTGGGCGAGGAAGGCCTGCCAGGCGGCCTTGCGGTCGGCCGAGAGCGCGGCTTCGAGCTCGGCACGGAAAGCGGCCACGGCGGTGTCGGCCTTGACGATGAGAACCGGAAGGGAGGAGACGGCGGCGGGGGCTTTCACCGCCAGGACGTCGTAACGCGCGAGCGTGGCGGCGTCGGGAGTCGCGCCGGTCGCGTAGTCGAACCAGATCGCATCGCGGCCGAGCTCAGCCATCAGCGAGTGCAGCGGGCCGACGGCGGACTGCTCTTCGCCCGAGGCGTCGAGATACAGGACGCGGACCGGACCGGAGGTCGGCGCGGCGGAGGCGAGGACGGCGAAGCAGGCCGACAGGAAGGCGACGAAGGAGCGCATAGGGGTGTGCAACAAGCCAAAGTCTGGAAGGTGCGGAAGCAACCCGTAGAATCATCAAAAACTGGGCAATCCCGACCACGGCGGCGGCCGGCCTGTCGTAAAAATGAAAGAACTAAGCATACGTCGGCCCGCTCGACCAAAAAAACGGCGCCCAGATGGGCGCCGTATTCAGGGAGCGATCGCTCAGCGACCTCAGTGGTCGTGGTGGTCGTGACCACCCGCGGCAGGCTTGCTGTCCTCGGGCATGTCGGTGATCAGGCACTCGGTCGTGAGCAGCAGGCCGGCCACGGAGGCGGCGTTGATGATCGCGGTGCGGGTGACCTTGGTCGGGTCGACGACGCCGGCCTTGATGAGGTCTTCGTAAGCGCCGGTCGCCACGTTGTAACCCTCGGCACCCTTGTGCTTGAGCATCACTTCCTGGACGATGAGGGATCCTTCGACGCCGGCGTTGAAGCACAGCGTGCGGAGGGGCTCCTCGATCGCCTTACGGACGATCTGGGCGCCGATCTTTTCGTCGCCGGCGAGGGAGTTGATCACGGAGTCGATGGCCTTGACGGTGCGCAGAAGAGCGACACCACCGCCGGGGACGATGCCTTCTTCGACGGCCGCACGGGTGGCGTGCAGGGCGTCGTCGACGCGGTCCTTCTTCTCCTTGAGCTCGGTCTCGGTCGCGGCACCCACGTGGATGACGG
>JBILXR010000008.1:0-22364 GCA_044378215.1 Opitutales bacterium
CCGTTAGGAGGGGCATGCTCGAGTGGCCGGGCAGCATGCTTGCCCTTGTGGCGTCCGTCCGCCCACGGACGCGATCGTGATCGCGTCCCTACTTTGATTCTATCCCGACGCTGTTCACCGCGATGACCTCGTACTTCGCGCCGGGCTGGGCGCCCTTGTCGACGAAGCGCATCGCCGCGAGCGGCTGCGTCGGGGTGTCGCCATAGCTCACGCCTTGGAAGAGCGGCCGGCCGAAGGGGTTGACGAGCTTCTCCGGCACGCGGCCGACGACCTGGCCGTCCTTCTTGATCAGGAACTGCCGGACGCCGCTCTCGAAGTCGGCGTGAGCGTCCCAGGTCAGTTCGACGCCTTCGGCGATGGCCTTGATCGCGACGTTGAAAGGTGCGGGTGGCGGAGTGGTGTCTTTCGTGGCGCCGGTCTTCACGTATTCCGTCCAGGCCTGGGCGAAGGCCGCATCGGGTAGCCAGCTGGACTCAGCCATGTCGCCGGCGTAGGCGCCCGCGGGCTTGGCTTCGTTGCCGAGCAACGGAGCGAGCCAGCCCTTCGACTGGTCGATCTTGCGGAGGGTGTTGCCGGATTCAGGTAGGCGCAAGGCGAGGCAGGCGTCGAAGAACGCAATGGCGGCGTAACGCTGGTCGCCGGTCTGGTGCGAGGTGAGGGGGTCCGGGGCGAAGCCGATCGGCGCACCCTTGGCGCGGTAGGCCTTGAACATCGCCAGCCCGCCGGTCCACGCGACGTTGAAGCGCTTGTCGCCATTCTCTTTGGCGCCCGGGTTCGCCATCATCGGGATCTCGTAGGCGGCCTCCGGCAGGATGACTTCGGGGATCTGGCGTTCCTTGGTGGGGTCTTCGGGCTTCTGCCAGTAGGAATAGGCCGTGCCGGAGCGGAACCAGATGGCGACGATGCGCTCGGGGTATTTCGCCTGCATGATGCTGGACCAGAAGCCGCCGCCGCTATGGCCCCAGAGGCACCAAGGCGCCGTCGCGATCTCGGGGTGTCCGGTCTGCTTGGCGAGGTCGGCGAGGGCCCGCAGGTAAGTCTGATCCGAGCCGTTGCGCGGGTCGCACCACATGCGGCAGTTGGCCTTGTCGGGCTCGCCGATCACGGGGCCGACCAGCGCGCAATCCCACTTGCGCGCGAGCGCCTGCCAGTGAAGGTCGTCGGCCGCGGTCACGGCGCTCTTGTTGGAGCCGGTGCCGCAGCCATGCTGGTGCACGATGATGCCGCGGACGGTCTTCACGCCCTCGGGCAGCCAGAGGTTGTAGGTCGAGGGGAAGATGAGTTCGCCGGGCTTGTCCGAGGCCGGATAGCTGACGGAGTAGCGGGCGCCGTCGGCCAAGGAGGCCAAAGGCAGGAGGAGCAGGGCGAGGAGGTTTCGCATGGGGGTATCCTAAGGACAGCCAGATACCGTGCGGGTTCAAGCCGACGTTGGCTGGACGGAGGCGGAGCCGCGTCTAGGGTCGTGTCATGGACACCCCGAAGCCATTGGCTGACCAGCTCGCCGCATGCGAGCAGTGGTGCGTCGGGCAGGACGAGAAAAAGTGGCTCCCGGTCGCCGAGAAAGGCCTGCGCATCCTGCCGGCCCATCATGCGGAGCTGGCGACGCCCTTGCCCGGGCAGGAACCCCGTGCGGACGGCTGGCTGCTGCGTTCAGATGTCATCGGAGCCGGCATGTGGCTCCTCATCGGCGGGATGATGCTGTCGGGGGTGGTCATGGCCTATGTCACCGGCTTCGACTTCGTCGAAAGCACTGCGCATCCGTTCTTTTACGCCGGCTTGCTCGCTTTGCTCCCGGCCGCCGCCGTGATTTACTTTCCTCTGCGCCTTCTGCTGCGCAGCCATGAGGTCGTCTTCGGTGACGACCTCATGGTCGTTCGCCGACACGTCTTCGGCCGTCCCGACGCGGAATGGCGCCTGCCGGTCGGCGCAGAGGTACGCGTGGGGCTGGCTTATCGCGGCGCGCAGGCCCGACGCGGAAGCAAGCACGGTGGCGCCTTCGGTCAGTTGTCCGTCGTCGTCTCCAGCGGCAACGATGAGGTGGTGTTCGGGAGGGATCTGGATCATGCGCAGCGGGCCCGGCTCGCCATCCTGATCGACCATCATTACAACGTGGCGGCGGAGATTCCCCGCGGGGCCTGACTCATGGGGCTCCGCGAAGATTTCATCGCCAAGTTCGCCCGGCTGAAGGCGGCTGCCGACGCGCGTAGTGCCGCGCTCACGGCCGATCGACCGGTAAAGGTGCTGACGGCGGCGGAACTCGCGAAAGGACATCCGAAGATCTCCGTCACGAGCGATTTCCAAGGCGTCAGCTACGGCGTGCGGCTCGGGACTTGGTTCGGTTGGTTCTGGCTGATCTTCACCTGTGTCCATTGCGTCGCGCTCTTCTACGGAATGTCCCGGGGGTCGGTGAAGATGAACGGCCGGTTGGTCGCGCAACCGGAATGGTGGTACTTCGCGCTGCTGGCGCTCTTCTACGTGCCGTTCTTCCTGGTCGGCTTCGCCTTCACCCTCGCACGCTATCGGCTGACGCTGACCGACGCGCTCGTGACCCTGCGCTGGCGGATCCTGCCCTATCTCGGCTGGACCTGGACCTTGCCTGCCGGCGACGCGGTGAAGGTCGCTTTGGCTTTCCGTGGTTCGCGCGAGAACAAGAAGCCCGTGGACGCGGTCGTCGTCGCCTCGCAGGGCAAGGAGATCCACTTCGGCGCGTTCCTGCCGGAGGACGTCAAGGAGCACCTAGGCGGGCTCATCCGGCATTACTACGGAGAAGCGCCGTCTGCCGACGCGGAGTCGGCGGCCCCGTTCATCGCGAACCCCTGAGGGTCAGCGGCCGGCCGGATCGATGGCGCGGAACTTGACGACGGTGTTGCTGGCCGGCTCGTAGAGCACGCCGATGCGTCCGTCCTTCAGAAGCGCCATGCTGCTGTAGGCGAACGGTCCGGGGAAAGTCAGGCGTGAGCTTGCCCAGGTACGGCCATCATCGTGCGTCAGGCGCAATGTGCCGTTGGCGCGTTTAGGGCCGGCGGCATTAAGGAAGGCGAGGGTACGATCATCCAGGCGAAGCAGGCTGCCTTGGCAGATCGGGTCGGGCAGGGCGGCGTCCTCGGCGGCCTGAGTCCAAGTCTCGCCGGCGTCTTGTGACCAAGAGACCTTGCGGAGACTGGCACCTTTTCTCCAGCTGCGAGAATTCAGGTAAAGGCCACCGCCTGCGGACTCGGCCACTTGGACTTCGTTGAGTTGGATCGTTTCGGTCTGCGGCACCTTCTCGCCGCGCTTCCAGGTGGCGCCGGCGTCGTCGCTATAGGCCACCCAGTTGTAGAAGTTCTTCTTCGCGTCCTGAGAGTTGAAGGGGATGACCAGTCGGCCGGCCTTGGGACCGGACTTGAGCTGGATGCCGATGCCTGGTCCGGAGGCGGTGGTGATGGCTTCCTCCGGCTTCAGCGTCGCGGAGACATCGGTCGGCTTGCTCCAAGTCTGGCCGTCATCATCAGAGGTCACGAAGCAGGAGCGGTTGCCCTTCGGGTCGGCGGGGCCGACGGGCAGAGCGCCGAACTCTTTTCCGCCGGCCGGGAAGGTCTGGTAGAAGAGGAAGATGCGTCCGGACTTGGCTTCCTGGACGAGGCAGGGGTTGTTGCAGCTGTCCGCTCCCTGTGCGTAGGCGATGCGCGGCTTGGTCCAGGTGGCGCCCTCGTCCTGCGAGGAGGAGATCACCAGGTCGTTGCCGGCCTGGTCGGTCGGTTGGTCGCGGCCTTCGGCGACGGCGAGCAGCGTGCCCTTCTGCGTGCGGAGCAACGAAGGGATCCGCACCGAGGGATGCGACAAGTTCTGTTTGGCTTCGAAGACGACGACATCCTTGCCGTCTGCGGCGAAGGCCGGGAGACAGAGGAGACAGAGGAGGTGGGCGAGACGCATGGTCAGAAGTTCCAGTTGAAGAAGCCGATCGCCTCGAGTTCGCCGATCATCTGCTTGATCTCGGCGGCGTCAGGGTTGCCGTTGGGCAGGCGAGCGGGGCCGAGCGGCACGCCGAGGTGTCCCATCAGGGCCTTGGCGGCGCCCATGTAGCCACGCTTGGCGAGGATATCAACGACCGGCTGGACCTTCGCCTGTTCAGCTTCGGCTTGGGCGGCGTCGCCTTTCGCATGCGCGGCGATGACCCTCTGGAGAGGGCCGGGATTGAAGTTATAGGTGCTGCCGACTCCAGCCGTCGCGCCGGCGCGGAGCGCCAACAGGAAGCGTTCATCGACGCCGTAGGGCAGGTCGAAGCGGCCGCCTTCGAGCTTCTGCGCCCGGCGCATCGCTTCCAGGTCAGGATGGGAATACTTCACTCCCGCCAGGTTCGGGATGATCGGCGAGGCCGCCTGCAGGAACTCGTCGACCGGGAAGCCGCCGATGCCGGTCATGCCGGGGATGTCGTAATAATAGAAAGGCGTGTTTGGGGCGGCTTTCGCCACCATCGCGCAGCTGGCGACGAGGTCAGACAGCGTGCGCGGCTTGAAATAGGAAGGCGCGATCATCGACACGGCCTTGGCCTGGTTCTTTTCGGCATGGGCGGCGAGCTGCGCGGCTTCGGTCAGACAGTTGGCGCCGACGTGCACGATGACATCGATGCCCGTCGCCGGCCCGACGACGGCCCAGCGGTCGTTGAGGGACGCACGCTCGCTTGCGGTCAGCGAGCTGCTTTCGCCGGTGGTGCCGCCGATGAAGACGGAGGTGATCCCGTGGCTGCGAAGAAAGGCCGCCTGCCGTTCGACGACCGCGAGGTTCAGCGACCCGTCGGGATGGAAGGGCGTGTGGGTGGCCGTGCAGAGGCCGGAGAACTTGAAGGAGGGCATGATCAGGAGGGGGTGTTCTCGCGTGGCTTGATGCAGAGCGCGACGAAGATGGAAAGTAAGGCGATACCGGCGAAGACGCCGAAGATGGCGTTCAGGGGCATCTGCCGGTCGCGGAGGGCGCCGAAGATCCAGTCAGCGAAGCCGCCGCAGCTGATGCTTACGAAATTCATCAGGCCATAGCCCGTGGCGCGGTACTCCGGACCGACCAGCTGACAGAGGATGGGCATGCTGTTGCAATCGAAGAAGCCCCAGCCGAGCCCGAAGACGATGAGGAAGAGCACGGCCACGAGCAGGGTGGGCGCGTTGCCTACGCCGAAGAGGGCCGGGAGGAGCAGGAACGTGCCGATCGCGCTGACAAAGATGCGCCCGCGGATATTCGTGCGCATCCAGCGGTCGGCCAGCCAGCCGCCGAGCACCGCGCCGACGATGGCGGCGAGCTGCCAATAAAGCACCGCGGAGACCCCCGCCTTACCCTGGCCTAGTTTGAATCGCTCGCTGAGGATGTCGGGCATCCAGTCCCGCACGACCCATGCCGCCATGGCGGGCAAGGTGAAGTAAACCACCAGCAGCAGGAAACGGCGATTTCCAAGGAGCGCGCGGACGGTCGAGCCTGCGGCCGGCCGGGCGACGGTTTCGTTCGTCGCCGGGCGATTGCGTAGGAACAGGAAGAGCGGAATGGAATAGGCGATGCCAAGCAGGCCACACCACGCGAAGGCGCCGCGCCAGCCGATGGACGGCTCATCCGCGGCGTAGCCGGCGAAGCCGCCGATGATCACGCCGATGTAGATGCCCATCTGGTGGAGCCCGATCGCCCGTGAACGCGTAGGCCCGAGGTGGTAGTCGGCGATGAGCGCGAGCGCGGCCGGAATGTAGAAGGCTTCGCTGACGCCCATGATGGCGCGCGTCCAGAGCAGCTGGTCGTAGTCATGGACCTGACCGGTGGCCCAGGTGATCGCTGACCAGGTGAAAAGACTGAAGCAGATGACGTGACGTCGGCTGACCCGGTCCGCGAGGTAGCCGCCGATCGGGCTGAAGATCGCGTAGACCCATTTGAAGGAACCAAGGACCAGTCCCCATTGCGCCTTGGTCTGGATGTCCGGCAGGTCGCCGATCATGGACGCCTTCATCGTCGCGAGCATCTGGCGGTCGAGGTAGTTGAGCAGCGCGACCGGGATGAGCAGCATGACGACCAGCCAGCCCGTGCGGGAGGCGGACGGGGTTTCGTTCATCGGTATCTGGCCGGAATCGGCCACCGGGTGAGCTTGGGGGTGCGGACACCCGGGCGGATCTCGCCGCTCACCGTGACGAGGTCGTCGCCCAGCCGCAGGAGCGGCGCGACCGCGACCGGATGCGGCCACTCGCCGACTTCGGTCACCTCGAGGGACTCGAGGTCGATCGCGAAGATGCGGCGGGCGAGGCCGGTGTGCGTCTCATAAGGGTGTCCGTACTGCGTACCATCGTCCCCGCCTACGAAGAAGAGGTGCGTCGCCGTCGCCACGCCCGGGCCGGCGGCGCCGGCGAGCGCATGGGGCAGGCCGTGGAAGCGGTTGCCGGCGTCGAGCGATGACTGGAAGGCGAGGTTCTCGTGGTAGTCGCGGAACGGCTTGCCGTCCTTGGCGGAGAGCGAGCAGCCGCCGGCCCAGAGCAGCAGGTTCGGGCCGGCGCCGACGAGCGGGATGATCCGGCCGTAGCTCGGGTCGGCGTCGGTCGTCCGCCATGCCTTGTCGGGCGCGTCGAGGTCGAGTGACGTCAGTGTCGGGATCGTCTCCGTCGCGTCCGGTCCGTCCGTCCCCCCGAGGATGACGAGATGCCCTTTGGTCGCGGTGAAGCCGCCGTAAGCCCGCGGGCGTGGGAGGTCGGATCCGAAGCGGGTCACCTGGCCGTCGAGTCCGATCCGCCAGACGCCGGCGCGGTGGCCGTCGGCCGCGGCGCCGCCGGCGAACACCAGGGCGTCTCGCCGGGGTGTCGCGCAGAAAGCCGCGCCGACCAGCCCTTCGGGTAGTTCGCCGATTTTGCTCCAGTTCCAGCCGCCGTCCTTACGCGCGAGTTTGAGGATGTCCTGGTGATATTTCCGCTGGCCGCCTTGCCAGGGCATCTTGTCCGGGAAGTTGCTGCCTCCGGCGACCACGATGACCTCGCTGCCGTCGGTTTCGCGGAGGACGGCGGCGATCATCCCGGCGCGACCGAGAGGGTCGGGCAGGTCAGGCAAGGCGTCGCTCTGCGCGAAGGCGAGGGCCGCCACGAACAGGCCGAATAATGGGGTGAGGCGGGGCATGGCGCCAGAGTGAGGCTTTTGTAGCCCCCCAGGCGCCGACCCGCCAGCCCCAATGATTATTCCGGGCGCAGCAACCAGCCTTCGGCGGAGCGCACGAACGGTCGCAGTTCGCCGTTGGTCAGGGCGTAACCGCCGGACCATTTCGTGCAACCGGTGGAGAGCACGGCGGCGGAGCCGGCTTCGGCCTCGGTCCAGGTGTCCGTCGATTTGTCATAGGAGAGGACGGTCTGCGCGTAGCCGGGGTGCTTGGCCGCTTCGACCTTACCCGCCAACTTGCCGTCGTCGCCGCCGAGGACAAGGATCTCGTTCTCGAACACCGGGCAAGGCGAAGGCGCGCCGGCGACCGGACGGGGCATCGCGGTGAGTCGACGCCATTCCTTGCCGAGCGTGAACGCGTGGCAGTCGGCGAGGTATTCGCGTTCGACGCCCTTGGCGCCGGGGCTCAGCGCGACGCCGCCAAAAAGGTAGAACGTATCCTTCGTACCGGCGGACTGCGCGAGCATGCGACCCGAACCGGCGCAGAGCGGGAGCTCTCTCCAGCCCGCGTTAAGGTTCGCCAGGTCGATCGCGAAGGCGCTGGACGACGCCGCGGTCGCATCAGGCCGTTCGGTGCCTCCGGCGACGATGACCTTGCTGCCGACGAGGGCACCGGTCGCGTAGGCCAGCGGGCGCGGCAGGAAGGGGAAGGGTCGGACCTTCAGTTCGCCTTCCTCGACGGACAGCGTGTAACAGTCGGCGTAGTGGCGGTGCGAGTCAGCGCCGCCGATCATGAGCAGGCCTTGGCGGATCGAGACGCTGACGCCATAGCCGCAAGGGCGGGGGAGCTTGCCGATCGTCGCCCACTTCTTGGAGCGCGTGCTGGAAAGGGAGAAGACCGTGTCGTGCCAGACCTTGACGCCGCCTTCCCAGGCAGGCTTGTCGGGATAGTTCGAACCGCCGCCGCAGAGCAGGAGGTCGCCGGAGGTGCCCACGAAGGCGCCGCCGAAGCCGGGGGCGTTGGGAGTTTCAGGAAGTCGGGACCAGCGCATGGGATGAGCCACTAGGAAGACAGGCCGCGCAGGGGTGTCCAGAGATTAGGGGGCCATGGGGTGAATGTCGCCGCGACCCCTGTTAACCTGAGCCTTTTCGGATGATTGCCGTGTTTTTAGCCGGAGGGTCGTCAGGTCGAAGGGGCGAGGATTTGTTTGACAGAGCCGCCCCGACCTTGCCTTGATTGGACTCCTTTCGCACTGCCTGGTAGCTCAGCGGTAGAGCAGGTGACTGTTAATCACTTGGTCGTAGGTTCGATCCCTACCCAGGCAGCCAGAAAGGACTCTTTCCTCTCCCCGGCCCACCGGGGAAGGTCCGTAAACCTTCTCCTTGACCATCCGAGGGGTTGCGGGAGGATGCTCGGACCATGGGTCAACAGAGCAATAAAGTCATCAAGCGCCGCCGTCGCCGCGCCTACCTCGAACGCAAGAAGGACCGCGTCAAGGCCGCCCGCGTCGCTGCGAGCAAGAAGAAGGTCAAGAAGTGAGCCGAGCGGTGAGCCAGGCCTCTCTGTGGGCCGCGCTCGCTGCGCTGCTCTTCGCGGGTTGCGACACCCCCGTGATCTCGTCCGACGAGGTCCCGGGGATTTCGTATGTGAATGAACGCCGCCGCACGGCCGCCGACGCCGCCCGTGCGTCCGACGTGCTGGGCGCGAAGGAAGACCATGGTGCCGACGTCGTCTTCCGCACCGACCCCGCCGCCCGCGGTGGGTACTATTACTACATCAAGCTCGCGGACGCCCCGCCGGCCGACGCCCGGCTCGTCCTGCAGGTCGTCCGGACGGAGAACACCATCGCCGAACGCTACGAATTTCCCGTCCGTTCCCGCCCCGGTTTTCCTTTCGGCGAGGTTGTCCTCGGCCTGACTGGCAAGCAGGCCGGCGAGGCGAACTGGCGTCCGCTCGCCTGGCGCCTCTCGGTCGTCGACGCGCAGGGCAAGGTCCTCGCCGCCAAGCACAGTTTCCTCTGGGGTACTCCCCGCGACCTCGGACGCTGAGTCCATGGCCGCGACGGAGTGGACAGCTTGGCGCCCGCTGCGGTTGGCCGAGGACGTCCCGGCGGCTTCGCTCGCGGAACAGCTCGACGGCGGTCAGTCCTTCCGTTGGCGTCCGACGCCCGACGGCGCCTGGGTGGGCGTCTTCGGCCGAACGGTGGCGATGTTGCGTACCGGCAAGGATGGCCTCGAGTGGCGCGGACTGAAGGGCGCTGCGGGCACGGAGCCGGCGCTCCTCGCTTATCTGGACGCCGAAGGCGCGCAGGCCCGGCTTTCCGCCGATCTGCCGTGGCGTTCCGATGCGGTCCTTCGTTCGGCGCGGGAGGTGTTCCCCGGCCTCCGCATCCTGCGGCAGGATCCGCACGAGACGCTCATCGGCTTCCTGTGCAGTTCGAACAAGCGCATCCTGCAGATCCGCGTCATGGTCGCCTCGCTGGCGGAGCAGCTCGGTGGGCCGCTCGGCGCCGGTTTCCACGCCTTGCCGACGTGGGCCGCGTTGGCCGCCGCGGATGACGCCGTGCTGAAAGCCTGCGCCTTGGGTTATCGCGCCGCCTTCCTCCGCGGCACCGCCCAGCGGCTGCTCGCCCGCCCGCGTTGGGCCGAAGAGTTTGCGGCGTTGGATACGCCCGCTTTGCTCGCCGAACTCCAATCCCTGCCCGGCGTCGGCCCGAAGGTCGCCGCGTGCGTGGCGCTCTTCGGTTTCGGCCGGCTCGAAAGTTTCCCCGTCGATACCTGGGTCGTCCAAGCGTTGGGCGATGCCTACGGCCTGCGTGGCTGGAAGCCGGCTCCGCTTGAGCAGTTCGGCCGCGCGCACTTCGGCTCCGCCGCCGGTCTGGCGCAGCAGTATCTCTTCTCAGCGGCCCGCCACGGGCGGCTCGTCACGCTTCCGTCCGAACCGAAGCGCCCCAGGTCGCGGCGATGACCGCTGGCGTGAGCGCGGCCGATGGCGCGCCTACGCCGATGGCGCGCCCCTCCGCTAAGACCACGATGGCGTCGCACGTCCGCGCGAAGGCGAGGTCATGCGTCGCCACGATGACGGCCCCGCCGGCCAGGGCGAAGCGACGGATCGCCGCCGCGACCAGGGCCTGCCGGGCGAGGTCGAGGGAAGCCGTGGGCTCGTCGAGCAGGAGCCAAGCGCCGTAGGGCTCATCGAGCGAGGCGAACGTCATCGCGAGATGCGCGGCCTTCTGTTCGCCACCGGACAGCTCGGACAGACGACGTGAGGCCAGGTCGGTCAGGTCAAGGTTGCCCAGCTGATCGGCGTAAGCGTCCGGCGCACCGATGATCTCGCCGAGGTCGCGCACGCGGTAATCCCAGGCGCTGGCCGGATGCTGCGCACCATAGGCGCGGCGGCGGGCGTTGGCCTGCGCGGAAGCCCGGCGTGGATCCTCGCCGGCGATGCGGAGGTCGCCGGTCGAGGCGATCAGTCCGGCCAGGGCGCGCAGGAGCGTCGTCTTGCCCGCGCCGTTGGGGCCGACCACGGCCACGACCTGGCCGGCTTCCGCCCGCAGCGAGACGCCGTCGATGACCCGTCGGCCGCGGAGTTCCACGGCCAAGGCGAGGCACTCGATGAACGCCTCACTCATGGCGGCCCCTCGCGATCCAGATGAACAGCGGCGCCCCGAACACCGCGGTGACCGCGGCGGCGGAAAGCGGCGCCTGCGGCCAGAGGCCGCGGCCGAGGGTGTCGGCGGCGAGCAGCAGCGCGGCGCCGAGCAAGGCCGAGCAGGGTAGGACGCCCGCATGGCGCGGACCGACGATGGCCCGCGCGAGGTGCGGCGCCAGCAGGCCGATGAAAGCCACCTGGCCGACGAGGCAGGTCGCCGCGGCCGCGGCCAACGCGGTCAGCAGCACCGCATCGCGCCGGACGCCGGCGACGTCCGTCCCGAAGCCGCGGGCGGCGTCGTCGCCGAAGGCAAGGAGGTCGAGCGAGCGCGCCTTCGGCAGGAGCAGCAGCGTCGCGGTGAGGCAGAGCAGGATCGGCACCCAGGCGAGTTCGAAGGTCGCCATGCCAAGCCAGTCGCCGTAGGCTCCGTTGGTCAGCAGCTCGCGGGATTCGCCGCTGCGCGAGGCGATCACGAGCGTGCCGGCGGCCGTGAAAGCATTGAGGCCGAGTCCGGTGAGGAGCAGGCGCGCGGAGGACCCGCCCCGGCCGCAGAGGACGAGCAAGGCCGAAGTCGCGAGCGCGCCGGCGAAGGCGGCCGCAGGCAGGAGCCAGGCGTGGCGCCAGGCCGTCTCGGGCGCGCAGCCCAGCAGCACGGCGATGCCGAAGAGCGCGCCGCCGAACACGCCGGTGAGCCCGGGATCGGCCAGCGGATTGCGGAACACGCCTTGCTGCGCGGCGCCGCCGACGCCGAGCGCGAGTCCGGCGGCCAGCGCCGCGAGCACGCGCGGTGCGCGCAGGAGGGCCCAGGCGCCGCTGTCGCCCCAGCCGAAGCCTTGGGCGCCCACGGAAAGGGCCAGCGCGACGAGCGCCGTCAGTCCGGCGAAGCCGGCCAAGGTTGCGCGCGGAGCCATCATCATCGACCGAGTTCGTTGAGCAGGTCACCCAGCGGGTTGCGGCGCCGCGGAGGCGTGCCCTGCCCGCCGGGAGCGGCCTGCGGCGCCTGACCGGCCGGCCCGGCCGCGGGGGCCTCGCGCGTGCGGTCGACGGCGGCCTGGAGTTTTTCCGCCAGATCGGTGCGGACTTGGTTCAGCGAGCCGGTCACGTTGATGCCGGGGCCGTCGGTGAAACCATCGGCGACGGAGGGGCCGGCGCCGAAGCCGAGCGTCTGGAAGTATTCGGCGAATTCTCCTGCGCCGCGCAACTGGGTGGTGAAGGCCATCGGCCAGTCGGCGAAACCGGACTTCGGGTCGACGCTGATGCCGCCCTTGGCCGAGAGCTGCAGGGTCTCGTTGCGGATATCGGCCGTCTCGAGCTTGATCGTGCCCGAGGCCAGCCGCGACGCCTTGATGGTCGCGGTGGTGTAGGCGAATTCCGCGACGGCTTTCTGGAGTTTGGCGGCCGCCGTCATCGCGGCGCCGATCTTGGCGATCTTCTCGCCCTGCTGCTGGTTCTTGGTGAGCGCGCCGGCGATCAGCGCGAGACCACCGAGCGTCTCGCCGATGTCGCCCGCCTTGTTGGCTGACAGCGACATGCTGCTGTTCTTGTCGCCGAAGGCGCGGATGACGCCGCCGCGCGAGGTGAGCTGCGCTTCGGCCTGGAGACGGCTGAGCAGTTCGCCAGCCGTGCCGCTCACGCTGCTGACGGAGACGGTCGTGTCCCCCTTACCTTGGAGGAAATCCTTCGCGGCCGGGACCGCCTGCGCGATTTCGCCGAAGTTGAACTGCGTCAGGCTCAGCGTGGCGGCGAGCGCGTAAGGTCCGTTGCTCGTGGTCGGTTGGAAGGCCAGCTGGCCGCGGCCACTGAGCGTACCGTCCGCGAGCCGACCCGAAAGCTGGCTCAGCCGCAGACCGTCCGGCTGCGCATCGGCGCGCACGACGAGCCCCTCGGCCTTGATGCCATAAGCCTTCGCGGTGCCGACGGTGATTTCCAAAGCGCCGGTATGGCCGGCCCAGAAGGGCGTCCGGTCCGGCGCCGGCGGCGTCGTGGGCGTCTCGGCGACGATCTCATCCGACTTCGGGAGCAGCGAGAGCACGTCGTCGACGTCGATGTTGTCGACCGTGACCTTGGCCTGCCAGTCGGTCTTCGTCCCGGTGGTCCGTTGGGTGAGGGTGAACCTCCCGGCGCTGGTATGCGCGGCCTGCAGGCGGAAGCCGCCCTCGGCGTCGAGCCCGTCCGGCTTGGGCGCGTAGCGTCCCGTGACGGTCGCCTGCGCGATGCGTCCATCGCTCTGGCGCAGGCCGACGTCGCTGACTTCCAGGGAGACCTTGATCTCGCCGTCCTGGGCACGGTCCGCGCTGGCGCGGTAGCGGCCGCCGGTGACGACGCCCAGGGGGCCGGCGAAAGGTTGTTCGGCCAAGGCCCCGAGGTCGCCCTGCAGGCGGAGCGTCGTGCCGGCTTCGCCGAGCCCGACCTTGATGTCCCCTTCGGCGAGGACGCGGTTCTGGTTCTTCAGCGAGGCTTGGTTGAAGCCGATCAGCGTGGACTTCTCGCCGATGAGGAGATCGAGGCTGGCGGCGAGATCGCATTCCTTGACCCAGGCTTTGCCGGCCCAGGAGGCGCTTGTCCGGGCGAAGGCGAGCGGCGCGCCTTCGGTGCGGACGAAGAGGCCTTCCCGGCTGAAGCCGGCGACGAGGTCGGCGCGGGTGAGGTCGCCGGACAACTTGAGGCCCGGCACCACGGCGGCGAGGGATTCGAGCGGAAGGTCGCGTGCGGTGGCTTCGACCAGCACGCCGATTGGTCTGGCTCCGACGGTCGGCAGGGGTTGGCGCAGTTTCAGGGCGAGCAGGTCGCGTCCCTCGCGGAAGATCCGCGCTTCGGCGGAAGCGACGACCGGGGCTTGTCCGGCGACGCGTTCCACGGCGGCCTTCGCGCGGATGCGGATGCCTGTGAGTTTGTCCACCGGGAGGTCTTCCCAGTTCGGCTGCGAGGCGAGTTCGACGATGCCCACGTCGACGTCGGCGAGGGCGGTCCAGGCGCCATCGGCGCCGGGCCGGAGCGTGAGGCGTCCGCCCGCGATCTCGCCGGCCGCGCAGCGCACGCTGAAGGGACCCAAGGCGATCGTGCCGTCGGCGGAGCTCAGGGGTAGTTCCGCGTCGATCCCGCGCAGGAGCGGCTTGCCGGCTTGCTCGAGGGTGACGCCGCGCAGGCTGTGCGTGCGAATGCTGCGCACGGCGGGCTGTCCGTCCTTGAAAGAGATCGAGGCTTCGCCGGTCCAGCGACCGGCGGTCGCGATCACGTCCGCGGACGCGAGGAAAGGATTCAGCGCGACGAGGTCGGCGTCGTCGGCGGCGATGGTCACGGTCGCCTCATCCGCGTTCACCGGCAGGAGGCCGCCCTTCCAGGTGAGGGTCTGCGGGATGGCGATCTTCACGCCGTGTCCCGTGACCGCGAGGCGATTGACGGCGAAGCCCGCATCGGTGCTCTGCGCGTTCGCCGCGAGCCGCCATTCAGAACGGCCGCCCTTGGGCAAGCGCGGTGAGAATCGGCTCAGGTCCGCCCAGAGCGCCTTGAGGTCGACGTCGGCCTGCCAGCGCGCGCCTTCCAGCTCGCCTTTGGCGCCGCCGGTGACGCGCACGTCCGGGAGTTGCTGGCTGAGGATGCCGAAGCGCGAGGGGTCGACGTCGAGGTCGGCGGCGACCGAGGTGCGTCCGGCGAGATGCTCGCCGCGCAGCTTCACTGCGGGACGTCCGGCGGAGTCGTTCATCGTGCCCGTGAAAGTGACGCCCGGTTTTCCGGGGACGGAACTCGCTTCCAGGATGAAGCTGACTGAGCCGACGGCGGCCGGACCGGCGTCCTTCGCCGCGATTTCCATACGGAGCGACGCGAGGTCGTCGCAGAGAGCGTCAAGCGTGACGCCTTCGGCGCCGAGGGGGCGGCGGAACGCGGCCTTCAGGGAGACCTCGCCGCGTGGATCGGTGGTCTGCTTGCCGACGGCGAAGCCGGGCCAGGCGACGCCGGCGCGGAGATCGGCCGATCCGCGGGAGTCGAAGCCGTCACCGCGGACGCTGAAGCGCAGCAGCGTGCCGTCGGCCAGCTTGACACGTCCCGTCACAGCATAAGGACCGAGGACGAAAGGGGGCAGGGTGGTCTTGGTCGCCGCCGGAGCGGGAGCCGCGGTCGTTGGCACGGCGGACCGGCGCGTGCTGAGATCTACTTCGAGCGTCTTGAGCTCGAGGCTGCGGAGCGCGTAAGTCCCGCCGATGATCGCGAACAGGTCGGCTTCGCCTTTCAGCGAGGCCGCGGCGACCTTGGTGCCGTCGGCCAGGATGAGGTCGACGCCTTCAGCCGAGAATTTTCCGTCGAGCGAGGCTTCGATGCGGGCGATGCCGCCCTTGATGCCGGCGTCGGCAAGCAGCCCTTGGACGCGGGCGCCGAGGGGTTCGGGGCGGAGCTGGGATTCGATCCAGAAAAGGGTGGCTCCGACGGCGACGGCGACGAGGCCGACGCTCCAGAGGGTGATGCGGAGAGCGCGGGACATGGGAGGCGAAGGCTCATCTTGCCCGGCCGTCCGGAGCGGGCAACAAAAAGCCCGGTGGAATCGCTTCCACCGGGCTGAAACCCCGAGTTTTGTCCGCTGCTCAGGCCTGCGGAGCCTGGCCGCCCTGCGGGGGCTTCGGCTTGGAGGCCCGGCCGTCGGCGCGCTTGCGGCGCAGGTACGCGGCCTTCTCGGATTCGACGTCCTCGTCGACCTGCGCGCTGTAGCAGGCCATCGACGCCATCTTGGACTGGCTCATCAGGCGGGTACGGCCGTAGCGCATCTCCTTCGCGGCCATGATGGCGTCTTCGTCCAGGAGCTGTTTGAGGTACTCGATCTTCTGCTTGGCCCAGTCCGAGAGGCCGGGGCGCTTCAGCAGTTCTTCGAAGGCCAGCTTGGCTTCCGCGAACTTATGGGTGCGCGTGAGCACCTCGATGGCTTCGATCTTCTCGGCGACGATGGCCTCGTCGATCAGGGCCGCCACGTCGGCGTCGACGGGCAGCACCGAGAAGGCGGCGAGGTCGACTTCCGGGAGCGCGATGAGTTCGGGGCCGAACTTGACCACGTCGCCGTCCTTCGTGATGGCCTCGAAGTTCACGGCCGCGAGGGCGTCGGGCTTGGCGCCGGCACCGATCTTCAGTTCGACGACCGCGACAAGCGAAGCATCCCAGGGCAGGGTGCCGAGCTTGCGGCTGCGGGCGGCGCCGTGCTCGAGGATCTCGCCGACCAGGCGGGCCTGGACGTCGCTGCCGCCCTGCACGCTGACCTTGACCTGACGGAGGAAGGAGTTCGAGAGGATGGCGAACTGCTCTTCGAAGGCCTCGTCGAGGTCGTCGGCGGTCTGGCCGAAGTTGGCGACGCCTTCGCCGGCGGCCGCCATGCCCGTCATGAGCGATTCGTTGAACCCGTGGCCGAGGCCGACCGTGGAGGTCGTGATGCCGGCGCCGGCGGCCTTGGTCACGCGGGCGAAGATCTCCGGCTCATTGACGAGGCCTTGGTTGGCCTGGCCGTCGCTGAGGAGGATGACACGGGCGATGCGGTCCTTGCGGGTGAAGGGAGCGAGCTGCTTCACGGCTTCTTCCCAGCCGCCGAAGAGGTCGGTGGAGCCGCGGGAGTCGATCGACTGGATGCGACGGACGAGTTCTTCGCGATCGGTCACCGCCGTCAGCGGCTGGACGACTTCGACGTGGCTGTCGAAGGCGACCACGGCGACGCGGTCATCGCTGCGCAGGCCGCGGACGATGCGGACGGCGCTTTCGAGGGCGGCCTCGAGGGGGCGGCCGGACATCGAGCCGGAGCGGTCGATGACGAGGGCGAGGTCCAACGGGGCGCGAGGGGTGGCGACCGTCTCCACCGGCTGGCTGGGGGCGACGATGCGGACGAGGACGTGCGTCGCTTCAGAGGCGGCGCGGAGGAAGCCCTTCTTCAGGGGCAGGATTTCGATCTTGGGTTGGCTCATGGGAGGATTCATCACCAGAACCATACCCCAAATCCCTATACTGTCAACACCTAACAAGATACTTTATCATAACTACCACCAAACTAAAACTGTCATAATTATAAATACTTCTTCATCAATGCTTTGCTAAAGTTGTCGGATATTTCTAACAGTTCTTCTTTGGTCGGGGTCACGCGGCTATCGATATTGAAGTGGGCTTCGCACCAATGAGCCAACCGGACTTTGGTCCACCTTTCGGTCTTCGGTTCATCGCCTCGGGAGGTCGGATTGAAGGACAGCAGTTGATCGAGCAGGCTGCGGGCGGCCGGGCTGAGGTCGTCGCGGGCCAGCTCCTTTTTTATCATCATTCGCAGTGCGTCGGCCGGGGATTCATCGGTGTCGGCGACTTGCTTCAGCTGCTGGACCATCGTGAAGCTGGACTTCCGGGCAGGCTTGTAGGCGGGCGCCGAGGGTTCCGCCATTTCATCGCGCTGGGAATAGGCCGTGGGCATGCGGGGCGAAAGCACGCGATTTTCGGATCGCAGCTGGGCGATCGGCGCATCGTCGTCGCTGGAGCGCGTCCGGAAGAAGAGCTTTTCCGCCTCGGTGGGCGTGGCTAATTCGTCGATCAGTTTGTTGAGGGAATTGATTTCCTGGTTCTGCAGCAGCAGGGTGCGGATGCGGTCGAGGTCCCAGCCGCGCTCGGCGAGCAGGCGGGCGAGGAGGAGCTGGCGGACCTGCAGCTGGCCGAAGAGACGCTGGCGGCCGTCGTCGGGGGCCTTCTCCGGTCTGCTCAGGAGCTTCTGGTAGGCGTAGAAGCGGACCAGTCGTTCGGAGGAGCGGTGACGCTCGCCGAAGCCGAGTTCGGCCAGCTTTTCGGACACGAAGGTGGCTAATTCCTCGGCGGTGCCTTGGAAGTCCCGGTCGTTGAGTTGGGCGGAGATTTTAAGCATGGCGGACGGATGAAGACATTCTGGTGTCAGTATCTCAAAATTGGCAATTCCATAGTAGTTTAAGCCACTGTCAGGAAATCCCCTAAAAGAAGCAGGCCGTCCGGTATCGGACGGCCTGCGCGCCGGCTTCCCTGGAGGGATGCTTAGGAGTTGTGGCTGTAACCTTCTTCGCCGTGGTCCGAGATATCGAGGCCGCGGGCCTCTTCTTCTTCGGTCGGGCGCAGGCCGATGACGGCCTTGATCACGTAGGCGAGGATCGCCGTGGCGGTCAGGGAGAGCAGCAGGGTGATGCCGATCGCCTTGAACTGCTCGGTGAGGAGGGTCTTGCCGACGATGTCCTTGAGGTTGGTGTTCAGGTTGCCGTTGACGTCAGCCGTGGCGTAGATGCCGGTCAGGATGGCACCGAGGGTGCCACCGACCGCGTGGACGCCGAAGGTGTCGAGCGCGTCGTCATAGCCGAGCTTGGACTTCATGTAGACCACGGCCAGGAAGGGCACCACACCGGCGAGGACGCCGATCAGCACCGCCGAGCTGGCGGTCACGAAGCCCGCGGCCGGGGTCACCACGACGAGGCCGGCGACGGCGCCCGAGCAGAGACCGAGGATGCTGGCGTGCTTGCGGAGGATCCACTCGAGACCGGCCCAAGTGAAGGCGGCGACGCCCGCGGCGAGCGTGGTGGTCATGAAGGCCTGGGCACCGACGCCGTCGGCGGAGAGGGCCGAGCCGGCGTTGAAGCCGTACCAACCCACCCAGAGCATGCCGGTACCGATGGCGCAGAGCACCATGCTGTGCGGCGTCATGGCCTTCTTGCCGAAGCCGATGCGGGGTCCGAGGATGATGCAGAGCAGGAGCGCGGACCAGCCCGAGGTCATGTGGACCACCGTGCCGCCGGCGAAGTCGATCGCCTTGATCGAGGCCTTGGCGTTCCAGACGCCGTTCATCTCACCGGTGATGCCCCAGATGTGGTGGGCCATCGGGAAGTAGACGAGGAACATCCAGCCGAGCATGAAGAGCATGACCGCGGAGAACTTCATGCGCTCGGCGATGGCGCCGACGATGAGGGCCGGGGTGATGATCGCGAACATCAGCTGGAACATCGAGAAGACGTTCTGGGAGATCCAGTAGGCGTAATCTCCGTTCGGGGCGGCGCCGACGCCGTTGAGGAAGAAGAATTCGCTGCCGCCGAAGAACTTGCCGAGGAAGGTGCCGTCGAAGCTCTTGCCGAAGACCAGGGAGTAACCCACGGCCCACCAGAGGATCGTCACCATGCCGGCCAGGCCGAAGCACTGGGCCACTACGGAGAGGACGTTCTTCGAGCGCACCAGGCCGCCATAGAAGAGGAAGAGGCCGGGCAGCGTCATGAAGAGCACCAGCGCGGCGCACACCATGATGAAGGCGTTATGACCCGGACCCGGGGAAGCGGCGATCGGACCCGCGGCGACCTTGTCATCTCCAGCCTTGGGGCCGGTGTTGTTGACGTAGGCTTCGAGGTCGGCCACGCGCTGGTCGAGCGCAGGAGCGGCCGGAGCAGCTTTGGCGGGTTCGGCCGCCGGAGCGGGGGCGTTCTGTGCCGACGACAGGTAAGGCACTGCCGCCAAGGCGAGGATGGTGAGAGTTCGTAGCAGGGATTTCATGGCGAGAGGTCATTCGCAACCCCCGTGCCAACGCCCCGCATTCGGACCGATGGCCTAAAAGTGCTTAAATTAAAGCGAAGGCCTGTCCACCTGCTGCTCGAAAAGAGGCAGATGGTCAGGTTCGACCGAAGAAAACCCGCTTAATTGGCGTTGTAACCTTCTTCGCCGTGGTCGGCGATGTCCAGGCCCTGCGCTTCCGCTTCTTCCGAGGGGCGCAGTCCGATGGTCGCGGCGACGATCTTCGCGATGATCCAAGTCAGCGCGAGGGAGACCACGATGCAAAGCAGCATGGCCGTGAGCTGGCCCTTGAGCAGGCCTTGGGCGACGAGCTTGCCGCCGGCTTCGTTGACGGCGCCGTCCATGAGCAGGGCCGTCGCCAGCGCGCCGATCGTGCCACCGACGCCGTGCACGCCGAAGGTGTCGAGGGCGTCATCGTAACCGAACTTCGGCTTGAGCACCGAGCAGGCCCAGTAGGAGATGCCGCCCGCGAGCAGGCCGATGACCACGGCTGAACCGCCCGAGACGAAGCCCGCGGCGTTAGTCACGGTGGCCAGTCCGGCGATCGCGCCCGAGCAAAGTCCGAGGACCGAGATCTTGCCGCGGTGGACCTTCTCGACGAGCGCCCAGGTCATCGTGGCCGTCGCCGCGCCTAGCGTGGTGGTCAGGAAGGCCTGCAGGGCCACGCCGTCGGCGGCGAGCGCCGAGCCGGCGTTGAAGCCATACCAGCCGGCCCAGAGCAGGCCGGTGCCGATCACGCAGAGGACCATGCTGTGCGGAGGCATCGCGCGCTTGCCGAAGCCGGCCCGCGGTCCGACGAGCAGGCAGAGCAGCAGCGCCGACCAGCCTGAGGTCATGTGCACGACGATACCGCCGGCGAAGTCCGCGGCCTTGAAGGCGGCGTCCGCGTTGGCGATGCCCGAGAAGTCACCGGTGGCGCCCCAGACGGCATGCGCGACGGGGTAATACACGAGCACCGTCCAGAGAAAGGAGAAAAGCAGCACGGCGGAGAACTTCATGCGCTCGGCGACCGCGCCGATGATCAGCGCCGGCGTGATGGCCGCGAACATGGCCTGGAAGAGGGCGAACGTCCCGGAGGAAATCCCCGCCGCGTAAGCGGTGTCGGGCGTGAAACCGAGCCCGGCGAAACCGAGGTGCTCGCTGCCGCCGAAGATGTGTCCGAGGAAGCCGCCCGCGAAGTTCTTGCCGAAGACGAAGCTGTAGCCGAAGGCCCACCACATGAGGATGCCCATGGCGGTCAGCGCCAGGCATTGCGCCGCGACCGAGAGCACGTTCTTGGCGCGGACGAGGCCGCCGTAGAAAAGGAAGAGTCCCGGGATGCACATCATCAGGACCAAGGCGGTGCTGATCAGGACCCAGACATTATCCGCGGTGTTCGGCGCAGGAGTGGCAGAAATAAGCATATTGCGAATTATTAAGCAAAAATCGTGCCATAAAACAACCAGCGCTACCTGCCCGCTTGCTATCTCAAATTTTCGGGAATAATTTATTTTCACACGATGAAACAACTGCACAAAGTTAAGCAAATCGGCTTAATTTGCTCATTATTACTCATCTCCTTGGAATCCTTCGGCCAGGCCCAGTCCAAGTCCTGGCTGGTGATGGCCGACGGCCAGTATCGCGACGCCGATGTGATCTCCCACTCGGGCGGTGTCACGGGTTCCTTCGGGCGTTCCCGCTCTGGCGCCGAACTGATCTACCAGGCCGAAGACCGGGCCGTCGACCTGGAGTGGTATCGTTACGAGCACAACTTCGCCGGCGCCGTCGCCGGCACCGACCGCTCTTATGGTAATACGCAGGACCTGATGTTGTCCGGCTTCCGTCAATGGAAGCTGTCCGACAAATATGCCGGCCAGCTCATCTACGGTCTGGAGCTCGCCGCCGAAGAATCGGTCGGCCTGGCCGATGGTTTCCGCTATGGTCTGGGCGGCGCGCTGCGCTGGCAGCCTGACGAAGAGACGGACGTCGCGCTCGGCCTGATGTTCCAGGATCGCTTCGAGAATTCGATCCTGCCGGTTCCTTATGTGAAGGCTTTCTGGCGTCCTTGTCGTTACGCCGAGGTCGAACTGCGCGCGACCGGCTTGCAGAACGGCATCATCTTCCGCGGCTTCCCGACGGGGGACCGCTCGACGACCGTGGATCTGTCGGTGGCGTACGAGACCCTCAACTTCCGCCTCGCCGACGCCGCTTATGGCAGCCGGGCTGTGATCGTCGGCGAAGTGCCGATCCGCTTCGGGGTCACGCAGTTCCTCGAAGCCACCGGCACCTGGTTCGTCCGCGCCCAGTTCGAGTGGGTGCCGTTCGCCCGCCACAGCTTCAAGCATGACGGCGAGACCCAGGGCGCGTTCCAGCCGGCGGCGACCTGGGGTCTGGGCGGACGCGTGGGCGCCCGCTTCTGATCAGAGCCGCCGCCGCGGCCCGCGCGTGGAAGGCGCCGATCGCCAGGAGCCAGAGCAAGGTCATGGCGTTCAGGCGGCGACCGAGTTCAGCGCTTCGTCGCGTCGGCGGATGGCCAACTCGAGGTCGTGGGTGCGGAGCGAACGTCGGACGCGTCGCTTGGTGAAGTCCGCGAGGTGCTCGGTGTAGTGCAGCCACCACGTCCCGTTGTTGTTCCAGAGGTGGTGCAGGCGGTTGGCCTCGCTGACGCGGATGGACAGCTTGGCAGGGGCGGGACGGGCGGTGGTGTCTTGGGTGTTGATCATGGTGGGCGGCGGTGAAGGGGACGCGCAGCACGATCAATCCTCGAGGGACTGTGATTTTAGCCTTTCGGCTCTCATCTCGGCGCCTTGCGGCTCCGATGACCACCGTGGCCCGGAAGGGCTCGGTTGGTGCAGGTTCGGCTTTCGCCCGTCCTGCTCGTGATGCGACTACTGAATGAACTGACGTTACTATGGGCGGCCGGCCGCCGGAAGGCAAGCGGGACCTACGTTGCAGAGTGTCATAAGAAAAGGGACTCCGGCCCGGCCGGCGGGCTTGCCTGCCCTCGGACGGCCGCCACGCTGGCCCCCGATGGGTTTCTTCCGCTTCCGTAAAGTCATCCCGCTCGGCCGCTTCTTCCGGATCAACGTCTCGAAGACGGGGACTTCGCTTTCCGTCGGTCGTCCGGGCGCGA
>JBILXR010000113.1:0-6160 GCA_044378215.1 Opitutales bacterium
GGCACGGAGACGAACACGGTAACCCTCAACGGCGGCACCTTGGACCTGACCAGCGGTAACATCGGCGCCTCAGGGGCCCTTATCACCTTCAACGCCCAAGCCGGCACCCTGCGTAATCTGGCCGAGCTCAACGGTGGCGGCACCTTGACCAAGAGCACGGCGGGCACGTTGCTGCTCGACACCGCCAACAGCTACACCGGATCGACCGTGATCTCCGCCGGCGTCCTGGTCGCGGCCAACGCCACGGCGCTCGGTACTTCGGCTGGAGCGACCTCCGTGACCTCCGGCGCCGAACTCCGTCTGCAAGGCACCATTGCGGTCGGCGCCGAAGCCTTGACTCTCAACGGTACCGGTATCGGCCTGGCCGGCGCCCTTAATAATTTCAGCGGGAATAACTCGTTCGCTGGGGCCGTCTCGCTCGCGTCCGCTTCCCGGATCAGTGCGGAAACCGGCAGCACGCTCACCCTCACCGGCGGCGTCACCAGCACCAATCTGGATCTGACCATCGGCGGCGCCGGCGACGTCACCATCAGCACCCTCGGCCTGAATCTCGGCACCGGCTCCCTGATCATGTCCGGTTCCGGCACGCTGCTGCTGAACGTGGCCAATACGTTCGACGGCGCGACCATCAGCAGCGGCACGGTCCGACTCGGTGCCAACGGCACCCTTGGGTCCGGCACGATCGATGTCGCCGCTGGTGCCATCCTCGACCTGAATGGGCGATCGGTCGTTAACACGTTCGTGCTGGATGCCGGCGCGACCCTGACCGGCGGATCGCTTTCCGCGACCACGGCTCCGACGGTCGGGACGGTGGAATCGGCCCTGACCGGCACGGGTGCGACGCTCACGAAGGATGATGCCGGCCGCTTGGAGCTCACCGGTGCCAATACCTACACGGGCGCGACCACGATCAACGATGGCACCATCGCCGTCGCCGACTTCGGCAACGGCATCACCGCCAGCCCGCTGGGCATCACCGCGTTGGACACCCCCGCCAACCTTGTCATCAGTGGCGCCACCTTGGAGTTCACGGGTGCGACGAACACCAGCACCGCCCGCAGCTTCACGATCGCCGGCTCCGGCACCATCGCGGCGACCGGTTCCGGAACGCTGGAGTTCACCTCCGCTTCCAAGATCAACCTGACGGGGGAGAACCCCACGTTGTCATTGTTCGCCGATAATGACGGCGTGGGCCGACTGGCGTCCACCTTGGCGGACGGCAGCGCGCTGATCAAGACGCTCAACGTCGACGGCGTGGGACAGTGGGTGCTCGGCGGCGCCGTCAACCGCTTCCGCGGCGACGTCCGCGTGGACGTCAACGTCAACGGCGGAACCTTCGGCTTCGAAAACGGATCGCTGGACGGCTTGTTCACCGGCTCGGACATCACGGTCGCCGCCGGTGCCACCCTGGCATGGGTGGGCACCAACACCAAGGATGTGTCGGGCTACTTGAACGTCCCCGCTGGCGCCGCCAAGCTGGACCTCGGCAGCAATGTCGTGGAAATGGCCTCTCTCCCGACCATGGGAGCCGGCGCGTCTCTATCCGTCATCGGAGGCACGCTGAATGTCACCGCCGCTGCTCCCACGGTCAACTTCACCGGCACCACCGGCACGCTCACGGTCAACGGCACGGTGGGTAATGTCGCGCTGAGCGGAAACGGCACCTTGGGCGGTGCCGGCTCGGTCGGGACCGTCACCACGTCTTCCGGATCGATCCTCTCGCCCGGCAATTCCCCGGATACGCTCACCATCGATGGGAACCTCATCATGGCGGCCGGGACCATCATCCAATGGGAGGTCCAGGACGCGCTAGACCTGACCGCCGGGTTCGACAAGATCCACGTCAACAAAGTCGAAGGCCTCCTAGGAAACCTCGACCTCACCGCCGACTACACGGGTAACCGGATCAAAATCGAGGTGATCTCCCTGGTCGGCGCCGGAGAAGGCGTTGGGGTTGACCAAGGTGCGCCGTTGAACTTCGACAACGCCAACACGCCAAACATGATGCCGCGAACCTTCGACTTCATGCGCATCGAAGGGACCGTCAACAAAGGTGGCAATGCCATCACCGACATCTTCGAGTTCGACCTGGATCAATTCCAATACTCCAACGGGGGCGCGAACAATGCCGGCCTCTGGTCGATCAGTGAGTATTTTGACGTCGGCTCAGGCGACACCTTCCTGAGGATCACCGCCGTGCCCGAGCCCTCGACCTACGGCTTCGGCCTCGGCGCCCTGGCCCTCGCCGCCGCGGCGATCCGCCGCCGCCGGAAGCTGAAGGCGAAGCCGGCGGCTTAATGAGAGGCCCGGAGGCCCAGAGGCCCCGTTGACCAGAAGAGCCAAAGGGTAGGGATGCGATGACATCGCATCCCTGCCTCAGGGTGTCGTATGATCTTACACGACCCCTGTCTCCCGGTAGGGTCAGCACTGCGTGCTGACCTAGCTGCCTCAAGGTTCCTGGGTCTCGAACGCGTCGGCGGGTTCGCCCGGGCCGGAGGGCCGGAGCAGATTGCGCCCCGGCGCGAAGGCCAGCCGTCGATCACCGACCCGCGGATTATAATAAAACCTGAATGTCACCCGCCCGGGGCCGACGCCGATGCGTCCGTGGATTTTGGCGTAATGCGCAGACACGGTTTTTCCATCGCCGCCGAGCTGCGTGCGGAGACGGAGATAGGTGCCGGTGAAGTTCGCCGCCGACTCCGCTCCGGGATGCGTATCGAACGCCAGGGTCATCTCCGGGGCATAGCCATCTTCAGGTGCCAAGGCGGGCATCTTGAGCCGACAGTAAGGCCAGCAGGCGGGCGATTCACGGAGGCCATCGCCACTTCGCGGGAAGGACACGCGCAGGCTGCCGCGGAAGTGTCCATAGGTCTCGGCCCATTCTCGGTCGTCCATCCGGCCGGCTTCGGCGGACCGACGGAGCTCGGCCAGGGCTTCCGGTGATTCTATCCAGCCGACCTGTCGGCTCTCGATCAAGAACTCGAAATCACTCACCCGTCCTTTGCCCCATGGCGCGACGGCATCGGCGGCTTCCGCGTCGAAGCCGATCCGCTTGCCGACGGGCAGTCCGGTGAGGCGGACTTCGCGGTAATGGAGCGGCACGCCTTCCGATCTCCGCGGCAAGGTCAGCGTCAGCTCGGCAGGCTGGCTGGGTCGTCCGAGTCCGTGCCGATGGTCGGCGTCCGCCGGAAAACATCCGGCGTGCCCGGCCCGGACGCGGGTCAGGATCAGCGGATCCTCCGCCGAGAAACGGTAGCGGCCCGCCGCGTCGGTCACTCCCGTCCGGACCACCACGCTGGCGAGACGAGGGTCTTCCGGCGGGGTCAGGATGGCTTCGACCTCCGCTCCGGCGAGGCCGCGTCCTTCTTCGTCGTGGATGATGATCGTTCTATCGTCCGCCAGTCCGGCCAGCGTCATCGCCAGAAGGCCGCCAAGCAGAGGCTTCATCGCAGTGACCCCCGGTTGATCATCGTCTGGAAAAGCGGGTAGACGAAGGGGAGGGCGGCGTTCTTGAAATCGCTATGCAGCCAGCGGTCACGTGTCAGCGGCGAACCATGTCCTTCCGCCGGCCAGTTTCCGGCCGCCGGGCGACCTTGGTTCTCGAGATCGTAGTTCATGACCGAGGAACGGCCGCCGAGGGCGGGGAACGGCGTCGAGCCGGCCGCGGGGCTCAGCGCCGGCAGGCCTCGGGCGAGCAGGTCGTAGCGGAATCTGGCGGCGTCGGTCAGCGGGGAAACCGGCGCGATGAAGGGCATGTGGATCCACCTTTGTTCGAATGGCCGGAAGAACGGAAAGATGCGTAACTGAGGATCGGTGATCCGCGCGGCCACCTCAGGCGAGAGAAGTTCGAAGCGGCCGCCGAGCAATCTTTCCGGGCCGCTCGGCACGAAACGACCTCGCCAGGCGGCATTGAAGCCCCAGCCGCCTTGCGAGCGCTCCATCGGCAAGGCCCCGAGCGAACGCGTCCAGCCCACGCCCTTGAGCAGCTCCTGGGTCTTCCATACCCCGTAGTCGACCGAACGTCCGGCCCAGAGCGTGGCCAGGACCGAGGCGGACGTCATCGCCGGCGGGCAGTTGGTCACGTCTTCGCCGGCGGAGAAGCAGTTGACGACATCACCGAGGAGGCGGACGCGGGAGAAGCAATTAGACCATGCGAAGTCGTGGCGGAGGCGGCCCGGCGCAGGCAGTTTCCACCAGTCGGCGGCGAACAGGCGGCGTGGGTAAGCCCGCCAGGAAGCCTCGGTCATGTCGGCCGCATAGGCCTGGGTGACCGCTTCGCCGGCGATCGCCTCGAGCGGCAAGGCGGCGTTGAGCAGGGTAAGATGCGCCGGCGTGAAGCCCGCCTGCACGCCCTGGCACGCCACGATGTTGCCGAGGCTATGCGCGACCAGCGTCGTCCGCGCCTCCTCGACGAAGCGGAGGGCGCGGGGGAGCCCGTCGCCGGCCTGGAAGGCTTGGAAGACGGCCTGATGGTAATCCAAGCCGGTGTCGCCGTCCCAGGTCACGCCGACGAAGCGCGCATTGCTGCCAAGGGCATGCAACCGTTTGAACGTCTCCGCATGCCAGCCGCGGGCGGCCTGCGCCGTGACGTTGTAGCCGTGGAGCATCACGACCCAGCGCGCGGTGGTCTCCGCGTCCGGCCGGCTGGTCGGCTCGTCGGTGGCCGTCGGCCGCGGTGGCGTCTTGGACGCGATCGGCTTACCAGCGAAGGTCCGGGCGAGGCCGGTCAGGTCGACGTGGCGATACATGGTTTCGACCGGAGCGATCACGAGCGGGAGTTCCAAGCTGACGACGATCTGCTCGTCCTTCCTGATCTCGAGACTCAGCGGGCGGACGGAAGCGCGGGTGCCTTCGAGCAGGACGATGCCATGCTCTTTTCGTTCGACGTGCTCGAGGAAATCAGCCGGCAGCTCGATGCCGCCTTCGGCATCCGGGCGGAGGATTTCCGCGGCGCCGCAAAGCCCGTCGAGGGCAGGACCGAAGGCCCTCAGCTCGTCGTTCCGGTGGATGGCCCCGACGGTAGCCCGGGTCAGTCCGGTGGGTACGACCTGCACGCCCCGATCCTCCTGCCGCAGCACGTATCTGAATCCGTCCTCCGGCCGAAGCCGGCGCACGGCCGCGCCGATGGCCAGATTGAGGGGGATGAAGTCGACGAGGTCGCGCTGCCCGTCGATGCCTACCTGGACATGATCCGCCTGGGTTCCCGACAGTCCCGGCAGGTCGGCCTGTCCCTGCCATTCACCGGCGTCGTCATCGTCGTTGATCCAATGCCTGAGCGGACGGCCCGACGGCGGGCGCTCGCCGGCGACGATGATGCCATCCCGGTCCGCGTCGACTTCGAGTCCGACGGGTATCACGCTGAAATCACGCACGCTGTATTGCATCCCCGCGCCGTCCTCAGGCAGGAGGGTGATCGTCAGGGGGCGCAGATGGTCATCCTCCGTGAGGGTGAAAACCACGCCGGCCGTCTGTTTGTGCAGGTCTACGTCCGCGGGAGTCCGCCACTCGCCGATGACCTTGCCGTCGTCGCGTCGGATCGTGACCATGTAATGCTGGCGGAGACCCAAGGGGTTCTGCGTGATCTGATGACTCCAGAGCAGCAGGTAAGTACCAGCGGCCAGGTCGGATCGTTTCGTTTCCGCCGCCAGATCAGGCAGTTTTCCTGGCAGATGATAGTAACGTAGGCTGTTGTATCTGGTGCCTGAGCCAGGGGCTGGCCGCGACGAGGTGATCGGCCGGTCGCCGGAAAGCTCGATCGCCCGCAGTCTCTGCGGGTGCAAGGCGGCTCTGGCCGAACCGTCGACCGACTCCATGAGCCGGGGATGGTCCATCGGATCACAGGGGTCCGTGCCATGGATGAGTTCGGTGAGGTCGTTCCATTCATCGGCATCCGTGTCAGGGTCGAGCGGATCGGTGCCCAGCTGGTCTTCCAGTTCGTCCTCCAGACCGTCATCATCGGCGTCTTCGGTGGGCATGTCCGGCTCGGACACGGTTACGCGGAAGGCGGCTGGAGAGGGGAGGGCGAGCAGGAGCGCGAGAAGGACGAGGAGGCTTGGGCGGGATGGGAGGAACATGACGCGGGGGAGATGGTCGGCCGCGGCGGACAAAACAATCCGTCTGGTCTGAGGACTTCATCATGAGGCCATGCCTAGGGCCGCCC
>JBILXR010000114.1:0-6094 GCA_044378215.1 Opitutales bacterium
CCTGAGCGCAAGGGCGGCCTCTACGCCCTCCTCGAAGCCCCGAAGGATCTCGGCGAAGACCTGTTCGCCCAGTACGAAGGCGCTCCGAACTTCGAACGTAAGCTGATGCTGCTCGAAGAACTCGCCGGCGCCTCCGCCGCCGAGACCCGCTCGGCCGCCACCGCCGCCAATCTCGACAAGGTCTCCGCCGACCTCCTCAAGGAGATCAAGAAGCTCGAGACCGCCCGCAAGCGCGACAACCTGCCGGCCATCCTCGGCGGCATCTGGAACCGCGATAAGTTCTTCCGCTCCGCCGTCGAGAACGTCGAGACCGTCAGCCCGACGGCCTCGGAGATCATCGCCCTCTGCACCGAGAGCGACCTCGCGTTCGTCGCCCTCAACATCCCGCACACCACCGAGAAGATCCGCAGCCTGCTGGACCTCGTGCGCGCCCACCACGGCGACCGCTGGTCCGACCGCGCCTTCGACCTCCTGCGCAACCGCGACATCGGCGGCACCAAGAGCGGCTCCGCCAAGCTCGTCTCCGAATCCATCGCCTACCTCTGCGACCAGGAACTCGCCGAGGCCGTCGCCACGCGCTTCGCCCAGTGGCTCGAGACCCGCGAACTCCGCGCCCCGGTGATCATCTGGATCATCAAGAACCGCGACTCCAAGAAGTACGCCGCCATCGTCGGCCGCCTGATCGCCCCTTCGCTCCTCGGCGCCATCCTGTCGTCGATCGACACCGAGTCGCTCGAATCCAATTCGACCGCCCGCATCCCGCTGGCCAACGAGCTCATCAAGGACAAGGAACTGATCGCCAACATCCTTACGCCGGCCGAAGGCAAGAAGGCCGACAGCGAGACGATCTTCGACCTCACCCGAACCATGATGAGCAGCCAGGGCTTCGACGAGATGACGAAGAAGGCCCTCCTTTCCCGCCTCGCGAAGATCGAGCCGCACGTGCAGCGCCTCGCCAAATCCAAGCACTCCGGCTCCGAAGCCGAAGAGAAGGAACTCCTTGTCTCCAAGGCCTCCAAGGAAGTAAAGGAGCGCGAGCTCGAGGACATCGTCAAGGTGCGCCTTCCCGCGGTCAAGGAAGCCATCCAGATCGCCAAGGAGCACGGCGACTTGAAGGAAAATTCCGAATACAAGATGGCCCGACAGGACCATGACACCCTCGCCGCCCGTCGCGCCGAGCTCGACGCGCTGCTCAAGAAGGCCCGCGTGACCGACTTCTCCGAAGCCAAGACCGACGCCATCAGCGTCGGCTCGAGCATCGTCCTCCGCCGCGGTTCCGACCAGACGGAGTTCGCCTACGACCTGCTCGGCGCCTGGGACGGCGAGCCGGAGAAGAACATCCTGTCCTACATCTCGCCCCTCGCGAAGCAGTTCCTCAACCACAAGGCCGGCGAGACGTTCACGACCAACATCAACGGCAAGGCCGAGAGCTGGACCGTGGTGAAGATCGGCCGCTGGGTCGACAAGCGCTGAACGGCCCTCCAGGCCCTCTCGACGAAGCCCCGGTGACGGGGCTTCCTCTTTTGACAAGCTCGCGGCCCCCGCCCATCTTCGCCTCATGCCCGACCCTTGGGAATCCCTGCGCCTGCTGGCCGACCCCACGCGCTCCCGCATGCTGCACCTGCTGCACCGCGGCGAACTCGCCGTCGGCGAACTGCAGGAAATCCTCGGCCTCCCGCAGTCCCGCATCTCCACCCACCTGGCCCTGCTCCGGAAAGCCGGCCTCGTGGTCGACCGGCGCGACGGCAAGAAATCCTTCTACGCGGTGGCCCGCGATCTCCCGGACAGCGTCGGCGGCATCGTCGAAGCCGCCCTTTCCGCCAGCGCCAGCGAGCCCAAGGCGGCGGCCGACCAGCGCTCCTGGCAGCGGATCGTCGAGAAACGCCGACAGAAGGCTGAACAACACTTCAACCTGGTGGCGGACCGACTGGGTCGGAACTACTGCCCGGGAAGATCCTGGGAGGCCATCGGCCAGATGCTCTTCCTGCTGACGCCCAAGGTCCGGATCGCCGACCTCGGGGCCGGTGACGGCACCCTCTCCCGCCTCCTCGCCCGCCAGGCCGAAAGCGTCCACTGCGTGGACAGTTCGCCGCGGATGGTCCAGGTCGGCCGGGCCTTGGCCAAGAAGGAGCAGCTCCGCAACCTGACCTACGTCCTCGGCAACATCGAGAAAGTACCCCTGCCAGACCGGAGCATCGACCTCGCCTTGCTCAGCCAAGCCCTGCACCACGCCGAGAACCCCCGCCAAGCCCTCGCCGAAGCCTTCCGCATCCTCAAGCCGGGGGGTCGCCTGATCGTCCTCGACCTGCGCGCCCACCGCTTTGAAAAGGCCCGGGAGCTGTACGCCGACCGCTGGCTGGGTTTCAAAGAAAACGACCTCCACGATTGGATCGAGGAAGCCGGCTTCGCCCAGTCCGAGGTGCGCGTGGTGGCCAAGGAAACCAAGGAGCCGGGCTTCGAGACCCTCTTGGCGACCGGCCTGCGTCCGGGGGCCTGAGTTATTCACAGCCAGCCCCCGGGCGAGCCCTGATATTTGCCCCTCAGAAGGGGGCTTATTGCTTGGCATCCCTCGGCCGCTTAAGCTATTCCTTCGCACCCCAGACGCGGAGCAATACGCTCCCCTCACCCGATGCTTATCCAAGAGTCCCGCACCTACCAACTGGCCAAGGCCGCCCTGCTCGCCGTCCTTCTCGCCGTGACCCCGGTCACCGGCGTGCTTCGCGCGCAGACCAAGCCCCTGCCCACCGCGGAAAAGCAGGAAGATCCTTTGAATGTCCTCTACAAGGCCGCCGACAAGGCCTTCGAGGAAAAGAAGTACAAAGAGGCCCTCGACCTCTTCCAAGAGCTCGAGGACAAGGCCGGCGACGTCGCCAACAGCATGAAGGCGGTCCTCTCCTTCCGTAAAGCCACCTGTCTCTTCTTCCTGAAGGACTGGCCCAAGGCCCAGGTGGAACTCACCGCTTTCCTAGATAAATACCCCAAAGGCACCGAAGACTTCTTCGACGGCGATAATCGTCGCGGCACCGCCGAGCTGATCCTGATCGAAGCCTTCTCCAAGCAGGGCAAGTGGGACCAGGCCCTCGCCCGGCTCGAGAAGATCCGCACCAACACGCTCGCCCGCCCCGAAGAGCGCGTCTCCGCCTTCACCCTGTCGGCCCAGATCGTGGTCGACCGCGCCAAGAGCTCGACCGACGACCTCAAGAAGGCCGCCTATGCCCAGGCCATCAGCCTGCTCAAGCAGGCCACCGCCGAAGGCATCAACACGCCGGAACGCCGCGAAGCCGCCTACAAGCTCGTCGAGATGTACACCAAGCTGGGCCTGACCAAGGAGGCCACCCAGCTCAAGAGCGAGATCGACGCCCGCAGCACCGGCTCCCCGGTCGAAGTCGTGCGCTCCAACTTCCAGCGACTGGAGATCGGCGACGCGCGTTTCGCGGCCGCCGAATCCGCCGCCGACGAGGCCTTCCGCGGCGACTTCTACCGCCAGGCCCTCAACAATTACCAGGGCACGCTGCGCCGCGTGAACCTCACCCGCTCCTTCGCCCGTGCCATCGAGACCAAGCAGACCGAGGTCCAAGGCATGACGAAGGCAGCGCCGAAGCCGAACCCCGAACAGGCCGACGCCATCCGCCGCGCCCAGCTCGACCTCGAACAGTTCAAGAAGATCGAGGCCGAGTTCAAGGCCAACAAGGACTACGACGCCTTCATCTCCTACCGCATCGGCCTCTGCCTGCTCGAACTGAAGCGCCCGTGGGAGGCCCACGTCGCCTTCCTCGACATCTTCGAAAACAGCCCGGAGTTCAGCCGCATCGCCGGCGCCTACTACTACCACATCGTCGCCCTGCGCCGGATCGGCCGCAACACGGAAGCCCAGACGAAGTGCAAGGAGTTCATCCAGAAATTCCCCAAGGACGAGATGGTCTCGTCCATCGCCCTCATCCTCGGCGACATCTCGCAGGAACGCGAAGAATTCCCCGAAGCCATCGAACACTACAAGTGGGTGCAGGCCAACGTGGCCAACCTCACCCCCGAAATCGCCGAAGAGATCGATTTCCGCATCGCCGCCTGCCTCTTCTCGCAGGTCGACTGGGCGCCCGCGCAGAAGGCCTTCGAGGCCTTCCTCAAGAAGCACGAGCGCTCTTCCGTCCGCCAGCAGGTGCTCTACATGAACGCGCTCTGTTCGTTCTTCCAGGGCAAGTACAAGGAGACCAAGGTCGATTTCGATAAGTACGAGCAGGAATACCCGAAGGGCCAGTTCATCCCCGACGTCCGCTACCGCCAGGCCATCGTCAAGTTCGGCGTCAACCCGCCGGACATCGCCGGCACCATCAAGCTCTGCGAAGACTGGCTGAAGGATTTCGCCAAGGACCGCACCGACGAAGTCATCGCCCAGACCCCCGAGGTCTACACGCTGATCGGCGACGCCCACATCCGCCTGGCCGATGAGCTCGACAAGAAGGTCAAGGCCGCCGACATCGATCTCCGCGTCAACCTCAAGACCCCAGAGCGCGCGAAGTTCGCCGCGATCAAGGACAAGCTCGAGCAGGAGAAGGAAGCCGTCACCGGCAAGGCGATCGACGCCTACGAAGCCGCCGCCAAGAGCGCCCGCACCAATCCGCAGGCCCTCGAGTTCGTCCTCGGCGAACTGCGCAAGCTCCTCCCCGGCCGCGGCGAACACAAGCGCATGCGTGACCTGTTCAAGGAGATCTTCGACTGGGACCACAACGACCCGAAGGCGATGACGTACCTCTATGAGGTCATCCGCTCCACCGAACGCATGGGCGACATGCCCGAGTTCGCCCAGCAGGCCGAGAAGGTCCGTAAGGATTTCAGCGCCAGACTCGCCGACGGCCGCAAGGCCGTCGACCAGCTCGAACGCAAGCAAGGCGTCACCCGCCCCGAGATCGACACCGCCAAGGAGGCCGTCAAGAAGCTCTCCGCCGAGCTCGAAGCCGAACTCGCCAAGGTCGAGGTCAAGCGTCAGGCCTCCATCGCCGAACAGAAGAAGCGCGCGCTGAAGATCCTGTCCGACGCCGTCGCCGAATCCATCAACGACCGGAAGCAGGAAGGCGCCGAGAAGCTCATCGTCTTCCTCGCCGAGAAGCTCGCCCGCAAGATCAAGCGCGTGAAGGCCGGCGCCAAGCCCGAGCCCGGCGCCTACACCAGTGCCGAAGCCGAGAAAGAACTCACCAAGCTGCTCCGCCTCGAAGAGAACCGCAGCTCGCTCGTCGCCCAGGCCCGCGGCTTCTTCGCCCTCGGCCAGCTCGCCGTGTTCACGCGCGAACCCGAGAAGACCGCCGCGAACTTCGCCAAGATCGCCGCCAACTTCAAGGCCGAGGAACTCAACCCGACCATCCTCGCCCTCGTCGGCGACAGCCTCCTCGCCAAGGGCGACCTGAAGAAGGCCGAAGAATTCTTCCTCTACATCCTCGGATTCGCCCGCTCCTCCGAATACGCCGACTACGGCTTCGCCGGTCTGGCCGACATCCGTTTCGGGGAGAAGAAGTACGCGGAAGCCCTCTCCCTCTGCGACGAAGCCATCGACAACAACATCCTGATGTCGAAGGAGCTCGACCTCCGCTTCACCCGCGCCCGCTCGCTCGCCGAACTTTCCAAGTACAAGGAAGCCAAGGAAGAGTTCGAAGAGATCGCCAAGACCAAGGAATGGCGCGGCGACAAGACCGCCGCCTCGCTCTACTGGCTCGGCCTGATGGAAGAACGTCAGGCGACCGACAAGGACGGCTACGCCCGCGCCGTCGCCTACTACCGCCGCTGCTACATGACCTGGAAGAAGTACGAGGTCTGGGCCGCTAAATCTTATTTCGCCGAAGCCAAGATCCTCGCGACCAAGCTCGACCAGAAGGACGGCGCCAAGCGCCTCCTGCAGGAGATGCTCCAGAAGGAACGCATCAAGGACACCCGCGAAGCGGAAGAAGCCAAAGCCTACCTCCTCGGACTCTGAACGCCATGCGCCGCCCCCTCCTCCTCACCGCCTTCGCGCTCCTCGCCGCCGCGTCGTCGTCGGCCCAGACCTTTGTCTTCAAAGGTGAACGCTGGGAGATCAACGACCCCTTCAAGCTGGACAACTCCGTCC
>JBILXR010000116.1:0-6092 GCA_044378215.1 Opitutales bacterium
CGTCGACCTCAAGGCGGACGCCCTCGTGGAGACGTCGTCGGCCCGGCTCGATCGAGGCTGCCAGGCTGCCCGGCGTGAGCATCAGCTCATCGAGCGCCTTGATCGTCGCGTCCTTGGACGTCTGACCGATGAGGAATGAAGGCACATCGAACTTGATCGTCAAGGTGAGCTGGTTGTTCTCATCGATCACTCCGAGGCAGTTGGCTTCCTTCCACTCCGGATGGGCGGAGAGCAGGCCAGGGCAGACCAGGGTGAGGCAGAGCAGGGCGAGACGCCGCATGACTAGGCCATAGGCGGACGGGCGGAGGGCTTCCATCCCAAACCTTAGGCTTGGCCTTACTCCGAGCTGCCGTCGGTGTCGTTCCGGCTGCGCAGGGCGCGCGGGTTCTTAAGCGAACCTGGCTCGAAGAAGACCTTTTCCATGAACAGTCCGCGGGCCGGGGCCGTGGGGACTTCGGAAGTGATGACGCGCTCCTTGCGGTAGGCGACGAGCCGTTCCGGCGGCATCTTGCCTTCGCCGACGCGCAGGAGTCCGCCGACGAGTCGGCGCACCATCTTGTAGAGGAAGCCGCTGCCTTCGGCGACGATCGTGATGCGCTTGCCGCGACGGCGGACGTCGAGGCGACGGAGTTCTTTGACGGGATTCTCCTTCTCCATGCCTTGGCCGTGATTCGCGCCGAAGGCATAGAAGTCGTGTTTGCCGAGCAGCAGCTTGGCAGCCTGCCGCATGAGCTTCACGTCGACGGTCTTGGTGCCGAGGCCGAGGCAGTAACGCGCCTCCCAGGGCGGCGGATAGCCGTCGCAGATCTCGTAGCGGTAGCGTTTGCCGTTGGCGTGCCAGCGGCAATGGAAGCCCGGCGCCACGCGCTGCAGGTGCGTGACCAGCAGGCCGTTCTGTTCGCACGAATTGATCGCGTGGACGAGGTAGCTGCAAGGGTGGGGCCAGAAAGCGTCGAAGTGGAAGCGCTGGCCGACGCTATGTACGCCGGCATCGGTGCGACCGCTGCCGTGGATATCAATCGGGGTCTTCAGGATACGCGAAAGACGGGCCTCGATTTCGCCTTCGATGGACAGGCGGCCGGTCTGCACCTGCCAGCCGATATGGTCGGTGCCATCATACGCCACCGTCGCGAGGAAGCGTTCGAGCTTCGGCGTGAAAGGTTTCTTTGGCTTGGCGGGAGGCATGTCAGGCGCCGATGCCCCGGCTGTTAAGGAAATCCTGGAGCAGCACCGCGGCGGCACGGGAGTCGCGTTCGCCGGTGCGGGCCAGCTGTTTGCGTTCGTTGGCCGAGCGGGCCTTGCGTCCGCCCATCTCGTCGGCCGCTTGGCTCGTCAGGGCTTCGTCGACCTTCTCTATCGGCAGGGCGAACCGACGGGTCAGTTCTTCGGCGAAGTCATCGACCTCGTCGCAGCGCTTGGTGCGTTCGCCTTCGACGGAAAGCGGGTAGCCCAGCACGAGGAGGGTGACCTTGAGCCGGGCGATCTCCTGGCCGATCTGGGCGAAGCGGGCCTCGGCGTCTTCGGCGACCGCGGCGGGCAGGGGGAAGGCGAAGCCGAGTTCGTCGGCATGGCTCAGCCCGACCCGCCGGGAGCCATAATCGATGCCGAGGAAGACCTGAGCCACGGGGTCAAGTTGGGGCACCTTGGGCGAATATTCAATCCGACACGTGGAAGGGGCGGTTTGACACCGTTCGCCGCGGGGGTTCGACTGTCGGCATGTCCGCGGACCAGCGCCTGAGCGATCATGAGAGGGCTTTGTACTCCCGGCAGATTCGTCTGCCCGGGGTCGGAGAAGCCGGTCAGCTCCGCCTCCGCGAGGCCAAGGTCCTGATGCTAGGCGCCGGTGGACTCGGTTCTCCGGTCGGGCTTTACCTGGCCGCCGCCGGCGTCGGCCTCATCGGCATCGCCGACCCGGATAAGGTCGAAATCTCCAACCTGCACCGCCAGATCGTCCACGGCTTCGACACCCTCGGTCTGCCCAAGACCGTCTCCGCGGCTGAAGCCCTCGGCGAGATCAACCCAGGTCTCAAGGTGGCCTTGCACCCCGAAGGTTTCACGGTGGAGAACGCCGCCGACCTCGTCGCGCGCTATGATCTCATCATCGACGGTACCGACAATTTCGCGACGCGCTTCCTCGCCGCCGACGCCTGCGTCCTTGGCCGTCATCCGTTGGTCCACGGAAGCGTCCTCCGCGCCACCGGCCAGGTCGGAGTCTTCCTGCCGGGCGCCGGTTGCTACCGTTGTCTCTATCCGGTCATTCCGGACGCCGCCTCGGTGCCGACTTGCGCGGACGCGGGGGTCTTCGGCGCCACCTGCGGCGTGATTGGCTCTTGGATGGCCTCCGAAGCCATCGCGTTGCTTCTCGGCCAGCGGAACGAATCCCGACTTCTCGTGGTCGATGTCGAAGCCGGCACCTCCCGTCGGCTGGGCCTTGTCCCCGATCCGGCCTGCCCGTGCTGCGGGGCGTCCGCCACGATCCGCAGCCTCGAAAAAAGCGCGTATGCGCCTATCGCCTGTCCGACCCTTTCTCCCGCCATGTCCGAAACCCCGCTCGAAATCTCCGTCGAAGAAGCCAGCCGCCTCCTGGCCGGCCCGACCCCGCCCGTCCTTCTGGACGTGCGTGAAACCGATGAATACGCGGTCTGCCGCATCGAAGGCTCCCGCCTCATCCCGATGAACACCGTGTCGACCCGCTTGGCGGAGATTCCCGCCGACGCCTGGGTCTTGGTCCAGTGCCATCATGGAGGCCGGAGCATGCGGGTCACGCAGTTCCTGAGGTCCAAGGGCTTCACCCGCGTCAGCAACCTTCAGGGCGGCATCGATGCCTGGTCCCTCAAAGTCGACCCCAAGGTACCTCGTTACTGAGGAGACAAGGCTTGCCCAGTCCCGCCGCCTATTCTTTTATCTCCCTCACACCATGAAGCGTCTCACCTTCCTTCTCGCCCTTTCCGCCCTCGTCGTGGGTTGCACCTCACGCATCCCCGCCGGTTTCCAGCCCCTGACCTCCGGTAACGGTGGTAACGGAGGTTATGACACGCTCGATACCCGCCCGACCGGCTACGACGCCATGGCCAACGCCATCCGCAACGGCACCATCCCGCCCGAGGCCATCCTCGCCACCGTTTACTTCGACTTCGACCGCTACAACGTCTCGGCCTCCGAGAGAGGCAAGCTCGACGCCGTCGCCGCCCGCGTCAAGGGCACCAAGGTGATCATCGCCGGCTACACCGATACTTTCGGTACTGAAGAGTACAACCTCGGTCTCTCCGATCGTCGCGCCCAGTCCGTCCGTGATTACCTCGTCGGCCTCGGCTCTAATCAAGCCAACAGTGAAATCATGGCCCTTGGTTCCCAGCAGGCGGATAAGTCCGCCGCTGGTCGTCAGTCCGGCGCCAAGGATCGCAAGGCCCTTGTCGTCGACGTCAATTACGGTGGTGCCGCCGCGGCCAACCGCCCCGTCGCCGCTCCGGCTCCGGCCGCCGCTGGTTCCGCCCCGGCTCCGGTCAGCGCTCTCTGAGCCTGATTCGAACGCAAGCAGAAGGCCCGCCATTCGGCGGGCCTTTTTGTTGGACGGGTTCGACGGACGCTCAGGGCAGCGTCGCGTAGAGATAGGCGAGCGTGCCGATGAACAGCGCGCCCGAGGTCAGTTTGGCCGTCACGCGTTCGCGATCGGTGCGATGCAGGGCGCCCCAGCGTCCGAGCACCCAGCAAGCCGTGGCGATCAGTGCCAGGCCCAGCGAAGCGTCGCGCACCCAGCCCGCGTCCTCGACGAGCGCGTTGAGTACCCAGAGCAGGTAGAGAGCGTAGCCGAAGAGCGGGAAGGACATGCCTTGCTTCAAGGACTCCATCCATTCACCCGGACGGGGTAGCATCGCCGCAAGCCGTGGAAAGACCGAGAGTAGGAGGTAGGGAAGGGCCATGCCCAAGCCGATGACCGTGAAGAAGAGCAATGTCTCGGCGGTCGAACGATCCTTGTCCAAGGCGAAGCCGAGGGCGGCGCCGAGTCCAGGGGCGGTGCAGGGCGTGGCGACCACCGTCGCGAGCACGCCGGAGAGGAAGGTCGCGGTGCGCCCTTCGCCGTTGCCTGCGGAGACGCCGCCGAGGCCGGTGCCGATCTCGAACACGCCGGCGAGGCTGAGGCCGAGGACGATCATGAGCACGCACGTGCCGAGCACGAAGCCGGGCGACTGCATCTGGAATCCCCAGCCGACGGAAGATCCGCCGGATTTAAGTCCGATGATGAGCAAGGCTAGCACGAGGAAACTCGCGATGACGCCGGCGGAGTAGAGGAGTCCGTTGAAGACGACCGTACGGCGGGAGGCGCCGGCTTCCTTGGCGAAGCCGAGCACCTTCAGGCCGATCATCGGGAAGACGCAGGGCATCAGGTTCAGGAGGATGCCGCCGCCGAAAGCCAGCAGCATCCAGATGAAGAACGAGTGCGTCGTCGTCTCGGCATGGTAGGCCTTGCCTTCGCTGACCGACTTGAGCGCGGCCAGCACTTCGGTGCCGGTGAGGGCCTCGGAGAGTATCGCGGGAGGTTGACCGGCCTTGAGGAAGACGTTCAGAGGGATGCCGGTGCGGCCGTACTTGCCGAGCTCCTGCGCGATGTCCTCGTCCTTCTTCGTCCAGTCCGCCTTGAGCATCACCACCCTGGCCGATGAAAGCGCCTGTGCGACGTCACCCTGCGTGTAGACGCGCTTGTTGACCTGGCAGGTGGCACACCAGCGCGCGGTGAAGTCGACGTAGACCGTCTTGCCTTCGGCCAAGGCCTTTGCCTGGGCTTCCGGCGACCAAGGCTGCCATTCGCCGGTGGTCTTCGTCGGCGTGGCCGCCGGTCCGGGCGCGGCTTTCGCCGGCGCGCCGCCCAGGACCGCCTTGATGTCGACGAAGCCACCGTCGGCCGCCCGCGTGGTGAAGATCAGTTCGCCGGAATCCAGCTTCTCCGTGGCATCCGCCAGTTCAAAGACGACGTTGCCCCCGGCCTGCTTCTGCTTGGCCGTCGCGGTCGGGGCGACGAAGCCACGCTCCGGGAACCAGGTCTGGGGGAGTTTCTCACCCGCGGGGACGGCGACCGTGAGCGACTTGCCGTCGCTCGTCGCGGTCGTCGTCAGGCGAGGGCGGAGCGCCGGGTAGAGCTTCGGTTCGTATTTGTAGGCGACGTTGCCGGCGCCCACCTGCACGGTGAGTTCGACTTGCTTATCGTGCGGCCAGCAGCCGGAGTCGTCGCATTCGAGCCATTCTGCTTTGCCTTTGAAGGTCAGCGCGCCTTTGGCGCCGGCTGGGACGGCGACTTCCATGAGCAGCAACGTCTCTTCCTCGTAGACGAAGTTATAGACGCCCGACTGATCGAGCATCTTAGGGCCGGGCCAGACGAAGTCGCCGACGGTGGTGCCGGACTTCTCCTGCCACTCGACCGTGGGGGACTGGCCGGCGTCGCCGGGGTTCTTCCAGTAGATGTGGAAGTGCGGGTCGCAACGGAAGCGCATCGCGATCAGCGCCTTTTCGCCCGGACGGATATCGGGGGTCAGGTTGACCAGGTCGACCTTGGTCCGGACGGCGGCCGCGAGGTCGCCGTACAGGCTAAGGAGCGAGAGCAGACCGAGGGCGAGGAGTCTCATGGGCCTACATTGGCCGTAAAGCCGGCCGGAAGCAAGGCGACGCACGCCCCTCAGCCGACCACGTGGCAGGGCAACAGGGCCGCGTCGCTCATCCCGTGGATGATCTTCTTATCCGCCGGACAGAAGGTCGCCAGGATGCCTGAAAGTTCGACCGAATCACCGTCGACGAAGAAGTACGGACAAAGGCGGACGCGCCCTTCGGCCGGCGCCACCGTGCCGTCGTCGGCATACACGGGGTGGCTCAGGCGCGAGGGCTTATGGTAGGCCTGCATCACGTGGAAGGTCTCGTTCTCAGGGTTCAGGGCGTCCTCGATCGCCTCCAGCCATTCGTCGCGGGAGACGTCGCTGCCCAAGGTCACGCTGCGGGCGCCCCAGGCGGTCTCGTGGAAGCCGCTCGCCTTGATGATCAGGTTGCGCTCGCGCTGCGAAGCCTCGGCCAGTTCGGCCCATTCGCGGATCGGCCGGCCGTTGACG
>JBILXR010000115.1:0-6092 GCA_044378215.1 Opitutales bacterium
TGCGGTCCACGAGGCCTTCCTCGTTCTTCGGGATGTCGATGGTGAAGCCCACCTGGCGCTCGTTGTGCGAGACATGGGCTTCGCCGCCGGATTTCAGCAGGCGCATCAGTTCGATGATGGTGCGGGCGGGCAGGATCAGGGCCAGGGCCTTGTCGGTCCCGGCCAGCTTCCGTTCGCACTTGGCGAGGCGGCGTCCATCGGTCGCGACGACCGTGAGTTTGCCTTCCGCAAATTCGAAGAAGACGCCGTTGAGGATGTAACGGTTCTCGTCGGAGGACTGCGCATAGCTTACTTTACGGAGCATGTCGCCGAGGTCATCCTGGTTGATCGAGATGGTCGGCTGGCCGGCGAAGTTGGAGATCGGCGGGAACTGGTCGGCAGGCAGCCCGGCAACCTGGAAGACCGAGCTGCCGGAGGTGATCTTCACCCGGTCCTTGCCGGTAAGTTCGACGATCGTGTCGCTGCTCGAAAGCGCGCGGACGATCGGGACGAGTTTCTTGACCGGCAGGGTGATGCGTCCCGGTGATGAGACGGCAGCCTTGATGCGGCAGCAGATGCCGAGATCTAGGTTGGTCGTCGTCAGAGTGACCGTGTCACCTTCCGCTTCAATGAGTACGTTCTGGAGAATCGGCATCGTCGCACGGCTCCCGACGACGTTGGTCACGCTGGAGAGTCCGTTGAAAAAGTGATTCCGGTTGACCTTGAACTTCATGATGACGTCAGAATTGAGCAGAGGCGTGGGCAGAGGCAACCCCTCATTGCCCACATCCCAGCCTGCACTGTATCTATTCTCTCTTCATTTATAAATACCCGTAGCATCAGCAGGGGTCGGAAAACCGTACATAGTTCCGCAAGATGCTGATGAGAGGGTGCATCCGTCCCGGTCGCATCTGTGCCTGAGGGGTGAATAACCCTCGGCTTGTTCACAGTATACCACAGGCACGGGTTCTGCACCGCCTGTTCACACCTTGGACACCGGTTCATCATCGTCGTCCGGCGCCGGGTCCATTTCGCTCTTCTTCAGCAAGAAGGCGTGGCGGAAAAGGCTGTAGAGGACGTAACCGAGGAAGACCGCCGGGAAGGAGAACTGCGGGTAACGGAAAATGACCGCGCCCAGGATGATGATCAGGATGAAGCCGCGGGTCTTGGCCCGGGCGGTCCAATCCAGCTTCTTGAAGCTAGGGAACCGCACATTGCTCACCATCAGGAAGGAGATGACCAGCATGACCGGCAGCAGGATCCAGGACCAGGCTTGGACGGCTTGTTCAAAGGGGTCCTTCTGGTCGGAGGAGACCATGACCTTGGACAGGACCAGCACCAGGGAGGCGATCATGCCCGCGGCGGCGGGCGAAGGCAGGCCGACGAAATCACCCCCGGCGGCGCGCTTCTCATTACCAGGGACCAATGGGTTGGTCAGGACGTTGAAACGGGCGAGACGGACGCCGGCGCAGAGCAGGTAGATGAACGCGAGGAGCCAAGTGACCAACTGGACGTTGTCCGTGACCTCGGGCTTGATGACCAGGAAACAGGCCATCAAGGCCGGGGCGACGCCGAAGGAGACCGTGTCCGCGATGGAATCAAACTCGGCCCCGAAGAGGGATTCGCGTTTCGTGGCGCGGGCGACCCGTCCGTCGAACAGGTCGCAGACGCAGGCGAAAAGGATGAACCAGACCGCCATGTTATAGTGCTCGGCCCGGCCTTCCGGAGTCAGCGACGTGAAGCGGGCTTCGATGCAGTTCTTGATGGCCAGGAAGCCGCAGAGCATGTTGCCGGCCGTGAACAGGTTCGGCAGCAGATAGATGCGGGCCGCCTCCTCAGGCGAAGCGTACGGGCGTTTTTCGGGAGGGGTGGTCACGGTCAGGACTTCGGGGGTTCGTCGAGGTATTTCCAGAAACCGCCTTCTTGCTCGATTCGCGCCTCGTCTTCCGGAAAAGGCAGGTGCGAACGGAACGCGAAGTCGGCGTAGGTGTGCTTGTGGAGCACGTAATGGGCGAGCAGCGAACCTTCGCTGGCTTCGAAATAGATGCGGAACTCACCGACGCGCAGGCGGTGATAAGTGTGGCCGCCGCGGCGGACCGTGCCGAGTTCCGAGCTGCCGCGTAGGAGCTCCTCGGCGGTGAGCGAAGTGAACGCTTCGACGACTTCCATCTGCTCCAAGGTCGGCAGCTTCGCGAGCTCGCGCATCGCCTGGTCGCTGAAATTCACTTGGTACATCGGAGGCGTCGAGCAAACGAGACGGGTCTCGTCACCGCAATCATTCAGTTGCCCGCGCCCACGCCGAGATGAGCCGGAAAGCCTGTTTTTCTACCAAATCCAGCACTTTCTCGAAATCATCGTTTTCGCCGTAATAGGGATCGGGCAAGGCGACGTCACCGAGGAAGAGCGCCAGCCGATGATGTTGTTCGGGCGGACAACGCCGACGGAGTTCACGCAGGTTGAGTTGGTCGGCGGCGAGGATGAGATCGAATTCGTGGAAATCAGACGCGTGCACCTGGCGGGCGCGCAGGGCCGATAAGTCATACCCGCGGGCGCGCGCGTGTCGCACGGAGCGAGGATCCGGCGCCTCGCCGATGTGGTAGTTCTCGGTGCCCGCGGAATCGAACTCGACATTCAGGCCGGCTTGCCGGGTCTTGACGCGGAGGACCTCCTCCGCCGTCGGTGAACGACAGATGTTGCCCATGCAGACGAGGAGTACCCGACGGGGCCGACCGACCTTAGCCACGGCTCAGACCTTGCCGCCGAAGCTTTGGTGGTCGTCCAGATCGAGGACGTCGAACCAGGTGATGATATCCTCGCGCTTGGCGCCAGCGGGGGTCGAAGACTGGTATTCACTCACCTTGGCCCGGCCCCCGGGGGCGCTGGGGGCACGCTGCTCGTGGAAGGCGCTGAAAGCCGCGATTTCATAGGCTTGACGGGGCTTCTTGGCATTACCCATCATCCAGGTAAGGATCTCGCCATCACCTAAGCCATTGTCAATCTGAGCCTTAAGGGCATCCGCTTCAATTCCCAGGAAGTCCAGGACGTTACGGTCCAGCGAGCAACCATAGGTATATTCTCCATTTTTCCCGGCTTTCGTCGCCCGGGCCTTGTCGATCATACGCGGGAGGATGACCAGCCCGCCGAGGCGAACCCGAGGGCTGCGTGGGGGGTGCTGGGTGAGGTCGTAGAGGTCGTGGGCCATAGGTAAGCCGAAAACTATGGCCCTCCCCTGCTTTCGCAAGAAAACAGGTTGTTTTGGAGGTTTGCCAAAATGTCACACCGCTATTTATTCCTCTCTTATGTTCCCCTTAGTCGCAGCGCTCGCTGAGCATCCCCTTACCCGGGAATGCCTGCTGGGTTGTGCCGCCGTCTTTCTGGCCGCGGCGCTCTTGGATGGGCTGGCGGCGAAAGACGCATCCGGACGCTGGCCGTCCGCCGGCCTCTGGTTGCTGCGCGGTGGTTGGATCATGCTCACCGCGATGCTGGCTTACCAAGGCCTGCGGACGCACGCTTTGCCGATCAGCAGTCCGGCGGAGCTTTTTCTTTCCATCGCCTGGGGTCTCTCCGGCCTGGCTCTGTTCCTGGACCTGACCTTCACGCATCGACTGCCGACTTGGGCGATCGCCGGCGCGACGACGGGTTGCCTCGTCGTCGCGGCCTTTTTAGGCGTGGTCGGCCAGCCGACCGATCTCACGGACAAGCCGCTGATCGTCATCCATGTCGGCGCCGCCGTCCTCGCCTACTGCGTGCTCGGAGCCCAGGCGCTGAACTCCGCCGCCTATCTCCTGCAGGACCGCGCGCTCGCCCGTCGGGAGTTCGGCGGAATCTATGCGTTGCTTCCCGCGTTGGTGCCGCTCGATCGCATCGGCGGCCAGCTCATGGGCGCCGCCGTCTGGCTGCTCGGGCTTTCGCTCGTGATCGGCGCGACGGATTGGGCGCAGCGCGACCTCGCCCTCGTCGCCTTGCCTAAGCTCGGGGCCGCGTTGCTCACCTGGGTCGCCTGCCTCTTCGTCACCGTCCAGCGTCGTCGTCATCGCCTCGCCGGTTCGGCTTACGCCCGCGCGTCGTTGTTCGTGTTCGTCCCCGCGCTCGTCGCCCTCTATCTCTCGCTCCCCGCCGCCCGATGAGCGAACGTGTCCGCAATCTCGTGGCGCTCAGCGCCACCCATCGTACCGCCGGCCTCGATGAGCGCGCGGCCTTCACCGTGCCCGCCGGCGGCGCCGAGGCTTTCTATGCCGCCGCGCGCGAGGCGGGTCTCGCCGAAGCGGTGCTGCTCGCCACGTGCAACCGGCTCGAAGCCTACGGCGTCGGTGACGAAGCCGCCGCCCTCCATGTCCGCAGCGCGCTCATCAAGGCGACGGGCGCTCCGCCCGCGGTCCTCGACCAACATCTCCGTCCCGTGCCCGGTCTCGAGGCCGTCGAGCACCTCTTCGCCGTCGTCTCCGGACTCGAATCCCAGATGGTGGGCGAGGTCGAGATCGCCGGCCAGGTGAAGGATGCCTACGCCGACGCGCTCGCGCGCGGCATGACGGGCCCGGTGCTGAACCGCGTCTTCCAGCGCGCCTTCCAGGCCGGCGCCTGGGCGCGCACGCATACCGGTATCTCGCAAGGCCAGGTCAGCCTCGGCAACGTCGCCGTCGAACTCGCGCAGCGCGTGTTCGGCTCGCTCGACGAGGCCCGGGTGCTGGTGCTCGGCACCGGTGACGTCGGCCGTCAGGTCGTGCAGGCCCTCGTCTCCCGCGGCGCCGCGCAGGTGTCCGTCGCCTCCCGCACCTTCGAGAACGCCCGCGTGCTCGCCGAAGAGTTCGCCGGCTCCTCCCTCACGCTCGCCGACGCGCTCCGGCAGGCGCATGCGCACGACGTGATCGTCGGCTGCGCCACCGTGGAACGCGCCCTCCTCGACGCCGCCGCCCTCCGCGAATCCGTCGCCCGCCGCCAAGGCCGCCCGCTGCTCCTCGTCGACCTCGGCGTGCCGCGCAACTTCGACGTCGCGGCCCGCTCGCTCGAAGGCGCCTATCTCTGCGACCTCGACGATCTGGCGGCCGTCTCCAACGCCAACCTCAAGGCCCGGCTCGCCGAAGTGGATCGCGCCCGCGCGGCCCTCGCCGAGAAGGCGGCGCGTGCCTGGGGCGCCGCCAACCATCAAACTTCCCCGGAAGCCTGAACCATGAAGCCCACGGTACTCATCGTCGACGACGAGAAGAACATCCGCGAAGGCCTCCGCGCCGCGCTGGAAGACCGCTACGAGACTTTCGTCGCGAAGGACGCCGCGGAAGCGGCGCGCCTCATGCAAGACGTGCCGCCGGACGCCGTGCTCACCGATCTCCGCATGGCGGGGGAGGACGGCATGGCGGTGATCGACCGCGCGCTCAAGCTCCCGCACCAGCCGGTCTGCATCATGATGACGGCTTACGGCGACGTGGAGACGGCCGTCACGGCGATGAGCCGCGGCGCCTATTGGTTCTTCCAGAAGCCGGTCGATCTCCGTCAGGTCGAGCTGGTGCTCGAGCGCGGCCTGAAGGCCCGTACGACCGAGAAGGAGGTCGTGACGCTCAAGGCGCGACTCGACCGCAAGTTCTCCCTCGGAGAGATCGTCGGATCTTCCGCCTCCCTCCAGCACTCGATCGAACAGGTCCGCTCGGTCGCATCTTCCAATGCGACCGTCCTGCTGCTCGGCGAGACCGGTACGGGCAAAGAACTCTTCGCCCAGATGATCCATCAGGCGAGCCAGCGCGCGAAGGGGCCGTTCATGGCGGTGCACTGCGCCGCGATTCCCGCCAACCTTCTGGAGTCCGAGCTCTTCGGCCACGAGAAAGGCGCCTTCACCGGCGCCAACGAACGACGCGTGGGCCGCTTCGAATCCGCGGACGGCGGCACGCTCTTCCTCGACGAAATCGGCGAGATCGACGCCACGACCCAGGTGAAACTCCTGCGCTTCCTCGAGACGCGCGCGGTCGAGCGCCTGGGTTCGCACCGGCCGATCGCACTGGACCTGCGTCTCGTCTGCGCGACGAACCGCGACCTCCAGCAGATGGTGAAGGACGGCAGGTTCCGCGAAGACCTCTACTACCGTCTCTCGGTCGTGCCGCTGCGGCTGCCGCCCCTCCGCGAGC
>JBILXR010000117.1:0-6086 GCA_044378215.1 Opitutales bacterium
GCTGCGGGAAGGCGACGATGTTTTCCCAGTCCGCGCCGCGCCAGGTGTAGATGCACTGGGCGTCGTCGCCGACGGCCATGATCTGGTGCTCGCTGGCGAGCAGGTCGATGATGCGGCTCTGCAGGCGGTTGGTGTCCTGGAATTCGTCCACCAGGATGTGCTTGAAGCGACCACGGTAGTGGGCGAGGGCGGCCGGGTCGTTTTCGAGCACGTGCAGCCAGAGGCTCAGCAGGTCATCGAAGTCGCAGAGGTTGCGCTCCTGCTTCGCCGCGGCGTAGGCCGTGCAGAACTGTATCAGCTTCTCCGGGCCGCCTTTCATCCAGTCGAGGCGTTCGGCGAGGACGTCCTGCAGCGGGCGCAGCGTATTGCGGGCGTGTGAATAGGCGTCGAGGATGACAGAGGCTTTCGGATTCGTCTTATCCTTGATGAAGGCGCCGTCGATCGACTTCACGATCTCGGAGAAGAGCTGCTCCGATTCCTTCTGGTCGAGGATGGTGAAGTCGGGCGAGCGCGAAGCCACGGCGGCGTTGCGACGCAGGATACGCTGGCCGATGGAGTGGAACGTGCCGCCCCAGAACTGCCCGCGCGGGACGCCGGTAAGGTCTTCGACGCGCTCGAGCATCTCCTTGGCCGACTTGTTCGTGAACGTCAGCAGCAGGATGTCCCAGGGCTTGGCGCCTTGGTGCAGGAGCCAGGCCACGCGGTAGGTGAGGGTGCGGGTCTTGCCGGAGCCGGCGCCGGCCAGCACGAGCGCGGGACCGCGCGGCGAGGTCACCGCGGCGAACTGCTCGTCATTGAGCTCGGCGCGGAAGTCGACGGGAGGCAGGCCTTCCACGGGTCAACGGGCGGGTCGCTGGCGGCGATCCATCAGGCTGAACTTGGTGACCTGTTCGTCGGCGCGGTAGGAAGAGCGGACCAGGGGGCCGGATTCGACGTGCTTCACCCCGACCTCGAGGGCGAAGGTCTTCCACTCGGCGAATTCTTCCGGGGTGACCCAGCGATCGATGGGCGCGTGTTCCTTGCTCGGCGAGAGATACTGGCCGATCGTCAGGATATCCACGTCGGCCGCGGCGATGTCGCGGATCAGCTGGGCGACCTCTTCCTTGCGTTCGCCGATGCCGAGCATGATGCCGGTCTTGGTGATGAAGTCGCGGGACTTGGCGTGCTTGAGCACCCAGAAGGAACGTTCGTAGCGGGCGGTCTTACGGACCGGTCGCTGCAGGCGTTCGACCGTCTCGAGGTTGTGGTTAAGGATATCAGGCCGGGCGTCGAGCAGGGTGTCGAGGTGCTCCTGCTCGCCGCGGAAGTCTGCCGGGAGGACCTCGATCGTCGTGTTCGGGCAGCGGTGGCGGGTCGCGCGGATGGTCGCGGCCCAGACCGAGGCGCCGCCGTCCTTGAGGTCATCGCGGGCCACGGAGGTGATGACCACGTGCTTGAGGTTCATCAAGGCGATCGATTCGGCCACGCGGGCCGGCTCGCCGAGGTCGAGTTCGCTGGGGCGGCCGGACAGGACAGCGCAGAAAGTGCAGGAACGGGTGCAGACGTTGCCGAGGATCATCACCGTCGCGCTGCCGCGGGACCAGCACTCGCCCATGTTGGGGCACTGCGCGGACTGGCAGACCGTGTGGAGCTTGTGCTCGTCGACGTTCTTTTTGGTCTCCAGGAAGTCGGGACCGCTGGGAAGCTTGGCGCGGAGCCAGTCGGGTTTGCGGGCGGACTCGAGCATGGAGGTGGGAACATTGCCTTCTTCCGAAGTTTTTCAACCTAACAAAGAAGAAGGGGTGCTTTCCTCCCGGAAAGCACCCCTTTTGCTATGCTGCAATCTCCCGGTTCTGAAACTGTTCCAGGCCGGGGAATGGTTCAGATCAAGGAAAAGCTGGGCGGTCCGAAGACCACCCAGCGTAAGTCCTTAGAAGACGGCCTTGACCGAGGCGCCGCAGAAGAACTGGTCGTCGTCTGCTCCGTAGGCGGCTAGACCGAGGTTGGTCGCTTCACGACCCGCGCCGGACATGTTGTAGGCAATGTAAGGCGTCAGGGTGAAGGTGCTGTTCAAGGCGATTGGCAGGGAGGCGTTGAGCACGACGTGCGTCCAGACGCTTCCGCCGCCGGCGTTGAAGCCGTCAAGGTTGATTTCGGTGTAGTAACCGCCGATGCTGTAGCCAGCGGCTGCCTTCAGGACGAGGGAGGTCGTGTCGCTGAGCGTGAAGGTCTTGTCGACGGCGATCTCGGCGTAGCTGGCGCTGACGTAGAAGTCGTAGGCATAAGTGGCGGTGACGTTCACCGGACCGACGGCCTTGGCGGCGCTCACGTAGACTTCGTGGGAGTAGGACTGGCCGAGGCCGGTCGCAGAGTAGCCATCGAAGAAGAAGAAGTAAGTGTAGCCGGCGGTCAGCGTGGCGAATCCGGCGTCGAAGGCGACAGCGGCACCGAGGTCGAGCTCCTGGTAGGTCGAGCCGCTGTCAGCGGTGTAGTAGGCGAGGGCGCTGGCCGTGGTCTTGTCGTTGAGCTTCTTGGAAGCGCCGAGGTTGAACCAGGTGTTGTCGTTCGAGAACCAGAGGCCTCGATAGTAGTACTCGCTGTCGTAGCCGGCCGTCAGGTCGAGGGCGACCGGAGCGGGTGCGGCAGCAGCGGCGGTCTGGGCAAGACCGGTCGCGGCGAGGAGGGTGGTGAGGGTGAGGGCGGTGATGTGCTTCATGGCATCACCCCTTATGCTAACCCCGTGCCAAAGCCTTAAATCGTGCCATTGGCACAAGAAATTGACCGATTCAGGTCGTTTTTAGGCAATACGTCCGAAGTCTGTCTTTTTTTAGGCTTAAGATGCTGTCGGAAACTGGTCTCAGGCCGACTGATAGACGGCGAGGTGCTCCTCTGCGGCCTTCGCCCAGCTGAAATCCTTTTTCATGGCCTGCTTCTGAAGCGCTTTGAAAGCCTTCGGGCGCGCGTAAAGTTCGAGTGCCCGCTCCAGGGCCCACGTGATGCCACCGTGATCGGCGTGTTCGAAGACGATGCCGGTGCCTTGCTCCTTGCCGTCCCAGCCGGTGACGGTGTCAGCGAGGCCGCCGGTCGCGCGCACGATCGGCAAAGTGCCGTAGGCCATCGAATACATCTGGTTGAGTCCGCACGGTTCGAAACGGCTCGGCATGAGGAAGAAGTCGCTGCCGGCTTCGATGCGATGCGAGAGACCGTTGTCGTAACCGATGCGCACGGCGCACAGGCGCGGGAAGTCCGCCGCGAGCCGACGATACTCGTTCTCGAGCGCGGCGTCACCGCTGCCGAGCAGCACGAAGCGCAGCTTCTGTTCGCGAAGGAAACGCGGGAGCACGGCCGCGGCGAGGTCGAGGCCTTTCTGATCCCAGAGGCGCGAGATCACGCCCACGAGCGGAAGTTCGTCATTGGTCGGCAGGTCGAGTTCGCGCAGGAGCGCGGTCTTGCACTCGGCCTTGCCACCGGGCTTGGTCGCGGAAAACGCCTTCGTGAGGTGCTTATCGTTGGCCGGATCCCACTCGTCGCGGTCGACGCCATTCAAGATGCCGTGGAGCGCACCGGCTCGTCGACGCACGACTTCGTCGAGGCCGTAGCCGAAGGCGGGCGTGAGGATCTCCTTTGCGTACGTCGGGCTGACGGTGATGACCTTGCCGGCGTGCAGGATGCCGCCTTTGAGGAAGTTGACGCCGCCGAGACATTCGAGCTCCTGCGGGCTCCAGAGGAATTCCGGCAGGCCGAGGTAGGCCATGAGCCGCCGAGGGTATAGGCCTTGGTGCTGCAGGTTATGGATGGAGATTGCCGTGCGGACGCCGCCGAGGGCGGTGGGCTTGAGCGTGGTGTTGAGCAGCACGGGCACGAGGCCCGCGGTCCAGTCGTGGCAATGGACGACTTCCGGAATCCAACTGGTCGCGAGGCAGGCGTCCAGGCCGGCCCGGCCGAAGAAGGCCGCGCGTTCGCCGGCGTCTTCGCGCGCGGGATAGATCTCCCGGGCGCCGTAGAAATCTTCGTGCTCGATGAACCAAGCTTCGAAGCCCGGCGACACCGCGAGGTTACGCACGCGGCAGGCGGCGCGGCGAGGGTCGCCGTTGACGCCGACCTTAAGGGACTCGACAAGCGTGCCCATCTGCTCGCGTCCCGGGACCGAGCCGTAGAGCGGCGTGACGGCACGCACCTCGTGACCGAGCGCGGCCAAGGCCTTGCCCAGCGCGACGGTCGCGTCGCCGAGTCCGCCGGCCTTGGACCAGGGCGCGAGTTCAGGGGTCACGAAAAGGATTTTCATGCTTCGGAAGGGGGAGTCTGGGGTCGGCCGAGCCGATTGAGGAGCGGCACGAAGGCCACGAGCAGCAGGAGGGCGGCGACCATGGCGACGTTGCCGGCGAGGTCGTGCACCGAACCCAAGGAGGAGAAGCCGGGCTGGCCGTGTTCGATTCCCGCGAGGTCGCGGTCGAGGGACTTCGAGCCATGCTCCAGCGCGTGGAAGGTGAGGTAGGCGTTGCGGCCGATGTTGAGTAGGATGGCGGTGAAGCCGGCCAGCGCGATCAGCGATACCCGCCGCAGGAGCGCGCCCGGGAAGTCCCCTTCGAGGAAGACCGCGCCGAGGAAGGCGCCGGCGAAGACGCAGGCGGAGAGGGAGCGGATGCCGGAGCAGGCTTCCGCCACGCCGACGGCGTCGCCGTTCGGGAAGACGATGGTGTTGCCGTTCACGCGAATGACGTGACCGCTGGCGCGGAGGAGGCCGGAGACGATCTCGGTGACGTTCGTCAGCAGCGCGCCTTTGATCTGATTGTCGACGAGGTAGAGGAAGGGGCCGGAGATCAGCCACACGCCCGCAGGAAAGAGGAGCAGGCCCACGGCGTGCCAGCGCGTGTCGGCGGTCGCCGCCGAATCCTGCGGTCCGCGGGCGGACAGGTAGCCGAAAGAGAGCGCCGCGCCGGTCAGTCCGAAGGCGATGGCTAAGGTCGGACCGACGCCCGTTCCGAAGACGGCCCGGGCCGCCGCGCCGAGTCCGAAGCAGGCGACGGCGAGGAACGCGAGCAGCTGGACACCGTGCAGGCCGGCGCGTGATGCCGGGGCGGAGACGTGGGAGCGTTCGCCGGTCAGCAGCGCCCGCAGTTCGTCCCAGCGATCCCAGAGCACGTAAGCCGAGAAGAATGGCACGAGGTAGCCGAAGGTGTAGTCATCCTTGGTGCTCCAGATGGCCCACTGGTCCCAGGTCGCGAAAGCCGCCATGCCGACCAGCAAGAGGCCGAGGCCGCGCGTCGTGCCGTCGAGCACGCCGGGTTTCGTGGGCTGTTCGTCCGCGGACATCAGAACCGGGGCACCGCGGCCAGCAGCGTCTTCGTGTAGGCTTCCTGGGGGTCGCCGAGGATCTGCGCCGGCGTGCCTTGCTCGACGATCTTACCTTTGGACATCACGAGGATTTGGTCGCTGACGTGCTCGACGACGGCGAGGTCGTGGGCGATGAAGAGGTAGGTGAGGCCGAACTGTTCCTGGAGGTCCTGGAGCAGGTTCACGACTTCGGCCTGGACGGAGACGTCGAGGGCCGACACAGGCTCGTCGCAGATGATGAGCTCAGGCTGCACGGCGAGGGCGCGGGCGATGCCGATGCGCTGGCGTTGCCCGCCGGAGAACTCGTGCGGGTGGCGGCGGAGGTGCTCGGCCGGGAGCTGGACGCTGCGCAGGAGTTCGGCGCAGCGGGTCTCGCGGTCGGCGCGGGTCATCGTCGGGAAGTGGATTTCGAGCGGCTCGGACAGGATGCTGAGGACGTCGGCCCGCGGGTTGAGCGAGTTATAAGGATCCTGGAAGATCATCTGGATCTTCTTGCGCCAGGGGAGGAAGGCGGCGTTAGAGAGCGTGCCGATGTCCTGGCCTTGGTAACGGATGCTGCCGGCGGTGAGTGGCGCGAGCTTCACGATGGCGCGGCCGGTCGTGGTCTTGCCCGAGCCCGATTCGCCGACGAGTCCGACCGTCTTGCCCTTGGGGACGACGAAGGAGATATCATCCACGGCCTTCTTCGGCGCGGCTTTCTGGAAGAACCAGGCGGCGCGGCCGGGGTAGTGGACGGAGAGTCCGCTGATTTCGAGGAGGTGGTCGCTCATCGG
>JBILXR010000118.1:0-6041 GCA_044378215.1 Opitutales bacterium
CCAACCCTTGCGGGCGATGCGCACGCCGTGGGCGGCGAAGGCCAGCTGCTCGGTATCGTGGGCGTCCGGATTGATGGAGCAAAGCACGCCCTTCTCGGCGGCGCGGCGCCACCAGCGCCAGTCGAGGTCGAGGCGCCATGGGTTGGCGTTGAGCTCGATGATCGTGTCGTTGGCCGCGGCGGCGTCGATGACCTTGGCGATGTCGACGTCGTAGGGTTCGCGCTTGTTGAGCAGGCGGCCGGTGAGGTGGCCGACCATGTCGACGTGCTCGTTCTCGATGGCTTTGATGATGCGGGCGGTCTGGGCCTCGCGGTCCAACGTGAAGAGGTTGTGGACCGAGGCCACGACGAAGTCCAGGCGCGCGAGGACGTCATCCGGGAAGTCGAGCGAGCCGTCCTTGAGGATGTCGACCTCGCTGCCCGAGAGGACGCGCACGCGATACTTCTGCGACGCGTTAAGCTTCGCGATATCCTCGAGCTGCTTCGCGAGGCGGGCCTCGTCGAGGCCGCCGGCCTGGAAGCTGGACTTCGAGTGATCGGAGATACCAAGGTATTCCCAACCATGGGCTTCGGCCGCGGCGGCCATCTGGTCGAGCGTGTGGTCGCCGTCGGATTCGGTCGTATGGTTATGGAAGACGCCACGCAGGTCGGCGAACTGGACGAGCTGCGGCAGCTTGCCCGCCTCGGCGGCGTCGATCTCGCCGTTACCCTCGCGGAGCTCCGGCGGGATCCACGGCAGGCCGAGCGCGCGGAAGACATCTTCTTCGCTGGTCGCGCCGGGCGCAGGGGTCTTCTCGTCGACGGACTTGAAGCCCCACTCGCTCATGCTGAGGCCGCGGCCGAGCGCGCGGTGGCGCATGGCGACGTTATGCTCCTTGGAGCCGGTGAAGTGATGGAGCGCGAAGTAGAACTGCTCGGCCGGGACGACGCGGAGGTCGGCCTGGAGGCCGTTCTCGAAGCGCACGCTGGACTTCGTCTCACCGTGGGCGGTGACCTCCTTCACGCCCGGGTAGGCGACGAACCAGTCCATGATCGGCTTGGGCTCCGACGAAGCTACGAGGAAGTCGAGGTCGCCGACCGTCTCGCGGGCACGGCGGAGCGAGCCGGCGGATTCGGCGAGCGAGACCTGCGGGAGGGCGCGGAGGCCCGCGAGGATCGGTTCGGCGATGGCGGCCGCTTCGTACCAGCGGTGGCGTTTGCCGTAGGCGATGCGGTTCTTGATGCCTTCGAGGATCTTCTCCTGCGTCTTCGCGCCGAAGCCCTTGAGCTCGGCGACCACGCCGGATTCGCAGACCTCTTTCAACTTCGCGAGGTCTTCGACCGCGAGCTGCGTCCAGAGCGCGCGGACCTTCTTCGGTCCGAGGCCAGGAATCTGCATCACCTCGAGGAGGCCGGCGGGAATCGAAGCCTTGAGCTTCTGGTGGAAAGGCAGGACGCCGTCGCGGCGGAGCGTCGTGATCTTATCGACGAGCGCCTCGCCGAGACCGGGGATCTCGGCCAGCTTGCCGCCGTCGATCAGCTCACCGAGGTCCTCGGTCATGTTCTCGAGGATGCGGGCGCCGGCGGAGTAGGCGCGGATCTTGAACGGGTTCTCCCCCGTTAGTTCCATGAAGGTGGCGATCTCGTCGAGGACGGCCGCGATGTCATTCTTCTCCATCACGGACGGCGGGCCTTCTCGGCGTGGTAGATGGCGAGCAAGGCGGCGAAATCGGCCTCGCGGGTGCCGCTCTCGATCACGTGCTGGTAAGAGCCGGCGTGCCGGAGCTCCTCTTCGGCGGCGGTGACGCGCCGGTCGATCTCATCGGCCGGGTCGGTGCCGCGGCCCGTCAGGCGGCGACGCAGTTCGGTGCGGTCGCTGACACGGATGAAGACCGTGACGAGGGAGGCGGCGAGCCGCGGGTCGGCGGCGCCCTTGGCGCGGATCGTGGCCGCGCCTTGGACGTCGACGTTCAGGAGCGCGTCGTAGCCGGCGCCGAGATGGGCGGCGACGTCGGCCGCGCGTGGTCCGTAGAGATTGCCATGGACGTGCGCGTGCTCGAGGAAGACGCCGGCGGCGACCTGCTGCTCGAAGCTCTCGCGCGTGAGGAAATGGTAATCGACGCCGTCGACTTCGCCCGGCCGCGGGGCGCGCGTGGTGCACGTGATCACGCGCCGGATGCCCTGCGGGCAGGCTCCGGTGAGGCTGGAGCAGAGCGTGGTCTTACCGCTGCCGGCGGGACCCGAGACAACGATGAGGAGCGCGCGGCTCACGGGAGATTGAAGGACTGAGCCACACAGGCGACCCCGAGGAGCAGGCTCAGTCCGCCGACGACGTTACGGCGGCCGGAAGTGGCGAGGACCCAGTCGCACTGACGACCGAAAACCGGCGGCGAACAGGCCCACCAGAAACCGAAGAGGACCAGCACGCCGTAGCTGATCGAAGCATCCAGCAGGCTGTGCGGCAGCTGCCGGTAGCCGGCGTCCAGCGTGGCGCGGGCAAGGAAGAGCATCAGTGCGCCGAGCGCGCGCACCGACAGGAAATCGGGCATGTACACGAAGCTCGCCAGGCTGGCCCCGAGGAAGACCACGAGGACCAACGTGCGGTTGATGCCGGCGAGATCCGCGTCGGGAATATTGAACAGCCACCAGGCGAACCAAGCGATGGCGGCGAGGCCGAGCAGATAGGTCGCGCTTTGTGAGCGGCGGAAGGTGCGCAGCACCGCGGCATCCGTGACGATGAGCCAGCCGGCCAGGAGCAGGAAAGCGGCGAGCGCGTAGTAAGCTTGGGCGAGGGTCACGGCTTCCATTAGGACGCTCCCCTCGCCTGAGGCAACCCGTAGGTTCAACGAGCGCGCAGACGGTCGACGGCCCAGGCGGCGTGTTCGGCGACCATCGGATCGGGCGAGCCGAGCAGCGTCTCCGCCGCCGGCAGGTCGCCCGGCGTCCCGACGTTGCCGAGGACGGTGAGCGCGTTACGGCGCCAACGGGCGAGGCCGAGGCGTTCGACCGGCGTGCCTTTGAAATGCTCCAAGAACTGTGCGGCCGTCCAGGCCAGCGTCTCCCGGAGCGGCGGGTGCGGACGCGGGGCGAAATGGGCTTCGCGGGTGGCGACGGCCCACTTGTTCCAAGGGCAGACGTCGAGGCAGTCGTCGCAGCCGAAGACGCGGTCGCCGAGGGCTTCGCGATATTCGACCGGGATGGCGCCCTGGTGCTCGATGGTCAGGTAGGCGAGGCACTTGCGCGCATCCATCTGATAAGGCGCGATGATCGCGGCGGTCGGGCAGGCATCGATGCAACGCGTGCAGGAGCCGCACCGGTCCGGCTCCTTGGCGGTGGTGGCTTCCAGTTCGAGGGTCGTCAGGATGACGCCGAGGAAAAGCCAGGTGCCGGCACCCCGGTGGATGAGGATCGTGCTCTTACCCTGCCAGCCGAGGCCGGCGGCGGCGGCGACGGGCTTTTCCAGCACGGGGCCGGTGTCGACATAGGGCTTCTGCTCACCCCCGAGGGATTCCATCACGACGCACAGCTCTTTGAGACGGGCTAGGATCACATCGTGGTAATCCGCGCCCAGCGCGTATTTCGCGATACGATAGCCCGCGGGCGGATGCGGCTGGTAATAGTTCAGGCCCACCACGACCAAGCTGCGGGCTTCGGGCAGCACCTTACGGGCGTCGGTCCGGCGGTCCGGATTACGGGCCAGCCAGGCCATGTCGCCGTGCATCCCGTCGGCGATCCACTTCTTGAAGTAGTCCGCGCGCACGTCGACCTCGACCGGCGCGACCCCGAAGGCGTCGAAGCCCAGCTCCTTCGCCGAAGCCGCGAGACGCTGGCGGAGGGCGCGGGGATCCATCGACTCAGCCCAGAATCGAAAGCACGCGGCCCACGATCTCTTCGACCGGGGCCAGCTTGCCGACGCCTTCATAACCGCAGGCCAGCATGCCTTCGGCCGGCTCGACTACCGCGTGGCCGCGAGAGCGGAGGGTCTTCAGATTGGCCTGCGTGGCCGGGTGTTCGTACATCTTGCCGTTCATCGCCGGGCAAAGCAGGACCGGACCACGGGTGGCCAGGTAGATGCTCGTCAGCAGGTCCGGGGCGAGGCCGTGGGCGAACTCCGCGAGGACGTTGGCCGAAAGGGGCGCGACGAGGAGCAGGTCGGAAGAATCGGCGATCTCGATGTGACCCGGGACGGAGTTGGCCCCTTCGGCCCAGAGATCGAACGCCACCGGTCGGCGGGAGAGCACCTGGAGGGTCATCGGGGTGATGAACTGAGTGGCACCCTTGGTCATGACCACTTGGACCTCGGCGCCATATTTGACGAGCTGCGAGGTCAGGTCCGCGGCCTTGTAGGCGGCGATGGAGCCGGTGACACCGAGGGTGATGCGTTTGCCGACGAGCTGGGACATGACAGCGGTGGACGATGGGAAGGCCGTCGGATGAGGCGAGGGGAAAGGCGGCTCAGTCGGGTCGAAAACGCGTCCTTTTAGCCGAAACCGACCCTTTTCTTGTTTGCCATGCCAGCCGTCGGGGGTTCGCATTGGTGCCTCTTATGCAATCCGACATTGGTCTCATCGGTCTGGCCGTCATGGGTCAGAACCTCGCCCTCAACATCGCCGACCACGGCTTCGCGATCTCGGTGTATAACCGCACGACCGCCAAGACCGACGAGTTCGTGAAGGAAAACCCGAAGACCCCGGGCAAGCTGACCGGCTGCCCCACCATGAAGGACTTCGCGGCCTCCCTGAAGAAGCCCCGCAAGGCCGTCATCCTCGTCAAAGCCGGCGGCCCCACCGACGCGGTGATCAACGAGCTCGCCGCGGTCTTCGAGCCGGGTGACATCATCATCGACGGCGGCAACGCCCTCTGGACCGACACCATCCGCCGCGAACGCGAACTCAAGGCCAAGGGCCTCCGCTTCATCGGCTCCGGCGTCTCCGGCGGGGAAGAAGGCGCCCGCTTCGGACCGTCCCTCATGCCCGGTGGCGATGCCGCCGCCTGGGCCGAGCTCAAGCCCATCTGGGAAGCCGTCGCCTCCAAGGTCGATGCCGTCACCGGCGTCGAACTCACCGGCGCGACCCCCGGCAAACCCATCAAGGGCGGCGTGCCCTGCGTGGCCCACATCGGACCCGACGGCGCCGGCCACTACGTGAAGATGGTCCACAACGGCATCGAATACGGCGACATGCAGATGATCTGCGAAGCCTACGACCTGATGCGCGGCCTCCTGGGCATGACCCCGGACGAGATCGGCTCCACCTTCGAAGAATGGAACAAGGGCGACCTGAACTCCTTCCTCATCGAGATCACCGCCAAGGTGCTCAAGCAGAAGGACCCCGAGACCGGCGTGCCGCTGGTCGACGTCATCCTCGACACCGCCGGCCAGAAGGGCACGGGCAAGTGGACGAGCGCCAACGCCCTCGACATGGGTGTGGCCGCCCCGACCATCGCCGAAGCCGTCTTCGCCCGCTGCCTCTCCGCCGTGAAGGACGAGCGCGTGAAGGCCGCCAAGGTCCTCCGCGGCCCGAAGCGCGCGATGACGAATCCCGATAAGGCCAAGGTGATCGAACAGATCCGCGACGCCCTCTACTGCTCCAAGATCTGCTCCTACGCCCAGGGCTTCCAGCTCATGCGCGAGGCCCAGAACGAGTACAAGTGGAAGCTCAACTTCGGCGAGATCGCCCAGATCTGGCGCGGCGGTTGCATCATCCGCGCGAGCTTCCTGCAGAAGATCACCGAAGCTTTCGCCAAGAAGCGCTCGCTGGATAACCTGCTCCTCGACCCGTATTTCAAGAAGACCGTCAAGAAGGCCCAGAAGAACTGGCGCAAGGTCATCGCCCTCGCGGTGAAGCACGGCATCCCCGTGCCGACCCTCGGCTCGGCGCTCTCGTACTTCGACTCGTACCGCACCGAAGACCTCCCGCAGAACCTGCTCCAGGGTCAGCGCGACTTCTTCGGCGCCCACACCTACGAGCGCAAGGACAAGCCCCGCGGCGAGTTCTTCCACATCGACTGGCCGGATCCCAAGCGCCCGCAGATCAAGGCCTGAGCGCCTTGACCGGAAACAGG
>JBILXR010000119.1:0-6004 GCA_044378215.1 Opitutales bacterium
CGATCTCGGAGGAAGTCATCGCCGCCCAGCTCGCCCGCATCGTCAAGGCCGACGGTGTGACCGCCGATCAGCACGCCCTCACGGCGATCGCCCGCCTCGCCGCCGGCGGCATGCGCGACTCCCAGTCCATCCTGGACCAGGTCATCTCTTTCTCCGGCAAGCAGATCACGGAAGCCGATGTGCTTTCGATCTACGGCCTCGCCTCGGCCCAGCAGGTCACCGACCTTTGCCAAGGGATCTCCACGGGGGACGGCAAGAAGGTCCTCGCCCTCTGCGATGCCTTCCACGCCGAAGGCCGCGACCTGCTGCGCGTGCTCGCCGACCTCCAGGTCCGCGTGCGTGCCGCTACCCTTGATTCTGTCCGCTCCGGCGGCACCACCGCCCAGCTCGGCGCGCCGCTGGCGACCGAACAGCTGGTCCGCCTCCTCGAGTGCCTGCAGGAAGGGGAGAACGGCATCCGCCAAGGCCTCTCGCCTCGCGCGAACTTCGAGGTGACGCTGCTGAAGGCGATCGAGCAAAGCAGGTCACGGTCGATAGACCTACTCATCAAAGACATCGCCGCCGCCGCAGCTGGTCTCCCTCGGGAGCCCGGCCAAAAAAAAATAAGGACCACGCCGGCGGCCCCTGAGGCCGTCGCCGAACCGGTCGCGCCCGCCGTCGCGGCCGAAGCGCCGCCCACCAAGTCCGCGGCCACGCCTTCCCGTTTCGTCGACGTGCCGGTCGAGGACTCCGGTAACCTCGAGGACTCCCTGCCTCCGCTCGACGTCGAATCCGCCGAGAACGAAGCCGCCAACTCCGACCGCCGCGCCGACTTCGTTTTCCCCGAATCCGCCCTCGCCAGCCTGCCGGTCGCCGAGGTCGGCAAGACCGCCTTCCCGGGCGACAAGGAATTCATCGAGGCGGTCGATTCGCTGCCGCCCGGCCTGAAGGACAAGCTGAAGTCCACCATCGGCGCCGACTTCACGGCCCTGAGGCCGATCCCGGCCGGCAAGCTGCGCCGCCCGCTCTGACCGTGGAGCCGTCGTTCGAGATCGGCGTCATCTCCGACACGCATGGCCGCCTGCGCGCCGAGGCCATCCTCGCGCTCGAAGGATGCGACGTGATCTTCCACGCCGGCGATGTCTGCGGCCCGCTGATCATCCCGCAGCTCGCTGAGCTCGCGCCCTGCCACGCGGTCGCAGGCAACTGCGACGATGATGATACTTTGCCGCTGAACTCGCTGCAGGTCGTCGCCGGGCTCCGCGTCCTCGTCCATCACGGTCACCTGCGCCTCGACGAAGCGGCCTTTCGCCCGGATGTCGTCATCACGGGACATACGCACGTCCCGAAGATCGAGCAGGACGGCGCCGTACTCCGCCTCAATCCTGGCAGCGCGGGCCCGCGACGCTTTAACCTTCCCGTGACGGTGGCACGGATTACGGTGCGACAGGGCAGGGCGAGCGCCCGCCTCATCCCTCTCGACGTCCCATGAAGCAGCCCTTGCCCATCGACGCGCTGCAGGCCGACCTGGTCGCCGCTTGCGGACGCGTACGCCGGCTGGTGCTTCGCGCACCGACGGGCTCGGGCAAGTCGACCCGCATCCCGCAGATGCTCTTGGACCTGAACCTCGTCCAAGGGCAGATTGTCGTCCTCCAGCCCCGCCGCATCGCGGCCCGCCTCCTCGCCGCGCGCATCGCGCAGGAGCGTGACGTGCGTCTCGGCGGCGAGGTGGGCTACCAGATCCGCTTCGAGCGCGTCGAGTCGGCCCAGACGCGCATCAAGTTCGTGACCGAGGCCTTGCTGCTCCGGCAGATGGCCTCAGACCCCGAGCTCAAGGGCGTCGGCGCGGTGGTGTTCGACGAATTCCACGAGCGCAACCTGCACTCCGACGTGGCCCTCGCGCTCGCCCGTCGTCTGCAGGAGACGCATCGCCCCGACCTCCTGATCATGGCGATGTCCGCGACGCTCGACACCGAGGGAGTGGCGAAGTGGCTCGGTTCGGCCGAGACCTTGGCCGCCGACGGACGCGCCTATCCGGTGCAGGTCGAATACACGCACCTGCCGCGCAACTCGACCCGCCCGATCTGGGACGCCGCGGCCGAACAGGTCCGCCGCGTGCTGCGCGAGGAAAGCGAGGGCGACGTGCTCGTCTTCATGCCGGGATCGTATGAGATCATGCGGACCATCGGCGCGGTGCGTAATCTTCCGGAATCGGGCGGCGTGGATATCCTGCCGCTCTACGGCGAACTTCCGCCGGAAGAGCAGGATCGCGCGGTCAAGCCCAGCCCCGGCCGCAAGGTGATCGTCGCGACCAACGTCGCCGAGACTTCCCTGACTATCCCCGGCGTCCGCGCGGTGGTCGACGCCGGCCTCGCCCGCATCGCCCGCTTCGACCCGCATCGCGGCATCGACACGCTGCTCGTCGAGCCGGTCTCCCAGGCTTCCGCCGAACAGCGCGCCGGTCGCGCCGGCCGGACCGGTCCGGGCCGTTGTATCCGTCTCTGGTCGCAGACCGACCACGAAGCCCGTCCGCTACGTGAAGTCCCGGAGATCAAGCGGGTCGACCTCTCGGAGACGATCCTGCTGCTGCTCTCGTCCGGCTGGGGCGAAGCCGCCACCTTCCCTTGGTATGAGAAGCCGGACGACAAGGCCCTGCAGCGCGCTCTGACCGTCCTCGCCGATCTCGGCGCCGTCGACGCCCAAGGCAAGCTCACGAATCTCGGCCGACGGATGTCGGTCTTCCCGGCCCATCCGCGTTACGCGCGCATGCTCCTCGCCGCGGGCGACCTCGATTGCGTCTACGAAGTGTGCCGGATCGCGGGCCTCGCCCAAGGGCGGGACATCCTTTTCCGCAAGGTAGATGACCGCACCGAAAACGCCCGCGATTCCGTCGAACAGGAAGATGGTTCCGATTTCTTCCCGCGGCTGGCGCTCCTGCAGCGCGCGGTCGAGATGAAGTTCGATGCGGACGCCTGCGATCGCTTCGGCGTGCATGGCCAAGCCGCGCGTCAGGCCGACCAGGCCGCCCGCCAGTTCCTCCGCCTCGCCGAAGGGCAGGGGTTGCCGGTCAGTGGCCGGATCGCCGACCCCGCCGCGGTCCGCCGATGCCTGCTCCTCGGTTTCTCGGACCGCCTCGCCGTCCGCCTCGACGCGGGTACGTTGCGTTGCGCTCTGGTCCACGGGCGCACCGGCGAACTGCGCCGTGAGTCTTCCATTCGTAACGCCAAGCTCTTGGTCGCGGCTGAGGTCGATGAGATCCAGGCCCGTGGCGGCGTGACGACGTATCTTTCCTTGGCGACCGCCATCGAGGAGGCTTGGTTGCAGGAACTCTTCCCGGCCGAATTCTCGACCGTCAATCAGGTCCGCTACGACGGCTCGCAACGTCGCGTGGTCACGCGCGTCGAGCGCCGCTTCCGCGACCTCGTCCTTGAAGCCAAGGAGCGTGACGACGCCCCTTCCGACGCCGCCAGCCGCCTGCTCGCGGAAGAGGTCGCCGCCGGTCGTCTCGAACTCGAGAAGTGGGACGCCCCCGTGGACGCGTGGATCCGCCGCGTCAACTTCCTCTCCAAGCATTGCCCCGAGCTGGGCATCCCGCCGTTCGACGAGGCCGCGCGCCGCATGGTGATCGAAGAAGTCTGCGCCGGCGCCGTGGCTTACCGCGACATCCGCGACCGCCCGGTCTTCGGCGTCGTCCGCGGCTGGCTGACGCACGAGCAGGCCATGGCGCTCGAGTCCTATTGCCCCGAGAAGATCATCCTGCCGCGCAAGAAGCATCCCGCGCGCATCGAGTACACCGAGGATGGGCAGGCCGAGGTCGAAGCGACCGTGCAGGAGCTCTACGATTTCCCGGGCAGCAAGCTGCGCGTCTGCCTCGGCAAGGTGCCGATGGTCGTCTGCATCCAGTCGCCGGCTCGCCGCACCCAGCAACGCACCACCGACCTCGATGCTTTCTGGAAGGGTTCCTACGAAGGCGTGAAGAAGGAGCTCCGCGGCCGTTATCCCAAGCACGAATGGCGCTGAACCCATGAGCTCTGTCGCCTTCACCTGGTCTTCGGTCCCGATCCACGTCATCGATTTCGAAGGCAGCGCCCGCACCGGTGTGGTCGAGTTCGGCGTCGCCACCTTGCTCGGCGGCGAAGTCGTCTCCGCCGCTACGAGCCTGCACGCTTCACGGGAGCCCGTTCCGGCCATCGATACCCAGTGCCACGGACTCGGCGCCAAGGAGCTCAAGGGACGCCCGCCCTTCGAGTCCGAATGGGGCCGCTGGGTCAGCCTCCGTCGGACGGGTTTGCTTGCCGCCCATAATGCCTCGGTCGAATCGGGCCTGTTGCGCGGTACCTGGTCGCGTCCTTCGGTCGTCCCCGGTTTCGTCGGTGAGAACGCTGAGGTCGCCGAGTGGGGTCCTTGGATCGACACCTGCCGGCTGGCCCGGGCCTGGGCCCCTTCGCTCGGCGATTTCCGGCTCGGCGCCTTGGTCTCGGCCCTGCGCCTCGGCCCCCGGCTGGATGAGCTGGCGGCCGACCATTGTCCGCCCGGTCGCCGACGCTACCATTGCGCGCTTTACGACGCCCTGGCCGCCGCCTTGGTCCTCCGGGCGCTCTGTGGCCAGGAGGGACGGTCGGCCGCGCCTTTGTCACAATTAGTTCGCGACAGCATGTCGGCGCCAGCGGCTGATGACCTCATGCAAGGGGAGCTCGGGCTCTAGTTTCCGCTTCACTCCCGGGGGCGGGCCTAACTAGATAGGCCCACTCCTATGGCCTCCAAGTCCCCCATTCGCGTCGCCGTCACCGGCGCCGCCGGCAACATCGGTTACGCCGCCATCTTCCGCCTCGCCTCCGGCGCCGTCTTCGGCCCCGACCAGCCGGTCGCCCTCAACCTCATCGAAGTCGGACCGGGCCTCAACGCCCTCGCCGGCGTGGTGATGGAACTGCAGGACTGCGCGTTCCCGCTGCTCACCGATGTCGTCGCGACCGGCGACCTCAACGAAGGCTTCAAGGATGCCGACTGGTGCCTGCTCATCGGCGCGGTCCCGCGCAAGGACGGCATGGAGCGCAAGGACCTGCTCGGCATCAACGGCAAGATCTTCATCGGCCAGGGCGAAGCCATCGCGCGCAACGCCAAGAAGTCCGTCAAGGTCCTCGTCGTCGGCAATCCTTGCAACACCAACGCCCTCATCGCGCTGCGTTCCGCCGGCGACCTGCCCGCCGAGAACTTCTTCGCCATGACCCGCCTCGACGAGAACCGCGCCAAGTCGCAGCTCGCCGCCAAGGCCGGCGCCCACAACTCCGTCGTCAAGAACGTGGCCATCTGGGGCAACCACTCCTCGACGCAGTATCCTGACTTCACCAACGCCCTCATCGGCGGCAAGCCGGCCACCCAGGTCATCACCGACCACGCCTGGCTCAAGGAGACCTTCGTCCCTGACGTCCAGAAGCGTGGAGCCGCCGTGATCAAGGCCCGTGGCGCCTCTTCGGCCGCCTCCGCCGCCAACGCGGCCCTCGACACCCTGCGTAGCCTGCACTTCCCGACTCCGGCCGGCGACTGGCACTCTGTCGCCGTGCTCTCCAAGGGCGACTACGGCATCGCTCCGGGCATCATGTTCGGCTACCCGCTCCGCACCAAGGCCGACGGCTCTTGGGAGATCGTGCAGGGCCTGCCGATCGATGCCTTCTCCAAGGAGAAGATCGCGATCACCGAGAAGGAACTGCTCGAAGAGCGCGCGACGGCTTCCGAAGCCCTCGGCTTGAAGCTCTGAAGTCGGCCTTATGAAGCAACAGGCGGCAAGGGACCTCCCTTGACCGCCTTTTTTGCGTCCCTAGGCTGACGTCATGGAGCTTCTCGCCCACGTCGATTGGTTCACGATCATCGCCGCGCTCTGTTTCTGGGGGGCGCTGGTCTGGGCGCAGCATCTGGACCGAGGTTTCCCACAGTGGCTCAACCGGCTCACCGTGCCTGGCCTTTGGATCTGGGTTTTGGCTTATGTCGGCTCCAGTGAGCCCGGGCCCGTCATGGCCTTGGCCGCCGC
>JBILXR010000120.1:0-5961 GCA_044378215.1 Opitutales bacterium
TCGTTGACCTTGAGCTCGGTGACGTCGATCTCGATGAACTCAGGGAGGTCCTTCGGGAGACAGCGGACATTGATGGTCTGGGAGACGATGGCGAGCGTGCCGCCGTCGGTCTTGACGCCATGGGCTTCGCCGATGGCGCGCACCGGGATGGCGGCGGTCATCGGGGAGTTCGGGTCGATCTCCATGATGTCGATATGGAGGAACTTCTGGGTGATCGGGTGACGCTGGAACTCCTTGATGAGGGAGAGCATCTTCTTGCCGTCGACATCGAGGTTGATGAGCGAGGCGGCGTTGCCCTTGGCGCGCATGAGGTCGCGGAAGGCCTCCTGCTTGACGGCGACGCTCTGGTTGCCGGACTTGCCGTAGATGATGGCAGGGATGGAGCCATCGACGCGGAGGCGGCGGGCGGGTCCGCGGCCATGGAGCGCGCGGCTGGTGACGTTAAGGGTGAGCTGCTTCATGTTGGTATAAGGTCTTTTGGTGCCTAGTAAGTCGCGGGCCCGCGTTGTGCGGCCGTGCCTTGCCTAGGGAAAGGAGGGTCGAACCTGATAAACCCGGCCTCAGAAGCAAGCGGTAAATTAAAAGGGGGTCTTCCTGGTGGAAAACCCCCTCGAAACCCGCTTTTAGCGATCTGGCTTACTTATAAGAGGCCAGGAAGGCGGCGATATCGGCCACGTCCTGGGCGCTCAGACCCAATTGCTCCCCGGACATCATCAGGGAGCGGGTCATCTTGGTCTGGCCACCGGCGACCCGGTCCTTGGGGACGAGCTGGGTGAGACCTCCCGTCGAGGTGATGACGATCGGGTCGTTATTGGACTGGAGGCGTCCGTCGATGCGGCCGCCCGCCTTCAGCTTAAGGGAGACACCTTCATAGCCGAGGGCGATGTCCGCCGAGGGGTTGACGATGGCGCGGACGAGGGCCTCGCGGCTCTGGCGGGCGGCCCAGCCCTTGAGTTCCGGACCGTAGGCCGGACCATTGCCGTTGAGCTGGTGGCACATGATGCAGCGCTGGGCGAGGGCGGCGCCCTTGGCGGCGTCGCCGGTCTTGGCGAGGACATCCTGCTCGGCGTAGGTACCGGCGGGAGCTTCCGGCACTTCGATGGCGTTCACGACGACCTTCTTGGCGTCGTAGACACCGGCGTTCTTGAGCTCGGTGCGGATGTCATAGGCCGACCAGAGGCCGGTCATGCGCATCAGGGCCCAGCCCTTGGCTTCGGAGGCGGAGGGCGAACCGTCGGCGCAGAGCTTGATCATCGCAAGGGCGGCTTCCTTGCTGTCGACGAACGAGAGGGACTCGACGGCGAGCGTGCGGGAGGCTTGCGAAACCTTGGCGGAAGAAGCGCGGGCGAGGAACTCAGGGACCGCGGAAGCCGGGTGCAGGAGCCAGGCGATGCGTTCGACTTCGGGCGACCAGGCTTCGGCGCCGTCCTGGGCGAGCGTGGACTTCACGGCGGACCAGACGGCGTCCTGCTTGTTGGCGGAGCCGATGCCGAAGGCGGCGACGGAGTTCTTGTCGGAGACGTCGAGACGGCGGGCGAGCTCGATCAGGATCGGCACGGCCTTGTCGGCCGGCGCGGCGTGGAGCGAAGTGGCGACGTCGCGACGGACGGCGACATCGGCGTCGCCGGCGAGCTCGGCGGCGATGCCGAGGGTGTCATGGCCGGCGCGGCGCAGCGACTGGAAGGCCAGGCGGCGCAGCGAAGGATTCGTGTCCTTGAGGAGCGCCTTGGTCCGGGTGACGCCTTCTTCACCGAGGTGAGGCAGGAGCCAGACGCCGCGGGCGGCGACGTAAGGATTGGCGTCGCGGAGGATCTCCGAGACGACCGGCAGGGACTTCGCGCCGAAACCCTTCAACGCGTTGAAGCCGAGGTGACGGACGTTGACGGCCGGGTTACGCAGCACGGCGGCGGCGCCTTCGGGCGTGGAGACGTCGATCTTCGGGACGACGGACTTGAAGCCCTTCGGAGCGATGCGGTAGATCGCGCCCGTGCAGGTATCGTCGAGGGTCTGGTGGCCGCCGACGCGGGAGTCATACCAGTCGGCGACGTAGATGGCGCCGTCGGGGCCGACGGTGACGTCGGACGGGCGGAAGAGGATGCGGTCGTTAGGCTTGGCCGCTTCTTCGGGCGAGATCTTCTTGAAGTCGGTGCCGACGAACTCACGCGCCGGATTGGAGGTGATGAGGTCTTTGCGCGTGGACTCGTTGAGGGCGTAGGTGCCCTTCTGCGGAGCCAGCTTGTAGGCGAAGACCGTATTGCGCGAAGGCTCACAGTTCAGGAGCGTACCGGCCCAGGCGGCGCCGAGCGCGCCGTTCTCATAGACCGCGAGGCCGGTGGGCGAGCCGCCGCCGTAGACGTCGCCGACGTCCATCGTATCGGGATCGTCCTGACGCCAGTGCGCGCGCGGCATCGACTGGCCGGGACGCTTGACGGAGCCGTAGCTCGCGCCGGTCGGCGTGGTGTAACCGGCCGAACCGTATTCGAGGACGAAGGAGGTGCGGCAGCTCTGGGAGTCGTCGTTGTCGCCCTGGAAGAGGTCACCCAGGGAGGAAGGGAAGCTTTCGAAGCTGTTACGGTAACCATTGCCGAGGATTTCGAGGCCTGTGCCGTCGGCGTTGAGGCGACCCGAGAAACCGGAGGACCACACGAAGCCGTCGTCGCTCTTCGTGCCGATATTGGCGCGGGCGTCGAAGGGCCACTTGCCACCACGTTCATCCACGTAATTGCTGGTCACGCGGAAGGTCTTGCCCGACTTGTCGGTCACGACCGCGCCGCAGTTGCCGGAGTTGATGTAAAGCTTGCCGTCAGGGCCGGCGACCACGGCATGGAGCGAGTGGTCATGGTCCTGGCCACCGAAGCCGGTGAGGAAGGTCTCCTGCTTATCGACGGCAGCGTCGAACTTGCCGTCGCGATTCACGTCGGTGTACTTCGTGATGGTCGGGGCGTGCGAGACGTAGACGACGTTGTCGATGACGGCGATGCCGAGCGGAGAGGTCCAGTCGGGGTTCTGGACGAACGTCTGGACGGAATCGGCGAAGCCCTGTCCCTTCGTGTCGCTGAGCACGATCACGCGATCGCCTTCGGGGCGACGCTTGCCGCCCTTGTTATAGGTACGATAGTTCACGCCCTCGTTGACCCAGAGGCGGCCTTGGGCGTCGAAATCGATGTTGGTCGGGTTAGCCAGCATGGGCGAACGAGCCCAGAGCGTGACCTCGAGACCTTCGGGCAATTGAAAGAGCGCGGCCGGAAGGGAACCGCCTTCGGAAGGCTGGTACGGCTCGGGCGCCGGCTTGGCGGCCGGGGCGGGCTTGGGGGCGGCCACGAGGGACGCGGCGGCCAGGAGGAAAAGCGCGGTACGGGGGAGCATGGGGGTGAAGGTTTCTACATCCCCGAGGGCCGCAAGTTCCAGCCTATCTTTTCGGAAGCGCCCTTCCCTGCCTCAGCTCAGGCCCACCACTGGCGGAGGGTCGCGAAATCCTTGCGCGTCGCCACGATGGCTTCCTTCAGGGCGCCGGGGTCCGTGACCTTCCCCTTGAGGTACTCGACGTGCAGGCAGACCGGGCCGGCGTAAGCAGACTTACGGAGGAGCGCGACGGCGTCCTTGCCCACGGTGCCTTCGGACAACGGACAACCGACCGGCACCCTGCCCTGCCACTGGAAGCTCTTGAAGTAGACCATCGAGATATGGTCGCGGGCCAAGGCGAGTTCGTTGGGCCACGAAAGGCCGCCCTCGACCATCGCATGGAAGAAGTCGAAGTTCCAGGACAGTTCGTCGGGGCGGTAATCCTTCATCAGCATCGCCATGTCCCAGACGCCCGCGCCGACATACTTGGCGCCGGAATGATTCTGGTAGCCGGGCAGGATGCGGGCTTCGCGGCTGAGCGCGACAAGGTCACGGAGCTGCGGCTTGAGCTCATCGAGCTGCGCCCACGGCGATCTGCCGGCGGCGTAAGCATACCACTTCATGCGGTAGCTCGGAATACCGAGCGCCGCGCCGGTGCGGAGCACCTTCTCCGTGCGGTCGACCGCATTGACCGTGTTGATGTCGGTCGTCATGAGCGTGATCGCCACGCCGCATTGCTTGAAAGCTTCGACGAGCTTCGGGAGGTCTTCCTCGACGCGCGCGGGCTCGACATGTCCGCCTTTACGGACGGGGACTTCGACGCCTTTGAAACCGAGTTCCGCGACCGTCGCCGCGAGCTGATCGTAAGGCAGGCCGACGAGGTGCTTCGTGAAGAGACTGAAGGCCGGCGTCTGCGGCGAGGGCGTCGCCGCGAGCAAGGGCCGGAGCATCGCTCCCGCCATCAGCGAACCGGAAAGACCCAGAAGCGAACGGCGGGAGAGCATCGGCTTACTTGCGGACGATGCGCTTGACCTGACCGGTGAGCGAAGCGACGAGCACGTCGCCGTTGCTGGGGTCGTGGCCGAAACCGGCGACGGTGGCGTCGCGGGCGATCTCGCGGGATTCCCAGCGACCGCCGCGCTCATGCAGGGAGAAGATCCGGCCCGAGGCGAAGTCGCCGAAGACGTAGGCGCCGGCGATGGCCGGCACGCGGTCGCCGCGGCAGACGACACCACCCGTCACGGAGTTACCGAGTTTACGGTCGTACTCGTGGATCGGAGCCTTGAAGTCGGAAGCCGGGGCGAGGGCGGGCATGGCCTTCTTGCCCCCGGAGTCCTTCTGGTTGAAGAGGTGGAAACCCTCGACGTCGTGCCAGCCGTAGTCGCCGCCGGAGACCAGGATGTCGATCTCCTCGTAAAGGCCCTGGCCGACGTCGCCGGCGAAGCAGGTACCCGTCTGAGGGTCGAAGGAGAAGCGCCAGGCGTTGCGCAGGCCGGTGGCCCAGGTCTCGGTCCGGACCGAGGCGGCCTCGACGGGGCGGCCGCGGTGGGAGGTGACCTTCAGGAAGGGGTTGTCGGCCGGGACGGCATAGAAGGCCTGGCCCTTGGCGTCAGTCACGACGGAGGCGTGGGGGTTGGGGGCGGGGTTGCCTGCCTTCTTGTCGACGTCGATCCGGTAGACCGCGGCATGAAAGCCCTTGTTGATGTAACCCGCCGTGTCGAAAGCGTCGCCCCCGGAGCCACCGTCGCCGCAACTGATATAAAGGTAACCGTCAGGTCCGAAGTGCAGGTCGCCGCCGTTATGATTGGCCGCCGGGTCGAGCTGGGTGATGAACGGCTGCTCGGACTGGGGGTCTACCTTAAAGGGCTCGACGCTCGAAAGCAGGAAACGGGAGATGCGCTGGTGAAGCTTTCCTTCAATCCTAAGGCTATAATAGACAAATACTTGCTTGTTTTCTTTATACTTAGGGTGGACGGCGAAACCGAGGAAACCACACTCGCCGGCGGCATCGAACTTACCGTCCTTAGGGTTGAGCTGGAAGACCTCCGTCTTGACCGGCTTGCCCGTGGTCAGGCCCGAGATCATCTGGACTTTGCCACCCACGTAAGCGGATGCCTTCTTCTTATCTACGACCGCCCCGGGGGCCGGGTCGCCCTTCTCGATCACGAAGACGGCGTCCTTGCTTCCGGGCAGCGGCGCGACCGCGACCGGGAGGCTGAACTTGATGTCCGCGAAGGCGGGCTCCAGGGAGACGACCGCGTCTTGCGCGACGGCGGAAGTCATCCCGGAAAGGAGCGAGAACAGGAGGGCGGCGGACGGGCGGAGTCTCATGGCTTGGGGGTGTACGAGACACCTAAGTCGGATGGCGGGAGCATGCAAAAGATTTTTTGCGGGCGAGCAGGGCCCGGAAGAAACCTTCACCCTACCCTTATTTTTCGCTGGTTTTCAGCGCACGGTTCGCTACTTAATACACCCGCATCACTGCACAACCCACCCACAAACAACATGTCCAAAGCCCTCACCAAGTCCCAAATCGCCGGTGCCATCGCCGAAAAAGCTGAGATCAGCAAGAAGCAGGCCACCGCGATCCTCGAGATCATCGCCGCCCTCGCCTACAAG
>JBILXR010000121.1:0-5958 GCA_044378215.1 Opitutales bacterium
TGTCCCTCTCGCCGTCCGACCTGGGCGGGGTCCGCGACGCGGTCCTGCTCGTCGAAGGCGAAGGCGCGATGGCCCACCTGCGCCACGAGGCCGGCGTGCACCGCGTCCAGCGCGTGCCCGCCACCGAAGCCTCGGGCCGCGTGCATACTTCGGCCGCCACGGTCGCGGTCCTGCCCGAAGCCGAAGAGGCCGAGGTGGTGCTGAAGCCCGAAGACCTCGACATGTCCGTGGCCCGCGCGAGCGGCGCCGGCGGCCAGCACGTCAACAAGACGGAGTCCGCGGTGCAGATCATCCACAAGCCCACGGGGCTGATGGTCTACTGCGCCGACGAACGTTCCCAGCTGCGTAACCGCGTGAAGGCCCTGCGCGTCCTCCGCTCGCGCCTGCTCGACCTCACGCGCGCCAAGGAACGCGAGGCGCGCGCCCAGGACCGCAAGACGCAGGTGGGCTCGGGCGACCGTTCCGAACGTATCCGCACCTACAATTTCCCGCAGAACCGCATCACGGACCACCGCATCGACCTCACGGTCCACGGGATCGAGCAGGTGCTCGAGGGCGACCTCGACACGCTGATCGACGCGCTGTTCGACGCCGACCTGCGCCAGCGCGCCGAAGCGGTCACGCAGCGGGGAAGCTGACCCGAGGACGGAATGACGGGGAGCGGCTGACGCTTCCTCCTTGGTTTACGGCCCCATCCCGGTTTGATTGGGCGAATGGACGCGGACCATCTCCAACGCTTCGCCGGCATCGGCCGCCTCTACGGCCGCGCCGGCATGGAGCAGCTCGCACGGTCGTCTTTCCTCGTCGTCGGCCTCGGCGGAGTGGGTTCGTGGACCGTCGAAGCCTTGGCGCGCTCCGGCGTGGGCCATCTGGCGCTCGTCGACGGCGACGCGGTCTGCGTCTCGAACACGAACCGACAGCTCCATGCGGTCGCCGGCAACGAAGGCCGTCCGAAGACCGAAGCCGTCGCCGAACGCGCCCGCGCGATCCATCCCGCGATCCGCACGACGCTCCACCAGCGCTTCCTCTCCCGCTTCAATCCGCACGAGGTGCTCGCCGATTTCGAGGGCGTGGTCGTCGACGCGATGGACGCGCTTTCGCCGAAGTGCGGTCTGATCGCCGAAGCGGTGAACCGCAAGCTGCCCGTGGTCACGGTGGGCGGCTGCGCGGGACGCCTCGACGGCACGCGGCTCAAGATCACGGACCTGCGCGATTCGCGCGACGACCCGCTGATGATGCTGGTGCGCAAACGTCTGCGGCAGAACTTCGATTTCCCCCGCGGCAAGACGCCCTTCGGGGTGTCGTGCGTGTGGTCCGACGAGCCGTTCACGCAGCCGACGGACTGCGAGGGCCTGCCGGGCGGCGAGATTCCCGAAGGCGAAGACCTGCGTCCGAACTGCGAATGGGGCTACGGCACGGCCGCCCACGTGGCCGGTGCGTTCGGCCTCGCGGCCGCCGGCGAGGCGCTGCGACTTTCGCTCCTACGCCCCGAATAGGCGCGCGAAGTTCACGGAGGTCAGCGCAGCGGATTCCTCGGGGGTGACGCCCATGGTCCGCGCGAGTTCGGCGTTGTTCCGCACGAGGTTCGACGGATGGTTCTGCTCCGTGCCGGCGGCGTCCGGCGCGAGTTCACGGAGTCGGAATTCCGGCGCGGGACAGAGCGCGGGCGCATCCGTCTCGACAAGGATGCGCTCACGCGGGATGGCCGCGACGAACTGCACGCGCAGGTCGGCCTTGCGCGGGATGAGGTGATGCGCGCTGAAAGAGAAATACGCGCCGAGCTTCGCGAGTTCCGGCACGAGCTCGACCGGACCGTTCCAACTGTGCAGCAGGAAGCCGCGTCGCGGCAGTTCGGCGGAGCGCAGGATGTCCATCAGCGGCCCGATCGCCTTGACGGCGTGGATGGTGAGCGCGCGGTCGAGCTCGACGGCGAGGGCGAGCTGCTTCCGGAAGGCCGCTTCCTGGGCGACGGGGTCGAAGTCCTTCACCCAGCGGTCGAGGCCCATCTCGCCGACGCCGGCGGTCGGGTGCGCGAGCAGGACAGCGCGGAGTTCCGCCTCCCAGCCCGGAGTCGCCGTGGGGACGTCCCACGGATGCAGGCCGAACGAGACGCGGTTGCGCGGATCACGGCGCGCGAGGGCGGCCACTTCCGGCCAGTCGGCCGGCGCGCTGCCGTTGATCATCGCCTGGCCGACGCCGTCCGCCCGAGCCTGTTCGACCGCGGCGTAAGGGACCTCGGCGAACTGATAATGGCAATGGGCGTCGCGGAGTTCCATCGGTCCGTCCGAGGGTGACCGCGGACGCCGCCGCCTCAACGACGAACCACCTTGCCCTGCCGCCCCGCCCTGCCCTATCTCCGTGGCAGGATGAAGACGCCGCCCCTGCCCGCCGAAGCGCTGATGACCGTCACCGGCCTGCCCTACCCGCTCCAGGCGAAGGGCAAGGTCCGCGAGGTCTTCGACCTGGGCTCGCATTATCTGATCGTCGCGACGGACCGTCTCTCGGCGTTCGACGTGGTGATGCCCAACGGCGTCCCCGGCAAAGGCATCCTCCTCACCCAGATCAGCCTCTGGTGGTTCGACCAGGCCCGCCTGGTCTTCCCGACCCACCTCGTCCCCGACCATGCCAACGCGCTGGCCAAGGCCCTGCAGGGCCACGAACACCTGATCCCCCGCTCGATGCTGGTGCGCAAGCTCAAGCCCCTGCCCGTCGAAGCGGTCGTCCGTGGCTACCTCGCCGGCGGCGGTTTCAAGGAATACCAGAAGACCGGCGCGATCCTCGACCACCCGCTCCCGGCCGGCCTGCTCGATGGCTCCAAGCTGCCGCAGCCGATCTTCACCCCTTCGACCAAGGCCGCCGAAGGCCACGACGAAGCCATCACCCGCGCCCGCTGCGGTGAGATCCTCGGCGAGAAGGTCTTCCGCACGATCCAGGAGACCTCCCTCGCGCTCTACCGCATGGGCGCCGAACGGGCGGCCAAGGCCGGCGTGATCCTGGCCGACACGAAGTTCGAATTCGGCAGCGCCCCCGACGGCTCGCTCGTCCTCATCGACGAAGTGCTGACGCCCGACTCTTCCCGTTACTGGCCCGCCGCCACCTGGCAGCCGGGCCGCGCCCAGCCTTCTTACGATAAGCAGTTCGTCCGCGACTGGCTCGAGACCCAACCCTGGGACAAGACCGCGCCGGGCCCGACCCTGCCGGCCGAGGTCGTCCAGAAGACGCAGGCGCTCTACGCGGAGTGTCTCGAGCGGCTTACGGCGTAAGATTGTCACGAGGGCCGGAGGACTTGAGGGCTGGAGGGCCCGAGGGAGGGACTGAGAGTATTGAGTATGGAGTACCGAGTATCGGGGGAATGCTGTCCTTGGTAGGGTCGGGACCGCGTCACGACATAGGTACCTCAATGGAGGGCGGCTAGGTTCGCTCAAAGGGAAACCGGATGATTAGCTGGGGCATTCATCAAGCCCGCATCATCTATTCCGGTTTCCGGCCTCCCCTTGAGCCGTGCGTCCACCTTTGCACAGGCCGTAGGCCGATTTGCACTTTTGCACCTAGGACAGCACGTGGTGCTGCCCCTACCCGAGGCGGAACCGCGGTCGACAGGCAGGGTCGGACAGGTTACTCCATCGACCATGAAGCCGACCCCGCTCCTCGCCCTCCTCCTTGCCAGCGTCGCGTCCGCCGCGCCGGAGCCGAAGTTCCGCCCGCAGGAAATCGGCCAGATCGAGATCGGCTACGGCCTCGCGATCGCCGACGTCGATGGCGACGGCCAGAAGGACATCGTCCTGGCCGACAAGACTACGATCCAGTGGTATCAGAATCCGACGTGGAAGAAGCACGTCATCGCCGAGAACCTCACGAAGGAAGACAACGTCTGCGTCGCGGCGCAGGACCTCGACGGCGACGGCAAGGCCGAGATCGCCGTCGGCGCCGGCTGGAATCCTTCCGACACCGTGAAGAGCGGCGCGGTCTTCTATCTCATCCCTCCGGCCGACCGCACCCAGAAGTGGGAAGCGGTGAAACTGCATCACGAACCGACCGTGCACCGCATGGCGTGGGTCGAAGTCGCGACCGGCCGCTGGGACCTCGTCGTGCAGCCTCTCCATGGCGTCGGCAACAAGGCCGGCGTCGGCGTCGGCGCCAAGCTCCTCGCCTACCGCCGACCGACGAATCCGAAGGAAGAATGGAAGACCGAGGTTGTCAACGACGTCAGCCACATCACGCATAACCTTGAGTCGGTCCGCTGGGACCGCTCGATGCGCCAGCAGATCCTGACCGGCTCCAAAGAAGGCATCTGGCTCAACTCCTATGCCGACGGCAAGTGGGGCAGGACGCAGCTGACCTCCGAGCCCGTCGGCGAGCTCCGCGCCGGCAAGCTGCCCTCCGGCGCGATGATCGCCACCGTCGAACCTTTCCACGGCACGAAGTCCGCCGTCTATACGCGCGACGCCGGGGGCGTCTGGCAGCGCCAGCAGATCCTCGACGGCTACAAGGACGGCCATGCGGTCGCCTGCGCCGACTTCCTCGGCACCGGCAGCGACCAGGTCATGATTGGCTGGCGCGGCGCCAAGCCGACCGAACGCGGCATCCGCCTGCTCACCCCGCTCGACGCCGCCGGTAAGACCTGGCGCACGGACGTCATCTCGACCGAGGCGATCGCCGTCGAAGACTTCAAGGCCGCCGACCTCGACGGCGACGGCAAGACCGACCTCATCGTCGCCGGCCGCCACACCAAGAACCTCATGATCTTCTGGAACGCCCGCTGAGGCGTCCCCGATAGGCATGAAAAAGCCCTCTAGAGAGGGCTTTTTGCTTTCAGGAAATAGTCCGACTAGGATTTGAACCTAGACAAGGAGAATCAGAATCTCCTGTGCTACCATTACACCATCGGACTGTCCTGAGTCGTCTGACGATGGGACTCCGGGACGGTTCGTCAAAAAGAAAGGAGCGTGGGCTTAAGCCGAAATTGCATTAAAATGGAGGCTCCGAGGCCCGGAGGCTCAGTTGACCAGAGGGAGTTGCCCGCTTTCGGGTGGCAGGTGGCAGCCCCAGGTGGCGGGTGGCGGACATGAGCTTCCTGCTACCAGGATTGAGGTAGGGCTGACCACCCTTGGTCAGCCGATGCCTCGTGTAGGGATGCGATTGCCATCGCATCCGTTGGAGGCCGAAGCCGCGCCTTGACCGGAGCTCAGCCCAGCCGGATGGACGTGATGGCAATCACGTCCCTACCCAAGGCATGCACTCCCCCGATACTCCATACTCTCATTCCCTCCAGCCCTCCTTTACTTCTTCTTCGCCTTTTTCAGCTTCTTGGGAGCCTGCGGCGCTTCGACAGACTTGGCCAACCACTGTCCATATTCTGCTTCAGACACTTCGCTGGCCGCGAGGCCGAGCGTCTTGATCACGACTTCTACTTCCGACGCTTCAAATTTCAGACCGTTCAATTCCAGGAATGCGGCCGCAGCCATGAAGCCCGTCCGCTTGTTGCCGTCGGTGAACGGGTGACCCTGGACAATCCCGACCGCATAAGCGGCGGCAAGACGCGCCAAGGTGGGTTCACCGTAAGAGAACAGATGCTTCGGTCGCGCCAAAGCCGACTGCAGACGACCGGCATCGCGAATGCTCGCATCGCCTCCGTAATCGACGACGACGAGTTCGTGCAGTGCCAAGACGGAGTCCAGTCCCAGCCAATGAGGCTCTTTCATTTGGCCAGTTCGCCCAGGGCGTTGCGATAACGGCGACTCAGGGACTTGAAGACCGCCAGCTCCTTCGCGAAATCGGGGTTAGTCGCGAAGAGGCGGACACCGTCCTTGGAGGCCGAGTAATCCAAGCCGTCACCCTCCTCGACCCGCAGCTGATCCAGGACTTCCTTAGGGAGGATCACTCCGAGAGAGTTACCGATGCGGCGAACTTTGAGCTTTTTTGCCATAGGCTTAATGTGACAACTTTTGTTATAACATC
>JBILXR010000122.1:0-5948 GCA_044378215.1 Opitutales bacterium
TCATGTTCTCTCCGCGCAGTTCTTCCGAACGGGCGGCGACGTCGCCGATGGAGATTTCCTTGGTGATCTTCACGTTAAATCAGGCTTTGGGTTTTTCCTCGGTCCAGGACTGGTCGAGCGCGGAGGGCTCGCCTTCGGAAAGCTTGCCGCCGTGCGAGACGAACGGTCCGCCCATCATCGGCGCGGGTTCGACCTTCTGGCCGGTGACTTCCGCGACGTCGGCGGCGGGGAAGGGGACTTCGATGCCGGCGAGAGGGAAGTCCTTGCGGAGCGGGTGATACGGATACGTTTCCCACATCAGGATGCGGCGCGGGTCCGGGTGGCCCTCGAAGACGATGCCGAACATGTCGTACGCTTCGCGCTCGTGCCAGTTGGCGCCAGGGTGCAGCGAGGAGACGCTCGGGACGCGGTCGTTGACGGCATCGACGTGCAGGCGGACGTATTCCTTGTGCGTCGTGCTGAGCAGATGGATCACGACGCCGAAGCGGGCCGGGCGGGCCTGTAATTCGAGGCCGCAGAGGTCGGCGAGCAGGTCGAAGCCCTGCGTGTCGCGCAGGTAGGCCACGGCGGCGAGCAGGTCGCCACCCGCGACGCGGAAGGTCGGGATGTCCTTGCCGGCGAGGTCCTGCGTGGCAGGGAAGCGGGAGGTGAGCGCGGCGGCGTCCATGTCCGTGCTCAGCTGACGATCTTGGTTTCGACGGTGCGACCGCGGAAGGTGCGGCGCAGCGAGCCGCCTTCCTGGCGGATCTTCTCCTGAAGGAGCATCATGCCGTCGAGGAGGGCCTCGGGGCGGGGCGGGCAGCCGGAGATGTAGATGTCGACCGGGACGATGTTATCCACGCCCTGCAGGGTGGCGTAGGAGCGGTACATGCCGCCGGTGGAAGCGCAGGCGCCCATGGCGACGACCCACTTCGGCTCGGCCATCTGATCGTAGATGCGGCGGACGACTTCGGCCATCTTGTAGGTGACGGTCCCGGCGACGATCATGCAGTCGGCCTGGCGGGGGGAGAAGCGCATGACCTCCATGCCGAAGCGGGAGATGTCGAAGCGGGAGCCGCCGGCGGCCATGAGCTCGATGGCGCAGCAGGCGAGGCCCATGGGCATCGGCCACACGGAGTTGCTGCGCACCCAGTTGACGACGGCGTCGGCGCGGGTCACGATGACCTCGCCCTCCACCTTGCTGTTGTAGCCGAAATCGGATTTGACCATGGTCGTTCGCCGCAAGTTAGGGTGACCCCCATGGGGAGCAAGCGGGAAGGGGCAAAAATGGCGTTTTTATCGCTTCTAATCGGGGTCGGTAGCGTGAACAGGGGCTCGGGAGGGAGGCTTGCAACTAAACCCCGCGGGGATTGTTCTAGAGGAGTACCCCCATGAAGACGCTTTTCGTCCTGCTGGTCGCCTTGCTTGCGACCACCTCCACCGCCCGCCCGCCCAATGTGGTGGTGATCTTCATCGACGACATGGGTTATGGGGACATCGGACCGTTCGGGGCGACCAAGCAGCGCACGCCTCATCTCGACCGGATGGCCAAGGAGGGCATGAAATTGACCAGCTTCTACGCCACCCCGGTCTGCTCGGTCTCCCGGGCCCAGATGATGACCGGCTGCTACGGCGCCCGTGTCTCCGTCCCAGGGGTCTATTTCCCGGGTCAATCCGTGGGCCTAAATCCGTCTGAAGTAACTGTAGCCGAACGGCTTAAAGAAAAAGGCTATGCCACCCAGATGGTCGGGAAGTGGCACCTAGGCGACCAGCCCGAATTCCTGCCCACCCGGCAGGGTTTTGACCACTATTACGGCATCCCTTATTCGAACGACATGCTCAAGAAGAGCGCCGAGACCAAGGTCCCGGTGGTGCCGGTCCTCCGGGATGAGAAGGTCGCCGAGTTGATGGATGGGGAGGGGCAGCGACGCATGGTCGAGCTCTATACCAAGGAGGCCGTCGATTTCATCAGCCGTAACAAGGATAAGCCTTTCTATCTCTACTTCGCCCACAACGCCGTCCACACCCCGATCTACCCGGGCGCCGCGTTCGCCGGTAAATCCCAGAACGGCCGCTTCGGCGATTGGGTCGAGGAAGTCGATTGGAGCGTCGGTCAGGTGCTCGACACGCTCCGCGCCCAGGGACTCGATAAAGATACGATCGTGGTCTTCACGTCCGACAACGGTCCGTGGCTGACCAAGGGCGCCGACGGCGGCAACGCCGGTCCGCTCCGCGGCGGCAAGGGCTCGACCTGGGAAGGCGGCGTGCGCGTGCCGACTCTCGCCTGGTGGCCGGGCCGCGTGCCCGCCGGTTCCGTCAACGACGCCGTCGCCGCCACGATCGACCTGCTGCCGACCTTCGTCGCGCTCGCCGGCGGCACCGTGCCCGCCACGCCGGTCATCGACGGACGCGATATCACGCCGATCCTCCTCGGTCAGTCGAAGGAGTCCGCGCGCGAAGCGCATTACTATTTCGCCAACTACGATCTGCGGGCCGTCCGCCAAGGACGCTGGAAACTCGCGCTCTCTCCGCAGTCGGATGGGTTGGGTAATAATGCCTCCAAGAGTTCGCCCGGCCTACGTCTTTACGACCTCGACGCCGAGATCGGCGAGCAGACCGACGTCGCCGCGCAGCATCCGGAAGTCGTCGCGAAATTGAAGGCGCTCGCCGACAAGATGGCGGCGGAGATCGGCGGCAAGACCCCGACCGCGCGTCGTCCCGCCGGCGAAGTGAAGGGCGCGAAGACGCTTTATCCGACGGTCGATTACGTGCCGAAAGACGTGAAGAAAGACGACGCCAAGAAACCGGCGGCAAAGAAGGGGGCCGCGAAGACGCCGGCCGCCAAGCCCGTCGCGCTCGCGCAAGCGAAGCCCGGCGACACGATCGTCTCGGCCGCCGCGCCGCAGGTCGGTCAGAAAGCCTTCACCGTCGCCGTCACCGTCGAGACCGCGCAGCGTGACGCCGTGATCCTCGCCCAGGGCGGACTCATCGGTCACGCGCTCTACCTCAAGGGCGGCCGCGTCGCCTTTGCCGTGCGCCATGGCGCCGACGAAGTCGTCGAGATCGTCTCGCCCGCCGAGGTGCAAGGAAGTTTCGCCGTCACCGCGAGTCTCGCCGCCGATGGCGCGATGAAGCTCGTCGTCGCGGGTCAGGAAGCCGTGACCGGCAAGGCCAAGGGCACGCTGCCGCGCCAGCCGGCCGAGGATTGCTGCGTCGGCCACGACAACGCCAAGCCCGTCGGGCTCTACGGTAAGCTCCACGCCTTGCAGGGCGCCGTCTCCGGCCTCGCGGTCACGACCCCGTGAGCTTACGTCTGCTGACGCTGCTCGTCGCGACCGCGCTCGGCGCCGCCGAGCCGGCCCAGATCTTCCATGGCGCCCGTCCCGGTGCTTTGGAGAAAGCGAAGGCCCTGGCGGCCGCGGGTCATGAGTCCGCCGGGAAGGCGCTGAAGAAACTGATCGCCGACGCCGACAAGGCCTTGGCCGTGACGCCCCCGTCCGTCGTGCAGAAGACGAAGGTGCCGCCGAGCGGCGACAAGCACGACTACATGAGCATCGCCCCTTATTTCTGGCCTGACCCGGCCACGAAGGACGGGCTGCCGTATCTCCGTAAGGATGGTAAGGTGAACCCCGAATCCCGCGACGAAGCCGCGAACGACACCCTGCGCGCGCGTCTGGTCGGCTCCTCCGTCGAGACCCTGGCGCTCGCCTATTATTTCACCGGCGAGGAGAAATACGCCGAGCACGCGGCCAAGATCCTGCGCACCTGGTTCCTCGATCCGGCGACCAAGATGACGCCCCACTTTCGTTTCGCCCAGGCGGTCCCCGGCGTGAACGACGGTCGCGGCACGGGCATCCTCGAAGCCCGCGGTCTGGCGGATGCCGCCGATGCCGCGACTTTGCTCCATGGCTCCAAGCATTGGTCCGCGGCCGACCAGCAGGCGCTGCTCGCCTGGGCGGCGACCTATTTCGAATGGCTGACCACCAGCAAGAACGGCCTGGACGAGCGGGCCGCCAAGAACAACCACGGCACGTGGTATGACGTGCAGGCGGCCAAGTGGGCGCTGGTGCTCGGCCGGAAGGACCAGGCCAAGGAAATCTGCGCCGAAGCGGCCTCGCGCCGCATCGGCGTGCAGATCCAGCCCGACGGCAAGCAGCCGCTGGAACTGGTCCGCACGGCCTCGTTCAGTTACTCCTGTTTCAATCTCCGCGCGCTCTCCGCCCTCGCCGGCCTCGGCGAGCATGCCGGCGTCGATCTTTGGAAGTATCGCAGCGCGGACGGTCGTTCCCTGGTGGGCGCGCTGGATTTCCTCGTGCCTTACCTCGGCAAGAACCCCAGGCCTTGGACGATGCAGCAGATCCACGAGACCAACGCCGACGACGTGCTCCCCGTCCTGCGCGCGGCGGCGCTCGCCACCGGCGACGACCGCTACGAATCCCTGCTGAAGGAGTATTCCGACCACCGGAGCAAGCGCCTGCAGCTGTTGGCACCGCGATGAGCAGGCTCCTTTTTCTGTTCGGTTTGACCCTGGCCGCGACGCTCGCCGCCGAGACGCGTCGTCCCAATGTCCTCGTCATCCTGGCCGATGACCTCGGCTACTCGGATCTCGGCTCCTACGGCGGCGAGATTCCCACGCCGAACCTCGACCGACTCGCCCGGGCGGGCGCGCGATTCGAGAAGGTCTATACGTCCGCGCGTTGCTGTCCGACGCGCGCGTCACTGATCACCGGCCTGCACCCGCACGAAGCGGGCATCGGTGATTTCGTCTCCGCCAAGCCCGCGCCGAAACGCGGCCCCGCTTACACCGGACACCTGCTGGACGACAACATCACCATCCCCGAGCTCCTGAAGCAATCGGGCTACAGCACGTGGATGGTCGGCAAGTGGCACCTGGGTTCGCCCGGGCCGATCCAGCGGGGCTTCGACGCCTATTACGGCTACAAGAGCCTGCAGGCGCATTCCAACGACCAGTGGAATCAGGACGAGTATGTGCGCCTACCCGCGGGCACGCCCGCCGAACTCTCCTATGAGGCCGGCAAGTTCTACGTCACCGATGTTTTCACCGACTACGCCCTCGAGTTCCTGCGTCAGGCGCGGACGCAGAAGGACAAGCCGTGGTTCCTCTATCTCGCGCATTCCTCGCCGCACTTCCCCGTGCAGGCGCCGAAGGCGTCGATCGACCGTCATATGGCGACTTATCGTCGGGGTTGGGACGTCCTGCGCACCGAACGTTTCGCGCGCATGAAGGCGCTGGGGCTCGTCGCCGCCGATGCGGTACTGCCGCCGCTCTCGCTCGTGCCCGTCGAGAAGGACGACGCCATCGCCAACGGATTCTCCGGCAAGCCGAACCCCGCGTGGGACAGCCTCCCCGCGGACCGACGCGAAGATCTCGCGCGTCGCATGGCCACCTTCGCCGCGATGGTCGAGCACGTCGACCAAGGCGTCGGCCGACTGCTCGCCGACCTCGAGCGGAACGGCGAACTCGCGAACACCCTCGTCGTGTTCACGTCCGACAATGGCGCCTGCTACGAGTGGGGCCCGTTCGGTTTCGACGGACGTTCCCGCGCGGGCCGGACGAATCTGCATGTCGGCGACGCGCTTGAAGGCATGGGTCAGGCCGGCACGCATTCGTCATACGGTTCCGGCTGGGCGAACCTCGGCAACACGCCGCTCAACCTCTACAAGCACTTCTGCCACGAAGGCGGCGTCAGCGCGCCGCTGCTCGTCTCGTGGCCGGCCGGCCTGAAGCCGGCGACGGAATGGATCCGCTCGCCCGCGCACGTCATGGATCTCCTACCCACCATCGCCGCGGCCACCGGTTCCACGTATCCGCGGGAACGGGCCGGCAAGCCCATCCGCCCGGTCTCCGGTCGTTCCTTGCTGCCTGACCTGCGGGGCGAACCGACGCCCGTGCGCGGCATTCCGACCGCCCATGAAGGTGCGCGCGGCTATCGTCTCGGCCAGTGGAA
>JBILXR010000123.1:0-5936 GCA_044378215.1 Opitutales bacterium
AAACCACCATCCAAGCGACGGCCCCGCTTAAGGGCTTCCCGACCGAAAAGACCCTCAAGGACCTCAACCCCACCCGGGGCATGGTCATCACCACGTCCATCAACGTCCCGCCGGGCGACCGCTCGGTGCTCCTCCAGATGGAGGTCGGCTCCTTCGACGACCCCCAGGTCTGGAAGGGCGGCAAGGTGCTCGTCGACGCCGCCCCGATCTTCGAACGTATCGCCCAGGAGATGGGCTACGACCCGAAGCTCCTCGCCGCGGGCGAAGGCGAGACCGGAGTCCCTGAGCACAGCTGGAACACCTACGCCGACGCGGACGCCTGCCCGCTGCTGGTCCGCTGGGAAGCCGGTGCCGCGCGCCTGCTCCTGTGCGTCGGCCTTCCGATGCTCACCGGACGCATCGTCTTCCAGCCGACCCGTGAAGCCTACGTCATCCTCCTCGGCAACCAGGAGGCCGGCGACATCATGAAGCGCGTCGGCCTCGCCCTCGAAGGCCTCGCCGACGGGCTGAAGCCGTGCGAAGCGGAGGTCGCGGTCGGCAACACTCTCCGCAAGGTGAAGATGGAGGAGTGCGGCCACTACTTCGACTTCCAGTGCCGCCTGTCCGTCGACGCGCAGAAGGGCCCGAACGCCGTCCGACGCGCCGACTATCTGGAGCTGATGCATTCCGTGGGACTCTGGCTCGATGACCTCACCAAGCCGCGCCCGATGCACGTCTTCAACCTCATGGACCTCGAAGCCGAGCCGGAAACGGTCCGTCCGGTCGACGGCATGGCGATTAGCCACCTGCGCGACGCCAAGCTACGCTTCACCTACTCGCCGGAACAGCCGCTGTCGGCGGAGATCCGCGACCTGATCCATCGCCAGAGCGTCCACGACGCCCGCCGGATGATGGACTGGGTTCTGCAGAAGTCGGTCGTACCTGCGAGGACGGAGCTCCTGAGCGATGGGTTCGGCGCGCAGACCGCGCCGGAGCTGGACATCGAAATCGCGGAACGACGTCAGCGCCATGAACACCTCTGCGAAGAAGCCGACGGCCACCCGGCCGAGCAGGACCATCGTCGTATGCACGTACGTCCGCTGGCGAAGATGTTCAAGGACCAGCTGCCCACGCTCGGCTCTGACTTCCGTCACCTGCCCGGACACGTCCTGCGCGGCACGGGTCCGGACCTGACGATGAAGGGCGGCGATCTCGCGCAGTCCTGGGACCTGCTCGACCTACTGTTCGCCCAGCTCGCCGAGCTGCCGAAGCTCTTCCCGGCGAAGGGCGCTGCCCGCGCCGGCCTCTCGCTGTCGGCCACGATCATCGCGCCGGCGGTCGCCGACCAGTACCGCAACCAGTCCGCGGCGAAGCACCGCATTGTGACGATCACCAATCCGTTCTACGGCATGCACAAGGGCCTGCCGGTGCGCATCGACCGCAGCCTGACGGTGTGGCGCACGGGAGACGAAGAGGCGCTGGCGGCGGACTTCTTCTACGCGCCGGAGACGCGGGACCTGCACGTCGCGAACCTGTATCGCGTGCCGGCGCCGAAGGCGTAGCGCGGCGAGGTGAGGGAAAAGCAGAGGCCGGGGGCCGGGGGAGAAATCCCTTGGTCTCCGGCCTTTTTGTTTCGAGGGATGGCTAGGTCGGCACGCAGTGCCGACCCTACCTGCGCGGCTTTGCCGCGAGGGGGCATGTGGGCACGAATAGCGGTGACAAGTGTAGATACAGGCGGATGCGATGTCATCGCATCCCTACCTGACTTGACAGGCGGGCGGGGGTGAGGCAGTTTCTTGGACATGTCTTTAATGGCACGAATACACTATCCATGCAGGTTCAGCTCACGCTGATCCCGGGGAGTCTTTCGCGCTTTTAAAATCAGGCCTTCCGGCCGCTCCCCCGCCCTTCCAGGGGAAATCCGCGCCTTTCCGTCGTCCGCGTGCCGGCGACGGAATGACTGCTTCGCACGCAACCATGCATCACCATCGTGAACAATAACACTTCCAACGAACAGATCCTTTCCCTCCTTAAGCAGCTCATCGCCCAGAACGAAGAGCTGTCGAGGAAGGTCACGGACCTGCAGGTCAAAATCGACCTCCTGGAGCACAAGTTCGATACCATTGCCGAAGAGGCGGGGTTGATCTGAGCGCGCGTAAGGCGCGCTCAGATCGGAGTATAGAGTATCGAGTATAGAGTATCGGGGATCACTCCGGGTGGCGGGTGACGGCCACGGGAGTCGGCGCCTCAGGTGTCGGCTTCCCGGCCATCGGCTGCGGGAACCTGGAGCCGGCGGCCGAAGGCTGAACGGCTGGATCCCGAATGGCTGAGGCCCCGGTGGCCGTCACCTGTCCCCCAAGGTGTTTATGGCCGCAGGTAATATTCCGGTTCCCGGTCTCCCTTTGAGCGAGGGCCTTAAGGTAGGGGCGTGCGGCTCGCACGCCCGAGGATGACCGGGCCGGTCATCCCTACCCGAGGCAACTATGTCGTGACGCGGTCCCGACCCTACCCGAGGAAGACGGGGCTTGAAGGGCGCGACGTAGTCACGCCCCTACCCTGCGCCCACCATGCGGCGGGCGAGGATGACCGGGTCGGTCATCCCTACCTAGGCGGCGGGGGCGTAAACGGAAAGAGCCCGGCCTTACGGCCGGGCTCTGGTGCTATAAACTATCCGTGAAGCTTAGAAGCTGTAGCCGACCGAGAGGCCGAGGGCATCGCCGCCAGCGGACTCGCCGGTGAAGGCGTAGGTCAGCGAGAGGTCGAAGTTCTTGGAGAGGTTGTAGCGGAGACCGACATTGAAGATGTTATCGTTGTCGGAAGCGGCGCCGCCGTAGACAAAGCCGCCCTGGACTTCGAGGGCGCCGATGTTGGTGCGGACGCGCTGGTAGCCGACGGTGAACTCGAGGGAGCTACCGAGAGCCTGGCGGTACTGGAGGCCAAGGGAGGTCTGCTCAGCGACGGCGAAGCCGTTGGAGGCGCCGAACTGGCCCTGCTGGTAGCCCAAGCCGACGGCGAGATCACCCGCGCCGACGTTAAACTTATAGGCGAGACCGAAGCCCGTCATGTATCCGCCGAAACCGGCGATGTCGCCCTTGCCGTCGACGTCGGAGTAGGAGCCGGAGACGAGGACGCCAGAATTGGCGATGTCGGCGGAGGCGCTCACGCTGAAGCCCTTCATGGCATCGCTGGCGACGTAGCCGACACCGATACGGTTATAATTGAGTTCGCTTCCGACGTCGACAGCGGCAGAAGCCGAGGCAGCGACGAGGGTGAGGAGGAGGATAGCAGGGGTATGTTTCATGGCGGGTCTGAATAAGGCCCCCACCCGCAGGACTGGCAACCGTTAATTTATATTAGGTTTCTAATATAATAAATAAGGCGCGGCCAAAGCCGCGCCTTGAGGAAGGAAAATGGGCCAGTCTCAGGGCTTCGCCGGCGTGGCGGCTTCGAGCTTCTCAAGGGTCACCATCAGGGGGTTGGGCTTGTGCTCATACATGGCACCCGTGCCGGCATCGATACCCGCGCCGATGATGCCACCGACGAAGACGTTGCCGGCCATCGCCGCGCCGCCGCCGCCGCCGATCTCAGCCGCGACGATGATGGTCCGGTCCTTGTAGCCGGGCTTGCTGATGAAGACGGTGAGGGTATCGCTGCGCGGGACCTGGAAGCTGGCCGGGGTCTTGCCAACCATGCCCGTAGACAGACGGACGTCCGCATCCTGGGGGATGGAATCGACGACAAAGACTTCCTTGCTGCCACGCGTGATCGAGGCGCAACCAGTGAAGATAACAAGGCCGAGCAAGGCCGGGAGCAGGCGGGCGGGGTTCATGACGGGCGACTGTGAGCGCTGGGCGGACGGGGGCAAGGGGGATTTTATAGAAGAAAATTATAATATAATACGCGGCGGGCAGATCACTCCCAGGTGACGGGCACGGGCTCCGGGAGTTCAGGCCTCAGCCGTTCGGGAGCCGGCCGCGGGATCCTGATGGCCGAAGGCTGAAATGCTGATTCCCGAGGGGCTGAGTCCCCGGTGGCCGTCACCTGTCACCAGAGGTGTTTATGGCCGCAGGTAATATTCCGGTTTCCGGTTTCCCTTGGGGATGGGGTTGCAGAGGTAGGGGCGTGCGGCTCGCGCGCCCGAGGATGACCGGGCCGGTCATCCCTACCCGGCGCGGCGGAGCCGCGAGGTGTTGGCGGTTAGCGGTTGGCGGGTGGGAACGGCAGCGAGGCATGCTATGTCGTGACGCGGTCCCGACCCTACCCATGGCAAACGGCTGACCAAGGGTGGTCAGCCCTACCTCAGAGGCTGCACAACCCCGATACTCGATACTCCAGACTCGATACTCTGAGTTGAAGAAATTGAGCTCAGCTCAATTTCTTCAACTCGCCGGTGCTGTCGCCGAGCTGGACGTCGCGGATGTCCATGCGGTTGAGCATGCTGACCCAAAGATTGTTCAGCGGGGTCTCCTTGGGGTAGACGACGTGACGGCCCTGACGGATCGTGCCGCAGCCCTTGCCGGCCAGGATGATCGGCAGGTCGTCATGGTTATGACGGTCGCCGTCGCCGTTGCCGGAGCCGTAGACGATCATGGAATGGTCGAGCAGATTGCCGTCGCCTTCCTTCACGGACTTGAGGCGCTCGAGGAGATACGCGAAGTGCGTGGCGTGGAAGACGTTGATGTCTTGGATCTTCGACAGCTTCACGGGGTCGTGGCCGTGGTGCGAGATGCTGTGGTGGCCGTCGCGCACGCCGATGAACGGATACGAGCGGTTGGAGCCTTCGTTGGCCAGGACGAACGTGGCCACGCGCGTGGTGTCGGTCTGGAACGCGAGGACCATGAGGTCGGCGAGCAGACGGAGGTGTTCGGCGTAGCTTTCCGGAATGCCCTTGGGGATGGACGCGTTGGCCGGGACCTTGGGCTGGCCGGCGGTGCCGGACTTCTGGATGCGCAGTTCCATCTCGCGCACCGCGGTGAAATACTCGTCGAGCTTGCGCTGGTCGTCGGCGCCGAGGCGGACGTTGAGCTCCCGGAAGTCGTCGCGGACCGCGTCGAGGACCGACTTGCGCTGGGCGTCGCGACGCTGGCGTTCGAGGTCGGTGCCCGCGCCGAAGAGGCGTTCGAAGATCAGCTTCGGGTTCACTTCCTTCGGCATCGGCTGGGTGGCCGAGCGCCAGGCGATGTTGGACTGGTAGATGCAGGAGTAGCCCGAGTCGCAGCCGCCGGCGAGCTTGCTGGCTTCGGTGCCGATCTCGAGTGAAGCGAGGCGCGTGCGGTCGCCCATGCGGGAGGCGGCGAGCTGGTCGGCCGAGACGCCGGAGCGGATGTTGGCGCCATCGGTCTTGCGGGGCTGAGCGCCCGTGAGGAAGGCGGCCATCGCGCGCGCGTGGTCGCCGCCGCCGTCACCGTTGGCGCGGGCCTTGTCGGCGGTGAGGCCGGTGAGCACCGAGAAGTCAGACTTGTGGGCGGCGAGGGGCGCGAGGATCGCGGGCAGCTTGGAAGGCAGGGAACCTTCGGAGCCGACGCGCCAGCCGTCCATGTTCACGCCATTGGGGACGTAGAGGATCGCCATGCGGTTCGGCGCGGCCAGTTTGGTCGGCGTATTGCCGGCGGCCCAACCGGTCTGGAGACCCATCGCCTCGAGCCACGGCAAGGCCATGACGGTGCCGAGGCCTTTGAGGACCGTGCGGCGATGGAGGAGGTCGGACTTCATGGCGGGGTGCTTACTTCTTCTTAGATGATTCTGACCCGCCTTCAACCTGAGATGTTCCCCGGCGGAGGCGGAAAGGGTCGCTCTGGACGACGCCGAGGACCAGGGCCGAGAAGCGGCTGTCGGCTTTGAGGGCGGATTCCGTGATCTTATCGACCGCCGGGCCGTCGTAGTAATCGAGGCCCCGTCCGAGGCCGAACGTGAGGAGCTTCGAGGAGAGGTTGCGAACCACCTTCTCCTTGTCGGCG
>JBILXR010000124.1:0-5933 GCA_044378215.1 Opitutales bacterium
CCACCAGCGGGAAGTCGGCGGCGACCCTTCGGCACGCATCCATAAGGCGACACCCCAGACGAAGCCCGTCACCAGCAGCATCTCCTGGACGAAGTAATAGCTGAACGGCGTGCACCCGCCGGTGAGCACGATGAAGGCGGCCGTCACATACCGCGGCCCCTTGCCGACGCCCGGCAGGATCAAGGCTGCCGCCGCCATGAGCCCGAGGAAGATCGAGACGATGCTGCGCAGGTAATGCTCCGACATCTCAGTCGGCGCGGTCCCGGTCACCTTGGCGGAGATAAGCAGCGCCGTGGCCAGCGTCGGTCCATGGAACTTGTCCTGATTCGTGCTATAAGCCTTACCCTCGGACAACTCCTTGGCCAAGGACCACTGGACGGCTTCATCCGCATGCAACGGGCCGGGCGGGACAAAGGTGATCGCCGACCAGAACAGGGCGACGGTGACGACGAGGGCGAGGCCGAACCGGGAGACTGCGCCCGACTGGTTCTGCGCGTCCGACATCACGCGCCGAAATGCTTCTGCAGCGCCGTCTTGATCTCGAGCGGCACGAGCGCGGCCGACATCGGGCCTTGGGCTTCGCGCCAGGCGTAGACGGTGGTCAGGACGCCCTTGGCGACGGCGCGTTCGCCGACGGCGGCGGTGAAACCCCAGACGAGTTTCTTATCGCCGATCTCGATCGGCGTCAGCGCGACGGTCACGACGTCCTCACGATAGATCGGCGAAAGGAAATCGCACTCGACGCGCACGCGCGGGAAGCCGGTCAGCTTGGCGCCTTCGGTGCGGAGGAAGGGGAGTTTGAGATGACGGAAAAGGGCCTCTTCGGTCGCCTCGACCCAGAAAAAGACGGTCGAGAAATGCACGATGCCGGCGGCGTCCGTGTCGGAGAAGTTGGCGCGGTAATCCGTCGTGAAAGGGACCATGCGTCCATCCAAGCCGTCCGGCCCGCCGGCGCAACCGTCAAGGCGCCTTTGGCCCGCCTTTACGAAGCCAGGACACCGAGGTCCAGGCTCCGCCCGACGCCGCCACGCAGGCGCGCAGGAAGGCCTGAGGCTCCTGCTGGACGCTGAAGAGATAGAGCCGCGGGCCGCGGCCTTGCGCGGCCTTGGCGAAGGCTTCCAGCCATTCGCGCTGCCAGCGCGTCTGGCCTTTCTGGGCCGCTCCGAACTTATGATAGGAGCTGTCCGAGTAGACCATCTTCGGCTCGCCCTTCTTGGCCTCGTAGAGACGGACGCCGTCCTGGAAATCAGAGAACACCACCAAGGCATCGTAGGGCTCGGCCAAGAGCCGATCCATCCATGCGCCCAGCGAACCCTTCTCACAGGCCGTGCGGATCTTCGCCTGCACCATGCGGCCCGCGGGCGTCAGGGTCTCGACGGCCGTCTGCGTCGGCCCTTCGCGCAGGCGCGGCGCCGGACCGTGGAAGCCTCGTCCGTGGACGACCTTGTCGCCCAGCCCGACGACGCGGGCGCCGTCGAAGCGGAAGACATCGGCGTCGGGGAACTGCTTCCGGATCTCCGCCTCGACTCGCGGGAGATAGCTGCGCATCGACCCGGAGCAATCGAGATACACCGCTACGCGCTGAGCACGGATGAACGCGCCCATCACCGGACGGCCGACGAAGCCGACGCGAGTGCCCAGCCCCGCGCCCAGACCATTGCCACCGAAGGAGCCGCGACCTCGGCCAAAGCCGCCCTTCCCTTGTGCGGCGGTCAGCCCGGCCACGCCTGCCTCGGGCGTCAGCGCCTTCATGGGAGGCAGCGCAAGGGTCGCGGTCGCGGACTTCGAGACGAGACGCTTCGCCGGGACCACGACCTTAGGCTTTCGCTGTACCGGATGGACGGAAGCGGGCGCGCCGGACTTCCCGCCAGCGACGGCGTGGGCGACGAACTCTTTCGCGGCCGGCGGGCGGGTCGGCGTGCGCAGGACGACCCAGCAGGCCAGCACCACAAGCAAGCCATGGAAGATCAGCGATGAAGCCAGGCTCCGCCAGGCGCGCGGACGCGGACGAGAAGCCACGAGAGGGTCGGCCAAAGACATGGCCCGCAGATTAGCGGGCCGTCGCCGGACTCAAGGGAGAGCCCCGTCATCCATTCCCGAGTCTTCACCCCAGCGAAGTCCTCAGGAACGCGCCTTAGTCGGCCGGACGGATGTCCGCTGGATCCGAGACTCCGCCAGACGAACGCCCCTCGTCGACCCGGAGGTCGCGAGGGACGGAGACCGACGAAAGCTTCCTTAGCGGGTCGGAGCGCCGGCGCGATTGCTGCCGGCACCGGATCCCGCCGGACGGAAGCGCAGGACGACATTGGCGCCTGCCGCCGTAGCCGGAGCGGACATCTCGACGGTGAAGAAGCCGGGCGAAGCCTTGTTCGGGGTCACCGCGACCACCTTCGTGCCGGCCGGGAAGCGGTTATCCTGGATGATCATGCCGGAGCGCAGGTCGATCGCGCCAGTGATATCCTCGATGGTCTTGGAGTCCTTCGCGAGGGTGCCGACCGCCTGGATGAGCGGCGTGAAGGCGAAGACCGCGCTGAGGGAGTCTTCGGTGAGCGGCGCGGAGATCGTCAGCTGCTTATCGATGACTCGCTTCTTGCGCTTCTTCTCGGGGTCCTCCGGATCGATGATCTCCTTGAAGATCGGCATCGCCGAGAGGACGGCGCCGTCGGGGATGCCGCGGCCGCTGACGGGCATGCCGACGTAGAGGTCGTCGTAGTTATGGAGATCGTTGAGGGTGCTGGCGCCCTTCTTGCCGTTGCCGAACTTCACCAAGATGGCGCTGCCTTCGGAGGCCGACACGCAACGCTGGAGGATCGTGCCCGGCTTGTTACCATAGGCGCGGGAAGTGCTCAGGAGATAGAGGCGGGGACCCTTGTTGTCCCGGGCGCCGGCGAAGGCCTTCTCCCACTCGTCCTCCCACTTACGTTCTTCGGGAAAACGCTTGTCCCCGCCGTTGTTGCAGGTGATGCGGCCGCTGGCGAGGGCCGTGAGCGGCTTGCTGAGGGTGAAGCTCACGTTATCCTTGATCGCGGTCACCGTGGTGCCGGGCGGGATGCCGGCTCCGAGGGCGACCATGCCGACGATCAGACCGGACGTGTCCTTGCACTGCACGACGTTCTGACCGGAGCCGCCACCGCTGGCGATGAGCGTGACGGAACGGGCGAACCCGCCGCCTTGGTTGGTACGGTCTGAAAAGACGACGGGCGGGTCGGCGCGCATGCCCTTGTCCGGCTTGTAAGCCGAGACGTTGCCGATCGCCTTGGTGCGGATCTGGCGCACGCCGTCCTGGAAGTCGGAGAAGATGATCAGCGCGTCATAGGTGCGGTCATCCTTGAGGATGTCGATCCAGCCGCCGACGGAGCCTTTCTTGAAGTTTTCGGCGTATTTCTTGAGGATCGCGCGTCCCTGGGTGGTAAGTTTCGCGGGGTTGGTCTCAGTGGGAACCAGTTCTCCCTTGGCATTCTTCTTGGAGCCCGTGCCGGTGCTCCGGTTCAGGTACGGCGTGCCCTTGAACTTGTCGCCGCCCACGATCTCATTGTCATGGACGTCGATGAACACACCGTTGCTCATATAGACATCGGCGTCGGGGAACTTGTCGCGGATCTCAGCTTCGACGCGCTCGAGATAGGGAAGCATCGAGGCCGAGGCGTCGAAGTAGACCGCCAGGCGCTGGGAGAAGATGTTCGCGCCCATGACGGGCTTCGCGACGAAGTTCTTGCCGCCGCCGGAGCCCATGCCGCGGCCGGTGCCGATGCCGCCGCCGGAGCCGCCGCCGAAGCCCTTGGAGGAACCGCCGGCCATCGCGCCGGAAATCATCGACGAAGCCGAAGCGGAGTTCGGCATGTCGGGCAGGGCGATGGACGCGGAAGCGCTCTTGGAGGTGATACGGGTGGTCGTCTTCGCCAAGGACTTCACGTTCTTCGGCTTGATCTTGTGCTGGGTGCTCTTGACGCGCTCGCCGCCGGAGCCGCCGCCCGCGCCGGTGGCGAACTGGTTGGGGTCCTTCTTGGCGTTGTCCGTGACGGTCGAGACCACGAAGGCGGCCGCGACGAAGATAAGCAAGGCGTGGAAGGCGATCGACACCGAGAGACCGCTGGCGCCGATGCGCTGCCAGAAAGACTTCTTGGCGCGCTTGGTGCCCAGGACGCTATCGGTCTCGATCTCCTTGACGGGGGCCGGGGGGACGTCGCCAGGGGGAGGCGTAGGGGTTTCTTCGCTCATCGTTAAAAGGGGGTGGACAATCTTCCCCCCTGCCCCGCCTGCTTCAACCCTTTTTGGGCGGCCCGAGGGCTGATAACTGGCTCAAGAAATGGCTTGCGGACAAGCCTGCGTGCCATTCTTCTCCGCCTTCCACTGATTGCAGGGTGGAGCAGCCCGGTTAGCTCGTCAGGCTCATAACCTGAAGGTCGTAGGTTCAAATCCTACCCCTGCACCCAATTTCAAAGCCCTAAGGGGCAGTCACTTACGGAAGTGCCCAAAAAGATGCGGATTTCACTTGAACCGATCTGAATTAAATGCACGGTATCAGGTATTAAATTTGTCCTACGGGACAATGGGGTAAGTAAGATAAAGCAGTAAAAAACAGGCGGCTTGCATAGGGGTATGCAAGCCGCCTCCTTTTTAGGGGGTCGCCCCCCTGCACTGGACACGAAAAAGCCCGGCTCCATGCGGACCGGGCTTCGTCGTACGTGGACGGAGCGCTCAGCCGCCGCCGGTCATCTTCGTGATGAGCGCGATGAGCGGGAGGAACATCGCAAGCACGATCGTGCCGACCACGACGGCGAGGAACACGATGAGGATCGGCTCGATGATGGAAGTCAGCGCGGTCACGGCGTTGTCGACTTCTTCGTCGTAGATGTCGGCGACGCGGTTGAGCATCTCGGGCAGCTGGCCGGTCTCTTCGCCGACCTGGATCATCGAAGTGACCATCTGGGGAAAGACGCCGGATTGTTCGAGGGGGATCGAGAGCGGTTCGCCGTCGCGCACGCGGTCATGCACGCGCTCGAGCGACTGGGCGATGACGACGTTGTCGAGCGTGTCGCGCGTGATCGTGATGGACTGCAGGATCGGGACGCCCGAGGCCATCAGGGTGCCGAAGGTACGGGCGAAACGGGAGACGGAGACGATCTGCACGAACGTGCCGACCTTCGGTAGGCGGAAGATCATCTTGTCGAAGGCCGCCTTGCCCTTGTCCGAGGAAAGCCAGGTCTTCAGGCCGTAGTAGAGTCCGAAGAGGACGATCGGGGTGGCCCACCAGAATTCCGTGAGGAACTTCGAGATGCCCACGACGAACTGCGTCAGCGGAGGCATCGTGGTCTTCTGGCTGTCGAGCAGCTTCTGGAACGAGGGGACGACCTTCACCATCAGGATATAGACGATGATGAGCGCGACGGACATCACGACGCCCGGGTACACCATCGCGGACTTGACCTTCTTCTGGATGCGCTCGGCCTTCTCGCGGAATTTCGCGAGACGATCGAGGACCTTGTCGAGCACGCCGCCCGCCTCGCCGGCGCGCACCATGTTGACGAAGAGCTTATCGAAGACCTTCGGATGGGCCTGCAGGGCCTCCGAAAGGTTGTTACCTTGCGAGACGCTCTCGGCGATGCTGGCGAGGACGGCCTTGAAGGCGGGGTTACGCTCCTGCTTGGTGATCAGTTCCAAGGCACGGAGGAGCGGAAGGCCGGCGATGATCAGGGTCGCCAGCTGGCGGGTCATCACGGTCACGTCGCCCTGCGTCACCTTGGCGCCAAAGGAGAAGGCCGGCTTGGCCTGGGCGGCGGCCGCAGGCTTGGCGGCGGCCGTGTCGGCCACGAGCGTGGTGACCATCAGGCCTTTCGCCATCAGTTTCTGGCGGGCCTGCGCGTCGTCGGCGGCGTCGATTCTTCCGGTGGCCTGGGACCCGTTACGGTCGATGGCGGTGTACTTGTAGTCGG
>JBILXR010000009.1:0-21402 GCA_044378215.1 Opitutales bacterium
TTACGGCATGGGGGTCCGACTCGGCAAGGTCGCCGACGTGATTCCTTCGCTCGCCTTGCTCGATGACGCCGACAGCGAGATCCGCGTGCAGGCGATGAAGATCCTGAGCGAAGCCAAGACATCACAGATGCTCACCGATAAGGTAGCCTCGCAGCTTAGCCAAAACGATTTCCGCGTCCGCACCCAAGCCGGTATCACGCTGGCAAAACTCGGAGGCAAAGTCCCGATGGCATCCTTGCTGCGAGATGCCGAAGCCGACTTGCGCCTGCCTTGGATGCGCCATGGCCTCGTCAGCGGTCTCACCGGAACGCAATCCTCCGAGGATCTGCTCGCCTTGGCCCAGACCAAGCCCGGCGCCGAGGCCGTGTTCGCGACCCTGGCCCTCGTCCGACAAAAATCATCGCTGCTTTCCAAACTCTTTTCGCACGCCAATCCCGAGGTCGTCACTGAAGCCGCCCGCGCCATCCACGACGATGAAGGCATTCCGGCCGCCCAGCCTGCTCTGGCCGCAGCCTTCGGGCAGCCCAACCTCCCCTTCCACGCCGCGCGTCGGTCCCTGAATGCGAATCTGCGCCAAGGTGATGAGGCGGCGCTACAGCGCGTGCTAACCTGGGCAATCGCCCAACCGGAAGGAGCTCCGCTGCGACTAGAAGCGCTCAATGCCCTCTTGGTGTTCGATCAGCCGCCCTTACTGGACTTCGTCGACGGAACCGCCCGCAAGTACCCGCCGCGCGAGGTCGCACGACTCTCCGCCCTGATCCGGGCCAGTCAGCAAGACCTCCTCAAGCTCCAGCGGCCAGGCGAACGCGCCTTGGCTTTGAGCCTGCTCGTGAAATACGAGGCAGAACTGCCGTTCCCAGTCCTGCAGGCCTTGGCCGAAGACCTCAAGGCGTCACCGGCCGTACGCCTTCAGACGCTCCGACTGCTCGGACGACTCCAAGAAGAGAACGTGGCCGTGACGCGGACCCTGCGTAACGCCGCAGGCGAAGGCAACCCGTCCGAAGTCCGCATCGAAGCCTTGAGCCAGTTGTTCAAGCGCGATAATGTCGCGGCCCTCGAAGTCGCGCGCGTCATCATTGCTTCCAAAGTCGCCAAGACGCCGGAGAAACAAGCGGTCGTCGCCGCGCTGCGGGGTCGAGACGAGCCTGCCGCGAGGTCCTTGCTCAAGGATCTCGTCACGCGTCTGGCCTCCCGCCAGCTGGACGCCGGCCTGAAGCTAGATGTCTTCGAAGTAGCAGGTGAATCGACTGACCCTGCCGTCGTCGAAGCCTTGAAGAGCTATCTCCAGGCCGGCGGCAAGGGTGCGCCGAAGCTCGCGGCGCCTGGCTTGCCTTACGAACTGCTCACCGAAGGCGGCGATGCCGCCCGCGGCAAAGCCTTGGTCAACGGTCATCTGGCCGCCAACTGCACCGCCTGCCACCGCGTCGACTCCGACGAAGGCAGCGAGGTAGGCCCGAGCCTCCGACAGGTCGGCGCGCAGCGTACCAAGTCCGAGCTTGCCCAATCGCTGGTCGAACCTTCGGCGAAGATCGTCCAGGGCTTCGGCCTCGAGACCATCGTCCTCAAGGATGGCACGGCCCTCGCGGGCAGCGTGCTCAAGGAAAGCGCCAAGACCCTCGAACTCAGGCTACCTGACGGTAAGATACAAAAGATCTCCGTCACTTCGGTCGCCTCGCGCACGCCGCCCATTTCCGTCATGCCGCCCATGCTGGGCATCCTGACGCCGGCGGAGATCCGCGACGTCGTCGCCTATCTCAGCGGAATCAGGCCGAAGGTCTCTAAAGCCAAGGCCAAGAAATAGCCAATGCGGGGTTGAGTACCCGGCCGGCGGTCGGCCATGCTATGCGCATGCTGCTCCGTCTCCTGCTGGTCAAGCCGCTGGCCGCCTTCGCCCAAGGTTCGCTGGTCGCCGATTGGCAGAAACAGCATGACACCTGGTACTGGAAAGCACCAGTCGACGTGAAGTGTAGCTACGACTTCCGCGACGCCCTAGGCAGCGCCCTCCCCTTATGACCGAAATCCCCGCCGTCTCCGGCCTGATCGAACTGCGCCTCAGTAATGTCGGTCAGCTCTTCAACACCATGGACCCGTCGCCGTTCCATGAACGCGACCTCGACCATGACGCCGAAGAATTCATCCTCAGCTGGGCCCGCGAACATGAACGCGACTCTGATCTCCGGCTCCGCGTGGTCCTGAAGCAGCCGGCGGATGAAGAGGCGGCCGGCCAGGTCCGCGAATCCATCCGGCATTACTTCGAATACCGCGCGCGCATGGCCCGAAGGGAACTGCGCGACCTCTTCCGCGAAGGCCGGACCGCCTTGGCCATCGGGGTGCTGTTCCTGGCCGCGACCTTGGTCCTTCGCGGGCTGATCCCGGCAAGCGGCTGGACGGAATTTTTCCGCGAAGGGCTGACGATCTGCGGCTGGGTCGGGCTCTGGAAGCCCATTGACATCCATTTGTACCGCTGGTGGCCGTTGAAGGCCCATGGCGACCTCCTGGCCCGCGTCGGTCGGTGTCAGGTCGAAGTTGTTTTCGAACCCTAAAGGCAGGCGCTCGTCGCCCTTATGGGGAGGGTAAGAAAGCCCGAAATAACGAATTTTTTACGAAGAGGCATTGACTGGGGGGGTGCCCTGCCCCAATCCCAACCTTTCGCATGCAGAATTTCGCGAGCCAGTGCCTGGACCAGACCAAGGCCCTCCTCAAACTCAACTTCAACTCCCTTGCTCCTGACGGCACTGTCGTGCCCGTCGAAGGCGAGGTCTCCCGCGCCGATGAACCCGGCCACGCCGCCCTGGCCTTCGGGGAATACTTCCGCGCCACCGGCGAGCTCACGATGGACCGCCAGAACATCGCCGAAATCGTCGCCAAGACGATCACGGCTCAGGTCCGCATCAGCCAAGGCTCCGACAACGGCATGGCCTTCGCCTGCCTGGGCCTGCTCGCCTTCGGTCCGACCCGCGAACGCAACCCCGTCTGGGAGCTCCTCGATGAGCCGACCCGCGCCCTCATCGACGAACGTCTGGCCGTGGAGCATGACCACCACGACCATGTCCAGGCCTTCGACATCGCCAAGGCGGTCTGCCGCTTCTCCTTCGGCCTGACCAAGAAGGACGAGACCGGCGCGCTCGTCGACCGTTTCATGGACCGCATCACCGCGGCCTCCACCGGCGGTTTCCATGACGAGGCCTCCAAGGCCGCGAACGCCGACAACTTCGGTGGCGCCTTCGACCTCTACGGCGTCGTCTCGCTGATCTTCATCCGCCAGTCCCTCCAGCTCCACGCGAACATCCAGGTCCGTGACGCCAAGCTGCCCAAGCTCCGCGGCCTCGCCGAGAAGTACCTCCGCGTGATCATGGACACCGTGCGCGAAGACGGCCTCGGCTGGAGCTACGGCCGCGGCATCGGCGCCTACGGCCAGATGCACTGCATCACCCTGCTGCTCCAAGCCCTGCGTGACCGCTGGGTGCCGGTCGACAAGGAGCCGCTGGCCCGCGACCTCGTCCGTCGCCTGTACGCCCACTTCTTCACGACGTTCTTCGACGCCGAACACGGCGTCATCGTCATCCGCGACGGCGAGCGCGACACCATCCCGGGCCACACCACCCGTATGGCCAACTTCGACGCCGCCCGCTACCTTTCGCAGTGGTCGCGCCTCGCCAAGACCATCGGCGGCGCGATGGACGTGGTCAAACCGGCGAGCCGGCTGCCGGTGTGCCGCTTCTTCTCGTTCGACAAGTCCCCGCGCAAGGAGCAGGGCCTGCTCTCGTATCAGGACCCCGCCTCGGGCCTGCATGTGATCCTGCCGTTGGTCTCCTCCGGTTCGCATCGCTTCTCCGACTCGCTGGCCTTCCCGCATATGCCGGGAGTCTTCGATTGGCCCTCCAACCAGACGACCACCCCGTTCATCCCGGAGTTCACCATCGGCGGCAAGGTCTACACGCCTTCTTTTTACGGTAAGAACGCCCAGGTCGCCATGGGCACCAAGGCAGGCACCTATCACTTCCGCTACGATCAGCCCGACCTCATCGACCGCGACGAGAAGGTCTCCGCCAACGTCGCCTCGCTCAAGGTCGACTGGGAATTCAACGGCGGACGCATCGTCGGACGCTTCACGCTTAGCGCCAAGGCGGCCGTCGTGCTCGAAGATTTCCGCCTGGTGCTCCCGATCGCCGCGACCCATTCGCGCATGACGCCGGGCAACGCCCTCGTCCTCGGCGCCGAATCGCATCGCTGCGAGGTCCTGAAGGATGATTTCCACGCCGCCTGGGCCGAGACCAAGGTCGTAAGCGACAACGCCAAGCACCGCACCTGCTGGGGCAAGGTCCACTTCTACCAGACGCTGCAGCGCGACAAGCCGATGCCCCTGCGCGCCGGCATGAGTTACGCCTTCGAGATCGCCTTCCAGCCCCACGTCGTCCGGGCCGGTGACGCGGTCTGAGGGTAGTTTACCCGCCTCACCAGCCTTCGGGGTTGTCCTGCCCCCTGACCCTGCCCTATGTCCCTAGGGTTACTCTTCATGCCCAGTCCGTTCTACATCACCACGGCCATCGACTACGCCAACGGCTCGCCGCACCTCGGCCATGCCTACGAGAAAGTCCTCTCCGACGTGATCTCCCGCCACATGCGCATGAGCGGACGCCCGGTCCACTTCCTGACCGGGCTCGACGAACATGGCCAGAAGGTCCAGCAGACGGCGCTCAAGCGCGGCGTCGAACCGCAGGTCCTGGTCGATGAGATCGCCGCAGTCTTCAAGGGCATGCTGGGCGACCTCAATATCTCGAACGACGACTATATCCGTACGACCGAACCGCGGCACAAGAAGGTCGTCCAACAGTTCCTCCAGAAGCTTTTCGACCAAGGCCTCATCTACAAAGGCCAGAAGACCGACTGGTATTCGACCCGGCAGGAACAGTTCCTCACGGACAAGGATCGGGCGCCGGACGGCTCCTGGCCGGAGATCTACGGCGAGGTCACCCAGACGACCGAAGAGAACTACTATTTCAAGCTGACGCAGTTCCAACCCTGGCTGGTCGAGCACCTCGGCTCTAACCCGGACTTCATCACGCCGCGCTTCCGCCAGAACCAAGTCCTCGAGTTCCTGAAGGAGCCGATGAACGACCTGTGCATCTCGCGTCCGAAGACCCGTCTGACCTGGGGCATCGAACTGCCCTTTGATAAGGCGTTCGTCACCTACGTCTGGTTCGACGCCCTGACCAACTACTACTCGGCCGTCGCAGACAAAGGCCTCTGGCCCGCGGACGTCCACGTCATCGGCAAAGACATCCTCTCGCCGCCCCACGCGGTCTACTGGCCCTGCATGCTCAAGGCCCTCGGCATCGAGCCCCCGCGCCAGCTGCTCGTCCACGGCTGGTGGACGGTCAACAACCAGAAGGCTTCGAAGTCCGCCGGCAACGCCGCCGACACCCTTGGTTTCGTCGCTTCGCACGGGGCCGACGCCTTTCGTTTCTACCTCTGTCGTGAGATGGTCGTCGGTCAGGACGCGGACTTCTCGACGCTGACGTTCGAGAACCGCTACAAAGCCGACCTCGGTAACAACCTCGGCAACCTCGTCAATCGCCTGCTCAACATGGTGGGCCGCAACTACGCCGGCGCTATCCCGGCCGCGGCCGCCGACGAGGAACTCGAACAGAACCTCCGTCGCCTCTGGGACGACAGCGTGAAGAAATACGCGGAGGCGTTCGCCGACTACCAGGTCAGCCACGCCCTCGAAGCCCTGTGGGTCTTCATCAGCGCGATGAACGCCTACATCGAGGCCCGCGCTCCGTGGAAGCTCGCGAAGTCCGCCGACGCCGCCGATCGCGCCCGCCTCGACTCCTGCCTCGCGCACGTGGCCGAAGGCCTGCGCCTCGTCGGTACCTTGCTCACTCCGGTGATGCCGGCCACCTGCGACAAACTCCTGACGAATATCGGGCGCCCGGTGGCCACGTCCTTCGATGGCCAGCTCACCTGGTCGTCGGTCTGTACGGGCTCGAAAGTAGCTGAAAAGTGCATCCTTTTCCCGCCGATCGAGGCTCCGAAGGAAACTCCGCCCGCCTGATTGGACAACGGCTGAGGATGGCCTAACTTTCCGGACATGGAACCCGTCAAAATCCTCGATGAGGCTGACCTCCTGGCCAAGGCCGAGGCTCGGGCTGGCGACCATGGTTTCCTGTCATATGAGTTCACGGTCCCGGAACTCGATCCGCTGGCGGTGCTGGAGACGCTCGATGAGCCGGCTCCCCGCGGTTACTTTGAAAATCCATCGCGCCGGCGTTCCCATGCCGCCGGCGCCCCTGTACGACAGTGGCGTGGCCGGGGTGAGAAGCGCTTTGCGGACGCCGATGGCTGGCTGAAAGCAATCGACGCCCAACTGACGTGCGTCGGTCACCGTCCTCGCGTCATCGCGACTTTCCCTTTCTACCCAGGCACCGACGTCGAAGGCGCCGAAGCCCGCATGTTCCTGCCGGGATGGCAGGTCGTCAGTGAAGATGGCGTCACCACGGTCACGCTCGTCGAACCCGCCGGCCCCGGCTGCGCCGCCCGGCTCGCCGTGCGGGCCGATGGCTTCCGACGGTTCAGTTACCGTTCGACTCCCCCTTCCCCGCGCGCGCCTGTTCCGACGGTCCTGTCGGAAGTCGGCGGCGCCTGGTTCCCCTCGGCCGTCCTCCGGGCGACCGAACTCATCAAGGAAGGCTCGTTCGAAAAAATCGTCCTCTCGCGGGCCTTCGACTGGCGCCGCAGCGAGCCCTTCAGCGCTTACGCGACCCTGCACCGTCTCCGTCGGGGCAATCCGCAGTGCCACACTTTCCTCGTCGACGAAGACGAAGGCTGCCTGGTCGGTTCGACGCCGGAGACGTTGCTCTCCCTCTTCGACGGCGCGGTCCGTTCTGAATCGGTGGCCGGCACGACCCGTCGCGGCGAATCCGCGTCCGAAGATGCGTCGCTCGCCGAAGCCTTGCTGACGAGCGACAAAGATCGCCGCGAACATACGGCGGTGACGGCTTCGATCCTCCGCCGTCTGCGCATGGTCGGCGTCCTCGCCGCTACCTCGCGCAACGCCGAACTTCTCCGCCTTGGCAACGTGATGCACCTCCGCACGCCCATCGAAGGCACCATGCCGGCCGACCGGCGGTTCCTTGAAGTGGCCGGCGAGCTCCATCCGACGCCGGCGGTAGGCGGCAAACCGCGCGCCCTCGCCCTCCCCTTCATCCCTGGCTTCGAGCCCCATCAGCGCGGACTCTACACCGGTGCCGTCGGCTGGGTCCGCTCGGACGGACAATCCGGCAAACTCTTCGTCGCCCTACGCTGCGCTCGGCTGAAAGGCTCCTCGGCCCGCGCCTTCGCCGGTGCCGGCATCGTCGCAGGCTCGGATCCGGGGGCGGAAGCCACCGAGACCGAAATGAAGCTGCGCACGATCCTCGAAGCGCTGATCTGAGGATGAGGGTCGTCTTGCAACGTGTCCTGAGCGCCTCCGTGAGCGTCGACGGGGCCATCAGCGGTTCGATCGGCTGCGGTTATCTCCTGCTGGTCGGTATCGCCGTGGGCGACGAAGAGTCGACCGTCCGTCGCCTCGCCACGGACGTCGCGAAGGCCCGTCTGATGCCTGACAGCCAAGGCAAGATGGGCGTCAACCTCCGCGACGCCGGCGGCGAGGCCCTCGCGGTCAGCCAGTTCACGCTCTTGGCGGACTTCTCCAAAGGCAACCGCCCCTCCTTCAACGGAGCGGCCCGGCCGGAATTCGCCCGGCCGTTATTCGACCTGTTCGTCGCCGAGCTTTCGACGCACCTCGGACGTCCCGTCCCGACGGGCGTCTTCGGCGCCGATATGCGCATAGAGCTCGTCAACGATGGTCCGGTGACGGTCGTGCTCGAGTAGTTTAGGCTTAACCTCCGGTCGGCTTCGCCCTACCCCTCTGCTTCTGCCATGCTCTCCGTCCGCATCATCCCCTGTCTCGACGTCCACGGCGGCCGCGTGGTCAAGGGCGTGAAGTTCGAAGAGCTGCGGGACGCCGGCGACCCCGTCGCGGTCGCCGCGGCCTACGAGAAGCAGGGCGCCGACGAGCTCGTCTTCCTCGACATCACGGCTTCGAGCGACGAACGCCGTACCATGGTCGACGTCGTCGAACGTACGGCCGACCAAGTCTTCATGCCGCTTACCGTCGGCGGCGGCCTCCGCTCCGTCGAGGACATCCGGACGATGCTCAACGCCGGCGCGGACAAAGTCTCCCTCAACACTTCGGCCATCAAGGATCCTGCGCTGGTCAAGGAAGCCGCCCGCAAGTTCGGCAGCCAATGCATCGTGGTCGCGATCGACGCCAAGAACGTCGGTCCGGGAAAATGGGAGGTATTCACCCACGGTGGCCGTAACGCGACGGGCCTCGACGCCATCGCCTGGGCCAAGCAGGCCCACTCCCTCGGCGCGGGTGAGATCCTGCTCACCAGCATGGACCGCGACGGCACGGCCGCCGGTTACGACATCCCTCTTAACCACGCCGTGTCCTCGGCCGTGGAAGTCCCCGTCATCGCCTCGGGCGGCGCGGGTAATCTCGACCATATGGCCGACGTCCTGAAGCAAGGCGGCGCCAGCGCGGTGCTCGCCGCGAGTATCTTCCATTTCGGCACCTACACCGTCCGTCAGGCCAAGGAACACCTGCGTGCCGCCGGCCTGCCGGTCCGGCTTTAAACACTGGTCGGCGGGACCGCCTTCGGCATCACCAGGATCTTGTCCAGGCGATGGCCGTCCATGTCGACGACCTCGAAGACATGACCCAAGGCCTCGACGCGATCGCCCTCGTTCGGGATCCGACCGAGCGTCCGCATGATGAAGCCGGAGATGGCGGTGAAGCGTCCGGTGCCCTCACCCGGGAAACGTCCGACGATGCCGGTAGCCTCGCGGAAGTCATCAAGGGTCACGATGGCGTCGACGACCCAGCTGCCGTCTTCGCGGCGACGGATCGGCTTCGGCTGAGCGACGGGCGAACCTTCGTTCGGCAGTTCGCCGACGACCGATTCGAGGACGTCGTTCAGCGAGACGACGCCCCGGACCCGTCCGAATTCGTCGGTCACGAGGGCGATGTGGATCTTATCCTTGCGGAACTTCTCGAGCAGGTGGGTGCCGGTGCACTGGGGCGGCACGGTCGGCGGTTCGGTGAGCAGGTCCTTGATGGAGGCGCTGCCGGCCAAGGAAAGATTCGCCCAGAGGCGCTTCACGGAGACCACGCCGAGCGGACGATCAGGGGAGCCACGGAAGACCGGGAACCAAGTATGACCCGAGGCGACGACCTTACGCCAGTTCACTTCATCGGTATCGTCCAGATTGAGCCAGACGACGCGGTTGCTCGGCGTCATCAGGCGTTCGGCGGTGATGAGGTCCAGCGACAAGGCGCCGTGCACCATGCGATGCTCGGCGGCATGCAGGACGCCGGAGGCCATGCCTTGGTCGACCATCATGCGCAGCTCGTCTTCGGACATCGTGTCTTCGGGCGTACGCTTCCGACCGAAGAGACGCAGGATGATGTCGGCGAAGAAGCCGAGCGTGCTCACCAGCGGCGAAGCCAGTAGGGAGACCAGCATCATCGGCCGGGACAGCAGCACCGCTAATCCCTCGGGATCTGACAGACCCAGACGCTTCGGAACGATTTCGGCGCAGATGATCGTGAGGGATCCGATCACGAAGGAGACACCCATCCGGGAAAGGTTGGCGGCGTTATCGTGCAGCCAGGTGAACGAACTGGCCTGAAGATGAGGCTCCAAGGCGGCCGCGATGGGCGCCCCGCCGAAGGTGGCGGCGATGATGCTGCCGAAGGTCAGGCCGACCTGGACGGTCGACAGGAACTTAGAAGGGTTCGCGAGCAGCTCCAGGGCCGCCTTGGCGCCCTTGCTGCCATCTTCGGCCAGACGGGTCAGGCGACGACGGTTGGACGACACCAGCGCCATTTCCGAGAGCTCGAAAACACCGATGGTCACCCAGCAGGCCAATATGACGAATAATTCCACGAAAACAGGGCTACGGGCTCCCCTGTAGACAGTCAAATCCGCTTGTTCACCCCCACCCTAAGCCTAGGTTAAACCCTCAATGGCGACTCATTTCGAGGCAATCATCGTCGGCAGCGGCATCGGTGGGCTGAGTTTCGCGCTCAACCTGGCCCAGCGCGGACATGCCGTCGCCATCGTGACGAAGAAGACCAGCTCCGAGTCGAATACGAACTGGGCCCAAGGCGGCATCGCCTGCGTGACCGATCAGACGGACGACTTCGCCAGCCACGTCCAGGACACGCTGACCGCCGGCGACGGGCTCTGCGACCTCGCGGCGGTCCGCCATATCATCGAGGCCGGCCCGGCCCGGGTCGCCGAACTCATCGCCTGGGGCGTGCAGTTCGAAAACGGCTCCGATGGCCGGCCTGATCTTGGTCGCGAAGGCGGTCATTCCAAGCGTCGTATCCTCCACGCGCGTGACATGACCGGCCGCGCCATCGAATCGGCCCTCCTTCGGGCCATCGCCCGCTCGCCCAAGGTGAAGATGCTGGAGCACCATCTCGCGATCGACCTGATCACGCGCGCCAAGTTGGGCCTCTGCCCGGTCGGAGCCAACGAAGACCGCGTACTTGGCCTGCACGTGTTGAACACCAAGGCAGGTCGCGTCGAAACCCTCTCCGCCGCGACGGTGGTGCTGGCGACGGGCGGCACCGGCCAAGTTTACCAGTTCACGACCAACCCCGACATCGCCACGGGCGACGGCATCGCGATGGCCTATCGCGCGGGCGCCGAAGTCCGTGACATGGAGATGGTGCAGTTCCATCCGACGGCCCTGAAGGCCCCGGACGGCGGCCGCGCCTTGATCTCCGAAGCCGTGCGCGGCGAAGGCGCGATCCTCCGCGACCTTTCCTTGCGGGCGTTCATGAAGGACTTCCACCCACTCGGCGACCTCGCGCCGCGTGACATCGTCGCCCGCGCGATCGATTCCGTGATGAAGAAGGATGGCGCACCTCACGTCCTGCTGGACGCCACGCAGGTCGCCAAGGGCCACCTGCCCGAACGTTTCCCGCACATCTACGAGACCTGCCGCAAGGCGGGTTTCGACCTCGCGACCGAGCCCGTGCCCGTCGTGCCCGCCGCCCACTACCTCTGCGGCGGCGTCGCCACCGACCTGAAGGGTCAGACCACCCTGGCAGGTCTCTTCGCCGTCGGCGAAGTCGCCTGCACCGGCCTGCATGGGGCCAACCGTCTGGCCTCCAACTCGCTGCTCGAAGCGGTCGTTCTGGCCCATGACGGCGCCGCCGCGGCCCACGAAGAGATCCTCCGGTCGACGCCGCCCGCCGGTGCCTTGCCGGCCTGGATCGACGGCTCGGCCGGCGACCCCGACGAACGCGTCGTGCTGACCCACAACTGGGACGAGCTCCGCCGCACGATGTGGGATTATGTCGGCATCGTCCGTTCGACGAAGCGCCTGCAGCGCGCCCGCACGCGTATCGGTACGTTGTCCGACGAAGTCCGCGAGTACTACTGGAATTTCCGCGTCGAACCTCGCCTGCTGGAGCTGCGCAACCTGATCCAAGTCGCGGAACTCATCATCGACTGCGCGCTGCAACGTCGTGAAAGCCGTGGATTGCACTTCACCCTCGATTATCCGGCGAAGCTGGCCGAAGCCCGGCACACTTCCGTCCGTCGCCCGCTCAGCCGCGCATGAAGATAGCCATCGTCGGAACCGGAGCTCTCGGCGGTTGGTATGCCGGCCTGCTCGCCGAAGCGGGCCATGAGGTCCATTGCCTCGCCCGTAGCGACCACGAGACGATCAACCGGGATGGCCTGATTCTCCGTCACAAAGGAACGCAACGGGTCGTCCACGTCGCCTCCGCCACGCCTGAAGCCGCCTCGATCGGGACGTGCGACCTGGTCGTGGTGACGCTGAAGTCCACCTCCAATGATGCCCTCCCCCGGTTGCTCGGCCCACTGCTCGGTCCGGCCACCCTGGTCGTAACCCTCCAGAACGGGATGGGTAACGTCGAAGCCCTCGCGCGACTCCTGCCCGCCGAACGGATCGTGGCCGGGCTCTGCTTCGTCTGCATCAACCGGCTGGCTCCGGCCGTCATCGACACCACGCTCGCCGGTTATGTGCGCATGGCGGCGGCGGTCGGCCCGATCATCCCTGCCGTCGAACGCTGCGTCGCGATCTTCGCCGCTGCCGGGGTCGATTGTCAGGCCGAGGCCTCCCTCGAAGCGGTGCTGTGGAAGAAACTCTGCTGGAACATCCCCTTCAACGGACTCGCCATCGCCGGAGGCAGCATCACGACGGACCTCATCCTCGCCGACCCATCGCTCAACGACCGGGCCTATCGCTTGATGAAAGAAGTCCAAGCAGCGGCCGCCGCCCGCGGACATGGTTTCGAGGACACCCATATCAAACGTCAGTTCGTCGTCACCGTCGGCATGGGTCCTTATCGTCCGTCGAGCCTCATCGATTTCGTCGAAGGTCGGGACGTCGAAGTCGAAGGCATCTGGGGCGAACCGTTGCGACGAGGGCTTGCCGCCGGCGTGGCGATGCCAGAGACGCAAAGACTGGTCGCTGACATCAAGGCGCGCCTGGCCGCCAGAGGTTGAAAATCCTCAACGGCCGTAAGGCGGGCGACCCAGTGGGGTCAGCTTCGAACCGACGTCTTCACGGACGCGATCCTGGCTCAGGAAGTTGACCGGCGTGCCCGGGACTACTTGGGTCGAGAAGAGCACTCCGCCGGCACGCGCCCGGAGCACCAAGCTAAGGCCGACGACCTGACGTGCTGACGCCGGTCCGTCCGCCGCGATCTCCCAACGCCCCTCGAGGGTGGCATCCGCCTCCGTCTCTTCGGGAGCGGCGCGATACCCCATGGCCTCCAGCCGACGCACGGCGGCGTCATGGGCGACCTCTCCGCATCGGCGTAGCTCGTCGCTGGTCGCTCCGGCGGCCTCGCGGACATAGATGCTCCGGACCACGGTGGGCGCCACGACCTGATCTGACACGGGGACACATCCCGCCCAAAGCAGCGTCAAGGCCAGCAATAGGCGGTGCCAGGAGGGTCCCGTGCGGTGCATAACTTGTTTATTACCCGTTCTCGCCCTGCGTCCAGCAGGGACATGATGGGACGGGTTGACCTTTGCGCCTCGCGGAGGTCCCCTCTCCCTCCATGGCCCGAGTCCAAGCCGTCACGTTCGACCTCGCAGGCACCCTGCTCTTCCCGCACCCGTCGGTGGGTGCGGTCTATGCCGCGTGCGCCCAAGCCCATGGCGTCGAGATCGAAGCCGCCGTCCTGGATGCGGCCTTCCCGTTGGCTTTCAAAGGCGGTCCGAAGAACGCTAAGCCGGAGGTCTTCTGGCGGGAAGTCGTCCAACGCTGCTTCGGGCCGGCGCTCCCCTCGTCGAAGACCGAGTTGGTCTTCCAGTCCTGCTGGGAAGCGTTCGCGAAACCCCAAGCCTGGCGGCTCGCGCCGGGCACCCTTCAGGCGATCTCGGCGATCCGTTTCCTCGGCGTCCGCGTCGGCGTGCTCTCGAATGCGGACTCGCGGATGAGGAAAGTACTCGAAGGGCACGGACTCATGAAGCACCTCGACGGCGTCTTCTTGTCCGAGGAGACCGGCCATGCGAAGCCGGACGCTCGCGCCTTCGGGCAGGCGGCCCGGGCGCTCGGAGGATCGATCTCGGGCCTCGTCCATTTCGGCGATAGTCCTGCTGAAGACGGCGAAGGCGCCCGTGACGCCGGCGCGACCGGCGTGGTCGTCGGCGGTGCGCACGCCCCGGAACGATGCCTGCGCAACGAACGGATCTCCGAAGCCCCTTATGCGGTGCGTGCCCTGCTGACCGAAGGAAAACTCAAGGGCAAGTTCTCGCGTACCGTCCAGAACCTGCTCGCCAACCTCCGTGGCCTGCCTGAGGACCGCGGCCGTTCGAGCGACCGCCCGATGAAGAGCATCGACGATGCGGTCCAGGACGCCTTCAAGAAACTGCGACTGGACAAGCCCGTGCCGGAGACCGCCATCGTGGCCCATTGGCTGGAACTGCTACCGCTGAAGCTGGCGAAACGGTCTGCCCCGCTCCGCGTGCTCGAAGGCGGCAAGCTCGTCGTACAATGCGAGAACTCCGTGGTGAAGTCGGAGATTCGCTTCCACGAACGCTCGATGCTGGCGAAGATCCGGCTCCTCCGTGGCTGCCAGGAGGTCCGGGCGATCAGCTTCGTCAACGCCTGATCAGTTCGCCTTCGGCTCGTACGGACGCTGGAAGACGTCCTTGAAGTCGTACACGTCCTTGAAGTCCTCGAGATTATCTTCCTCGGAGCGGCCGAACAGACCGGTCTCGATGATATTGAAGACCACATTACCGACATCGACGGACTTACGCAGGCCCCAGTTGTGAAGCAAGGGATAGGACATCGGGCCGTAGGTCTCGAGCACGTGCTGACGGAAACCCTCGAGCAGCTGAGGCCCGGAGACATGCCGGTTCACGATGCTCTTCCCCTTCTTAGGTTCGCCGTGGACGATCTTCTGGGCGTGGTCGAGACCGAGACGCACGACGTCATAGGCCTGCGGCTGATAGCGGGCATCCTTCAGGCGGATGAGGCGGACGGCTTCGTCGAAATCCATGGTCAGAGCTTAGCGAGTTCGGCGAGCAGCCGGGCGTTCTGGGCTTGGGTGCCGACGGTGAGGCGGAGCCAGCCCGTCATGCCGTAACCGCGGAGCGGACGGACGATGACGCCGGCTTTCTGAAGGAGGGTGAAGGCCTCTTCGGCCTTGGGAACCTGAGCGGCCAGGAAGTTGGCCTTGCCGTCGATGTAAGCGAAACCGAGTCGCTTCAGGCCTTCGGCGAGCTGGGCCAGACCGGCGGCGTTGACCTCACGGGTACGACGGACGAAGGCATCGTCGTCGAGCGCCGCCTCGGCGGCGGCCAAGGCCGGAAGGTTCACGTTGAAGGGCTGGCGGACGCGATTCAACAGGCCGCAGACCTCGGTCGACCCCATCATGTAACCGACACGCAGGCCGGCCAGTCCGTAAGCCTTGGAGAAGGTGCGGGAAAGGACCACCTTGCGTCCCGCCTTGAGCATCGGACGGATATCGGCCGAACTCTCGAGGTATTCGGCATAAGCCTCATCGAGGCAGAAGATGACGTCTTCCGGCAGCGAAGCGGCGAACGCCAGGATCTCGGCCGGATCGTCCGTACCGCCGGTCGGATTATTGGGGCTGGCGAGGAATACGATGCGGGTGCGCGGCGTGACGGCCGCGCGCATGGCCTTGAGGTCATGACGGTAGCCCGGCATCGGCACTTCGACCGGCGTGGCGCCGTAGAGCATCGACGCGAGCTTATAGACGATGAAGGCCTGCGAACCGAAGACGACTTCATCGCCCGGACGAAGGAAAGCCTGCGCCAACAAAATCATCACTTCGTTCGAACCGTTGCCGATGACGAAGTTTCCGGGGGTGAGGTCCCATTTCGAGGCGAGCTTCTCACGCAGGAAAGTGCAGCCGCCGTCCGGGTAGAGATGGCACTGATCAAGGGCCTTGCGGGCGGCCGCCAGACCAAGGGGCGAAGGACCGAGCGGGTTCTCGTTGGAGGCGAGCTTGATCACGGCGGAGGGCTCCAGCCCGAATTCCCGGGCGACGACTTCGATGGGGCGGCCGGCCTCGTAGACGGGCTGGGTCAGCACAGGGCGATTGGCGAGGTCGGCGTAGGTGGCCATGCGTGGAACACCTATGAGGGAGAATCCCCTCAAGGCAAGCGTCCGCATGACGCCTCCCCGCTTGCCAGCAAGGGGGGCGGCAGGTAGACGAACGCGCATGAAGATCATCGTCACCGGTGCCTCCGGATTCCTTGGCCGCGAAGTCTGCCTCGCCGCCCTGCGCCGCGGCCATGTGGTGTTGGCGCTAGGCGGTTCCCGTGCGCCCGTGGTGCCTGGCGTAGCCCAGGCCCGCGCCTTCGATTTGTGCGCCTTGGCTGCGCTCGAAGCCCTCGTGCTCGAAGAGTTCCCCCACGCCGTCGTGCATTGCGCCGCCTTCCCGACGATCGAAGCCTGCCAGGCCGACCCCGCCCGCGCCCAGGTGCTCAACGCCGAAGTCCCGAAGAAGCTCGCGCAGCTCTGCTTCCACCTAGGCGCGAAACTCGTCCACCTTTCCACCGACACCGTCTTCGATGGCGTGGCCGGCAATTACCAGCACACCGACCATCCCAAGCCCCTGAACCTTTACGGAGAGACGAAAGCGGCCGCGGAGGTCGAAGTCCTGAAATTCGGCCGTGAACATGCCGCGGTGCTGCGCACCTCGCCCATCATCGGCAACTCCGTGACCGGCGACCGCGGACTTCACGAACGTCTCTTCGTCTCCTGGCGCGAAGGCAGACCCACCTCGCTCTTCACCGATGAGATCCGTCAGCCGGTGGAAGCCTCGAACCTCGCCGACGTGACGATCGAACTCTGCGAGCGCAACAACCTCTCGGGCTTGTATCACTGGGCCGGCACCGAGGCCATGAGCCGTCACGAGATAGGCGTGCGGATCGCCCGTCACTTCGGACTGGATGCCGACGCGTTGGTCCGCCCGATCTCCCGCGCCGAAGTCCCTTCCGCCGCCGCCCGCCCTCGGGACCTGAGCCTGCGACTCCATCCCTTGGCAGGCAAATTGCGTACCGCCGCCCAATCTTTCGAAGATCAGCTGGCCCAGCTGCGCGTTCCCCGCGGAAGCGAAGCCTGGTATGAGCAGGTGACCGGCCGAAAGGTCGTGCGTCGCCTCGAAAAGGGCATAGACTTCTGAACATGGATGTCCTGCCCCGCCAAGCCGCCGACGCCGTCGTGAACATGGCGGCCGACCAGATGCTTCTGGAGCACTACCCTGCGCCTGATCGCGTGCGCTTCCGCCCTTTCGCGTGGTCGGAACCGAGCTACACTTTCGGCGTTTCCCAGTCCTGGGCGAAATACCGCGCCTTGGTACCGGCGAACTTTCCGCTGGTCCGACGCTGCACCGGCGGCGGCCTCGTCTCGCACCTCGACGACTGGACCTTCGCCCTGGTCATCCCGCCCGCCCATCCGCTCTTCGAGGCCGATGCGATGGCGACTTACGCCGCGGTCCACGAAGCGCTCCTCGCGGCCTTGGTCGCCCAAGACCAGCCGGTGAAACTTTCCCCCGTCCCGGAAGGCCAGCGGGAATTCCAAGCACCTGACGCCTGTGCGCAGCGCGCCGAGCCCAACGACCTCGTCCGGTCAGACGATGGCCGCAAGGTCGCGGGCGCCGCGCAGAAGCGTAACCGGCACGGCTTACTCATCGAAGGCTATGTCTGGAAGCCTTTCCTGACCGGCTGCGACTGGCTCCGTTTCGAAAAGGATTTCATCACGCAACTGGGTCGCATCCTCCAGAGCGCGCCGGTCGTCGTCGCGGAACCGATGTACGATCAGTTCGACCACGAAGGCACTTGGGCCAAGTTCGCCTCGAAGGAGTGGAACCAGCGGATCTAAGCGAACAGGTCCAATTCCGGACCCGCTTCCTTGCTCGTCGGCTTAGCCGGAGGAGCCTTCTTGGGCGTAACCGAGCCTGGGACCTGCGCCGAGGCTGCCGAGGCCTTGGCGGGCAGGCCAGCCCCCGCCTCGAGGCCGCCGAGGATCTCACGGGCACGTTGGACGACGGCCGGAGGCATGCCGGCGAGGCGGGCGACCTGGATACCGTAGGAACGGTCCGCCGCACCGGGCACGACCCGACGGACGAAGACGATCTCATCCTGCCACTCCTTGACCGCGACGGACCAGTTGCGCAGCCGCGGACGGTCCGCCGCCAGCTTGGTGAGTTCATGGTAATGGGTGGCGAAGAGCGTGCGGGGACCGGCGGATCCTTCGCCGTGGAGATGTTCGGCGACGGCCCAGGCGATGCTGATGCCGTCGTAAGTGCTCGTGCCACGTCCGATCTCATCGAGGACGACGAGCGAACGGGCGGTCGCATTGTTGAGGATATTGGCGGTCTCGTTCATCTCGACCATGAAAGTCGAGTTGCCGCGCGAAAGCTCATCGGACGCGCCGACGCGGCAGAAGATGCGGTCGACGAGACCGATGCGGGCCTTGATGGCCGGCACCCAGCAACCGAGATGAGCCAGCAAGGCGATGAGCGCCACCTGCCGGATATACGTCGACTTACCCGCCATGTTGGGTCCGGTCAGCAAGGCGATCTGCTCGCCGGAACCGGCGAGGCGGGTGTCGTTCGGCACGAAGGACCCGGCACCGGGACGAGCCTGCAGCATGCGTTCGACGACGGGATGACGGCCTTGCTCTACTTCCAAGACGTCGGAATCATCGACGATCGGCTGACACCAGTTGGCTTCGCGGGCCAGGTCGGCCCAGCCGCGCAGGACATCGACTTCGGCCACGACAAGGGCGGTGGCGAGCAACGCTTCGGTGCGGGCGACGACCTCCGCCAGCAACGCTTGGAAAAGTTCGGTCTCCCGGGCGAGCGCCTGCTCATCGGCGCGGAGCACCTCGCGTTCCTTGGTACGAAGTTCTTCGGTGGTGAAGCGTTCGGCGTTCACCATGGTCTGCTTACGGATGTAATCCGCCGGCACGGCGGCCAGGTTGGCCTTGGTGATCTCGATGGCATAACCGAAGGCGCCATTGTAACGGACCTTCAGGGACTTGATGCCGGTGCGATTCTGCTCGTTGCGCTCGAAATCGGCGATCCAGCCCTTGCTGTCCGAAGCGAGCGAGCGAAGGCGGTCGAGCTCCGCGTCGAAGCCGGCGCGCAAGGCTCCCCCTTCGGTCAGGTCGACCGGGAGTTCGTCGCCGAGCGCGGCCTCCAGACGAGCCAACAGGGCCGGCTCGGCCTCGATACGCACGGCCAACGCGGCGAGCATACCTCCGGGCAAAGCCTGCAGTTCCTCACGCAGCGGAGGCAGCGAACGCAACGTATCGCGGATGCCGCCGAGCTCGCGGGGGTTACGCAGACGATTCTGCAGACGGGCGAGGATGCGGGCGAGGTCGCGGACGCCGCGCAAGGCCTCGGCGACGCGAGAAGCCGCGCCGGGGTGCCGGACGAATTCACCGACGGCCGCCTGCCGACGACTGATGAGCCCGAGGTCGGTGGATGGTTCGGCGAGCCACAAGGCCAGCAGACGCGCCCCCGCGGGGGTTTCCGTCCGGTCGATCGTCTCGAGCAACGACCCTTCACGGGCACCACCCGAAGCCGCGAACAGCTCCAGGTTGCGCGAAGAGGCGGCATCCAGGAGAACCGAGTCGCCGAGCTTGGCCTCGATCAGGCGGAACAGGTTCTTCGGACGATCGCACAGCGAGTCGGTGACGTAGCCCAGCACCGCGCCAGCGGCGCCGAGAGCGGGATGTTCGTCGGTCAGACCGAAGCCGGCCAGTCCGTGGACGGAGAGCGTCTGCGCGACAAGACGGGCGCCGGCGGCGCCGTCGAAGTTCCAGCCCGGCAAGCGGGAGATCGCCCTGCCCTGCAGGAAGACTTCCAGGGCTTCGCGATCGGCCGCGGACGGCTCGAGGCCTTCAGGCAGGATCACCTCACGGGGCGAGACCGAATGAAGCAGAGGAAGCAGCCGCGAAGGGCTGCCGTCTGAGGCCAGCCGGAAATCGGCCGTCGAGACGTCGAGCCAAGCGGCGTGCCAACCTTGCTTGTCCCAACAGAGCGCCGCCAGATAATTTCCGCGACGCGAGTCGAGCTGAGAATCCTCCAGCGCCGTCCCGGGCGTCAGGATGCGGGTGAGGCCGCGGCGCACGAGCTTACCGGCGACGGGGGCTTCGAGCTGATCGCAGATCGCGACCTTCCAGCCGGCGGCCAGGAGCCGGTTAACGTAAGCCGGGGCGGCGTGGTGCGGGAGTCCGGCCATCGGCGTCTCGTGGCGCTTCGTAAGCGTCAGACCGAGCACCTTGGCGGCGACCTCGGCGTCCTGACCGAAGACTTCGTAGAAGTCACCGAGACGGAAGAGCAGGATCGTGCCTTCCGCGAGTTTATCGCGGAACTCACGGTACTGCCGCTGCATCGGGGTTTCCTTCTCCACGCAAAGGAGCGAAAGCCCCGGGAGGGTCTCCGCAAGTGCGGACTACCGGCCCCGGCCCGGACGGACCGGGAAGTTGCTCACATCAGCTGGGCGGCGAGTTCGGACAAGGCGCTGCGGACCCCGCTGAGGAGTCGCACGTTCGCCGTGATGGCGTGACCCTTCATTCGCTCATGGGTATGGATGAGTCCGTTGGACTTGCCGTCGAGATAAGGCGTGTCGACCTGGTCGAGGTCGCCGATGAGGACGACCTTGGAGCCCTCCCCGATACGGGTGATGACGGTCTTGGCCTCGTGCGGGGTCATGTTCTGGGCTTCGTCCACGATCATGAACGCATGTCCGATCGAACGGCCACGGATGAACGTCATCGCCTCGATCTCGATCAGCCCTGAGTCGATGAGCCACTGGTAAGGCTTGCGCGGCTGATTGATCGCCTGGAACTGCGAGCCGAAGATCGGCTGAGGCGTCTTCATCGCCTGGGCCTTCTTCTGGCGGCGCTGCGTATCGGTGGCGACGGCTTCCTTGGCGGTCGGGGTCGCGGCGGCGTTACCGTTCTTCGAGAAGAGCACCTCGAGGTTGTCGAAGTACGGCTGGATGTAAGGCGAGAGTTTCTCTTCCTTGGAGCCAGGCAAAGCGCCGATGTCCTTGCCGATCTGCACGACCGGACGCGAGACGTAGAGCTTCTTATAAGGGGAGAAGTCGCTGAGCACCTGGGACAGCGCGGCGGCGATGGACAAGAAGGTCTTGCCGGTGCCGGCGCGACCGAAGCAGGTGACCAGGCGGATCTCCGGGTTGAGCAAGGCGTCCAGGAAGATCCACTGCTCGAAGTTCTTCGGGATGACGCGCATGCCACGGGGCATCTGCAGGCCCTTGCGGGCGCCGCTGTCGGAAGACATGAACTCGCGGTAGAGACCCAGCGGGACGAAGGCGCCGTCGCCGAGGTGGCGGGCGGGCTCGCTCCAGGAGTCCGAAGTGAACATGACGTACTCGTTGATCAGCAACGGCGGCTCTTCCTTCACCTTCACCTGCACCTGCCCGAGCTCCCGGAAGTCGCGCATCGCGGCCGCGGTGACCTTGATCGTGCGGTAGTCGCCGACATCGCTGGTCTCGACGCGGTCGTTACGGTAATCCTGGACCTCGAGGCCGAGGGCCTGCGCCTTCAAGGCCATGCAGGCGTCCTTAGTGACAAGGATGACCGCGCCCTTGGAGGTGTCGCGCAGATAGATCGCGGAGGCGATGATGCGGTGATCGGGGGCGTCGACCTGCATGAAGACCGCGCGCAGGCGCTCGGCCTTCGTGCCGCTGAAGTGGTCGCGGATCAGCGCCTCGTTGATCACGATGCGCAGTTCGCCGCCGTCACGGAGATCGGCGTGCAGCGAACCCGGCTTCGAGGGATCGCCGTCGACGA
>JBILXR010000125.1:0-5860 GCA_044378215.1 Opitutales bacterium
ACCGCCTCTCGCCCAAGGCGCGCCTCGGCGTGACGCGCGAGAAGCTCGGCCAGCTCGGCAAGCGCCTCCGCTCCGCCGGGTTCGAATCCATCCTCTCCCGTGGCTACGCGATCGTACGCGACGCCGATGGCGCCGTGATCAGCGGTCGCAAGGACGTGACGCCGGGACGCAAGCTCCGCCTGAAGTTCGGCGACGGCGAAGCCGACGCGACGGGTGGCTGATCAGAGGCTATAAAAAGAAAGGACAGCACGTGGTGCTGTCCCTACCTCTAGCCCTATCCCTGTCCCGGGCCCTAGCCCTCTGATCGGCCGTCAGGCCGATCAGTACGCCTTCGCCATCACCACGCGGCGGGCGCTGGGCTCGCCGGTGACGACGCACTTGCCCGGCTCGTCCTTGGCGTCGAGCGGGATGCAACGGATGGTGACCTTGAGCTCTTCCTTGAGGCGCTTCTCGACGGCCTTGGAGCCGTTCCAATGGCACAGCGCGAAGCCGCCGTGGATCTCCGGACGCTCCGGCGTCTTGGCGGTGAAGTATTCCTTGAGCTCCTCCCATGTGTTGATTTCGCGGGTATGGGCGGCGCGGTGCGCCTTGGCGCGGGCGAGGAGGTTGTCCTGGATCGCCTGCAGGCGCTCGACGACGGTGGCGACGAATTCGGCGCGCGGGATGCCGGCCTTCTCGCCGGTGTCGCGACGGGCGACGAAGACCGCGTTGGCCGCGAAATCGCGCGGGCCGACCTCGACGCGGAGCGGCACGCCCTTCTTGATCCAGCCCCAGGCCTTGTCGCCGCCGCGGATGTCGCGGTTGTCGACGGTCACGACGACTTTGCGGTCGTGGAAGCGCTGGGCGGAGAGTTCCTTCTGGAGCGACTGGCAATAAGCGAGGATGTCGGCCTTCGTGGCGTCGTCCTTGTAGATCGGACAGATCACCACGTGCTGCGGGGCGAGGCGGGGCGGAGCCACGAAGCCGTCGTCGTCGGAGTGCGTCATGATCATGCCGCCGATGAGGCGCGTGGACACCCCCCACGAGGTCGTGTGCGCGTATTGCTGCGTGCCCTTCTCGTCCTGGAACTGGATGTTGCAGGATTTGGAGAAATTCTGGCCGAGGTAGTGCGACGTGCCGGCCTGGAGGGCCTTGCGGTCCTGCATCATCGATTCGATGCAGAGCGTGTCGACGGCGCCGGGGAAGCGTTCGCCCTCGGTCTTGCGGCCCTTGATGACCGGCATCGCCATGTAGTTCTCGGCGAAGTCGGCGTACACCTCGAGCATCTTGTGGGTCTCTTCGATCGCCTCGGCCTCGGTGGCGTGGACGGTGTGGCCTTCCTGCCAGAGGAACTCGGCGGTGCGCAGGAACAGACGAGTGCGCATCTCCCAGCGAACGACGTTGGCCCACTGGTTGATGAGGATCGGGAGGTCGCGGTAGGACTGGACCCACTTGGAGTAAGTCTCGCCGATGATGGTCTCGGAAGTCGGGCGGACGATGAGCGGCTCTTCGAGTTCGCCGGCGGGCACGAGCTTGCCATCCGGTCCGGCCTCGAGGCGCGAGTGGGTGACGACGGCGCACTCCTTAGCGAAGCCGTCGACGTGGGCGGCTTCCTTCTGGATATAGCTGACGGGGATGAAGAGCGGGAAGTAGGCGTTCACATGGCCGGTCTCCTTGAACATCGCGTCGAGGTCGCGGTGGATGTTCTCCCAGAGCGCATAGCCCCACGGCTTGATCACCATGCAACCACGGACCGGGCTGTTCTCGGCCAGGTCGGCGTGCTTGATCACCTGGAGGTACCACTCGGGATAGTCATCCTGGCGGGTCGGGGTGATGGCGGTCTTGGGCTTGGCGGCAGGCTGCTGGGACATAAGGTCAGTAAAGAGGGAAGGCGGGTCGAAGGGCAAGACGGGAGGACAAGAGCACTCGAGGGCTCGAGGGCCGGAGGGCACGAGGACACGTGGGCTCGAGAAAAGGCTGCAAGTGAAATAACCTCCTGTCCTCCTGTCCTCGTGGCCTCGGGTCCTCGGGTCCTCGTGGCCTCGTGGCCTCGATGGTTATTCTTTCCTAGCTTTCCAGAAACGTGGGCGGCCGCTCATGTCAGGCAGGCCGGCGGCTTCGGCGTAACCGAGCTGGGCCGACAGTTCCGCCAAGGCGGCATGCTGATCGATGCCGGTTTCGCAGAGCACCCAGCCGCCGGCACGCAGGAACTTAGGGGCGTCGGTCAGGATACGGCGCAGATCGGCGAGGCCCTCTTCCGGGGCGATGAGCGCGGACTTCGGATCGAACTCGCGGACCTCAGGATCGGCCTCGGCGACTTCGACTTCGGTGAGATAAGGCGGATTGGAGACGATCAGGTCGTAGGCGTCGGTGACGGCGGCGAACCAATCGGACTCGGCGAAATTGACGCGCTCGGTCAGATTGCACTGCGCGGCGTTCTCGCGGGCGAGCGCGAGGGCGTCGGCCGAACGATCGACCGCATCGACCTTCCATAAAGGGCGCTCGGCAGCGAGGGCCAGCGCGATGGCGCCGGAGCCCGTACCGAGGTCGAGCACGCGCACGGCCTGGTCTTCAGGGAAGAGCGCGAGCGCGAGGTCGATGAGTTCCTCGGTCTCCGGACGCGGGATCAGCGCGCGCTTATCGGATTTGAGGACCAGGTCGCGGAACTCCACCTTGCCGACGATATGTTGGAGGGGTTCGCGGTTGCCGCGGCGGACCGTCAGGTCGCGCAGGCGGTTAACCTCCTCGTCGTTGAGCAGGCGTTCGAACTGCAGGTAAAGGTCGAGTCGCTTCATCCCGAGGCCCGCAGCGAAGAGATGCTCGGCCTCCACGCGCGGCTTCTCCAGGCCTTTACGGGCGAGGAATTCCGCGGCCTTCTTCAGCGTGTCGAGGAGGTTCTGCATCAGCGGGCGGCGGCGCGGGTCAGGCGGTCGTTATAGGCGGCACCGATCCCGGCGGGGGGCGCGAGCTCGGCGTGGATCGTCTCGTAGCCGCGGGCGTCGAGCTGACGGAGGAGGTCGAAAAGATTACGGGCGGCCTCTTCGGGCGAACCGGCTTCGGAAAGCAGGAAGACATCGGCATTGGCCGGGGCGTGCGCGGGACGGCCGAGGAAGAGCACCGCGGAGCGCAGGTTGGCGATGACGGGCAAGGTGCCGTTCGGGAAAAGCACGACACGCGTGGCCGGGCTATAATGGCGTTCGAGCATCCCCGGGGCGTCCTGCGCGGCCTGCTGGTTGACGGCACGCGTGATCACTTCGATCACGCCGAGGAGTTCGCGCAGTTTTTCGAGCGGGATCGGGCCCGGACGAAGCAGGCGGGCGCGACCGGGGACGGAAAGGTCGAGAATCGTGGATTCGACGCCGTGGACGCAGGCACCGCCGTCGACGATCCACGGGCAGCGTTCGCCCAGGGAGTCACGAACGTGCTGAGCCTTGGTCGGGCTCACGTAACCGAACGGATTGGCACTCGGCGCGGCGAGCGGGCGCCCGGCGAGACGCAGCACCTCGCGGAAGAGCGGATGCGCCGGGATGCGGACCGCGACGGTGTCCTTGCCGGCCGTGACGAGATCGGGGACGACGGACTTGCGGCGCAGCACGACCGTCAACGGCCCCGGCCAGAGCGGAGCGAGGAGCGCGAGGCGCGGATCGGGCTCGGCGACTTCGGCGAGCGCGGCTTGGTCGAGCACGTGGACGATGAGCGGGTCGAGGAGCGGACGGCCCTTGATGGCGAAGACCTGGGCGAGCGCCGCGGGGTTGGTTGCGTCGGCGGCGAGGCCGTAAACCGTCTCGGTCGGCAGGGCCACGCAGGCGCCCTGACGTAGGAGCTCGGCCGCCCGCGCAAGGTCAGCGGGAGCGGAGGTCAGGAAACTGGAAGCGGACGGAGACAAAGGAGACGGGACTTTACCAGACGGACGGCGGGAGTCCCGTCCGATTTACCTCGAGACGCCGGCGGGGGCAACCTCCCAGACCGACAACAAAAAGGCCGCCTGAAAAGGCGGCCCGGGGAAGTCGTCGCGAGGACGATTACTTCATCGTGATCATATTGCGGGCGCGCTTAACGGCCTTGGCAATATGACGCTGCTGGCGGGCGGTGAGGCCGGTCAGCTTACGGGGCAGAATCTTGCCCGTCTCGGTGACGTAGCGCGACAGGGCCTCGGGTTCGGTGAAATCGAAGTCGAGGGGGTTGCGGGAACGCTTGAGCTTACCTTCGGTGGTCATGGGAGGTTTGGAAGTAAGCGGAGGAGGGCCGAGGGCAAGGAGAAATGGGGGGCGCCGAGCGCCAGGGGTGGGGGCAGGGGTAGGGGTGAGGGCAGAAATGCCATAAAATAGGCCTTATCCTTGGCCCTTCTGCTTCACTAGCCCTGTCCCTAGCCCGATTCAGGCCCTTTTTACCGCGATCAAGAACTCTTTGTTACCATCCCCGCCCTCGATGGGCGAAAGGATGACCCCGAGGACCTGGGCGCCCGGGAGGCCTTGGGCGGCGGCGGTCAGACCATCGACCACCCGAGCATGGATGACCGGGTCCTTGATGATACCCCGCCCCTTGTCAGCCTCGGCCTTGGTCGCCTCGAACTGCGGCTTGATAAGCGCCACGAGGTGACCGCCCTTCCCTACCCGTTGCCAGGCGATCGGCAAAATGAGTCCCAGCGAGATGAACGACAGATCCATGACCACGATGCCGTAGGTCTGATGCGGCAGCTCGACGTGGTTGATCTCCCGCGCGTTGAACTTCTCGAGATTCTTGATGCGCGGATCATTGCGCAGTTTCGAGTGCAACTGCGCCGTGCCGACGTCGACGCACGTCATGCTGACCACGCCGCGCTGCAGGAGGCAATCGGTGAAGCCACCGGTCGAGGCACCGACGTCGAGTCCGTGCAGGCCATCGACGGGAATCTTGAAATGGTCGAGCGCGCCTTCGAGTTTCTCACCCCCGCGGGAGACGAAGCGCGGCGGCTGGTCGACGGTGAGCACGGCGTCCTCCGGGAAGGACTGCGACGGCTTGTTGACGACGGCGTCGGGTCCCGAACGGACCTTGCCGGCGAGGATGAGCGCCTGGGCGACCGAGCGGGACGGCGCGAGCGAAAGCTTCAGCAGCAATTCGTCCGCACGCATCCTGCCGGGCTTCGCGGCCATCGGTCAGTCGAGGAAACCCGTGAGGGGCGAGGTCGGTTCGGCCTTATCGGAACCGACACCCAGGCCGGCTTCGCGGGCGGTGCGGCCGGCTTCGACCGCAAGTCGGAAGGCCCGGGCCATCGCGATAGGGTCGCCCGAGGAGGCGATCGCGGTATTCACCAGGACCGCATCAGCGCCGAGCTCAAGGGCCTCGGCGGCATGCGAGGGCGCGCCTAAACCGGCGTCGACGATGACCGGCACGCGGGCCTGTTCGATGATGATGCGAAGGAAGTCGCGGGACAGCAGACCCCGATTGGAACCGATCGGCGCACCGAGCGGCATGACCGCGGCGGCGCCGACTTCTTCGAGACGCTTGGCGAGGACCGGGTCGGCGTGGATATAAGGCAGGACCGTGAAACCCTTCTTCACCAGTTCGCGGCAGGCTTCGAGGGTCTCCACCGGATCGGGCATCAGGTACTTCGGATCCGGGTGGATCTCGAGTTTCAGCCAGGAAGTCCCGAGCGCCTCGCGGGCGAGCTCGGCGGCGAAGATCGCCTCCTTGGCCGTGCGCACGCCGGAAGTGTTCGGCAGGATGAGGTGCTTCTTTGGGTCGAGCGCGGACAGGATGCCGTCGTCGGCCGCGCCGAAGCGCACGCGCTTGATCGCCATCGTCACCACCTCGGCGCCGGAAGCGTCGAGCACGGCGCGGAGCTGCGCGGCGGAGGCGTACTTGCCCGTGCCCGTGAGGAGGCGCGAGGCGAAGGTGCGGT
>JBILXR010000126.1:0-5843 GCA_044378215.1 Opitutales bacterium
CGACCTGGTTCTGGCCGTCGCCGACGATGCGGAGCTTGCCGGCGCGGGCGCGGGCGAGGATCCGGGGGAAAATATGCGGATCGCCCGGGCCCCAGATCAGGTGCGGGCGGAGCGCGCAGACCTTGAGCTGCTCCGAAGCGGCCTTGAGCGCGACTTCCTCGGCGATGGCCTTCGTCTCCGCGTAGGCGCAGAGCCAGTTGTCGCCGTAGGGCAGGGACTCGTCGGCGCCGCGGAAGGCTTCGCCGTTGAAGACCACGCTCGGGGTGCTCGTGTGCACGAGGGCGCGGACGCCATGCGCTTTGCAGGCGTCGACGACGTGCGAAGTGCCGTCGATGTTGATGCGCAGGTATTCTTCCCAAGGGCCCCAGACGCCGGCCTTGGCGGCCACATGGAAGACGTAGTCGCAGCCTTTCACGGCGGCGTCGACCGTCGCGCGGTCGCCGATGTCGCCGCGGATGAATTCGATCCGGCTGGCGAGTTCGCCGGTCAGCGGCGTACGGCCGAGGATGCGGACGCGGTAGCCACGGGCGAGGCAGCGTCGCACGACCGCCTGGCCGAGGAAGCCGGCGCCGCCGGTGACGAGGACGAGAGGGGTGTTCATCGGGCGAGGCGCTGGGTCCACTCTTTCGCGAGCCGGAGGCGGTGGATCTTGGCGTTGTGACGGACGTCTACTGGCAGGGCGCGCTGGAAGACGATGTGCTTCACGCTTTCGGCCAGCGGGCAGGTTTTCGCGACTTCACGGAGTTCGACGATGAAGCGGGCGCGGGTGGCTTCGTCCGCCGGGAAGGCGCCGGCACGAGGTTCGACGACCAGTGCCGGTGCTTGGGAGGGGGCTTCGCCGAGACCGATGAGTGCGCAGCGGAAGACCTGCGGGTGCTGGCGGAAGGCAGGCTCGACGGATTCCGTCGGCAGGTCGCCGTCAGCGGTGCGGACCTTTTCCACACGTCGTCCGAAGAAGGACAGGCGTCCCTCCGTGTCGAGCGAACCCAGGTCGCCCATGCGATGCCAGACGCGGATGCCGTCGATGATCTTCGCCGCGCGGGTGGCTTCGGGGAGGCCGTCGTATTCGCGGGTCACGCTCGGGCCCGTCGCGATGATCTCGCCGATCTCGCCGGCGGCGCAAGGGGTCGCGTCGGCCAGGGTGGCGATCGCGCCGTCCGTCTCACGGATCACGCGGATCTCGACGCCGCTGACCGGCAGGCCGACGCAGGTGCCGTGCCCGCGGATGGCCCGCTGGCGGGCTTCACCGAGGAGTTCGTCGGCCGCGATGGTCGTGACCGGCAGGCATTCCGTCGCGCCGTAGGGCGTGTGGGTGACGCAGTACGGCGCGATGACGCGTAGCTTGGCGAGCAGTTCGCCCGAGACCGGGGCGCCGGCGATGAGCAAGCGGCGCAGGTCGGGCAGCTTCAGGCCGCGGGCTTCGCAATGATCGGCGATCTTGCCCCAGATGGCGGGCGACCCGAAGGAGCAGGCGACCTTTTCCGCGCGGAGCGCCGCTACGAGCGGGGCGGGATCAGCGGCGAGCGGCTTGGATGGGTCGAGGAGCGGCGTGATCGTCGTCGTGCCGAGGGCCGGATTGAAGAGCGCGAAGAGCGGCAGCATCGCCATGTCGGTCTCTCCCGGGAGGATGCCGTAGGTCGAGCGAACCAGTTCGATCTGCGCGTCGAACATCCCGTGCGTATAGCAGACGCCCTTGGGCGCGCCGGTGGAGCCGGAGGTGAACAGGATCGCCGCGAGCGTGTCGTGTCCGACTTCGATCAGCGGACGAGGCGCAGCGGGCGTCGAGGCGAGGGCTTGGCGCCAGGCGGAGCCGCCGACGGTCACGCGGACGTGGAGCGGGCGGAAGGCCGCGAAGGGCAGGCGGCTGAGCAGGGTAGCCGCGCGGACGCCGACAAGCGCGGTCGGGCGGGAGCGACGGACGCAGTCCAGGAAGGCCGACCAGCCCATGCCGGGGTCGATCGCGACCGGGATGGCGCCGAGTTTCAGCAGGGCGAACATCCCGACGATCAGGTCGTGTCCTGGTCGGACCGCCAGAAGCACCCGCGTGCCTTCCGTGATGCCGGCGGATGCGAAATAGCCGGCCGCCGCGTCACTTTCCTGGTCGAGCTGGCGGAAGGTGCGGACCTCGTGGCGGACTTCGCCCGACGGGCTGACGCTGGTCGGCGATTTCGTCGCCACTCCATCCGGGTGCTCGGTAGCCGCAATCCTTAGATGGCGGGCGACATTGCTTCCAGTGACGTTCATGACCTGCAAACGAAGAAGCCCCGAAACCGGGGCTTCTGCAAGGGCTAGTTGCCTGCTTAGTAGTCGGTCAGGGTGACCGCGCCCCAGAAGAGCGTGATGCGGTCGCCGGAGGTGATGCGACGGCCGTAGAACTCGCTCATGTTGACGCCGACGGTGGCCTTTTCGGAGGGAGCATAGGAGCCGGATTCAACGGTCACGAGACCAAGGAAATTATGGGAAGGCTCCATCGAGACGTTTTTTCCGTGGTAAGGAGTGTCGTAGGTCGTGCAACCGACCATGGCGGCGGAAGCGATCAGGGTAGCAAGGGCGAGCTGCTTCATAATGGGGTGATTTACGATGATTGGCAGGGGGTCGGGGACTGACAAGTCAGAACCATTCACGATGCGGCCCAGTTGCGCCATAGGGTGACCAATTCGGGGCCGCGGAAGAACCAGATTGCCCCCGCCACGGCCATGCTGGGCACGAAAGGCACGACTCCGGCGTATTCTTCCCCCTTGATTTTGGCTTGGATCAGGCCTGGCAGGACGGTGATGACCCCGACGACCGACCCCCCGAAAAGGCAGAAAACCGCCCCTTGCCAGCCACAGAAGGCCCCAACCCCGGCGCAAAGGATGATATCGGCCTCGCCCATGGCCTCGCGTCCGGCCAAGACGGTCCCGATCGTCCGAATCCACCAGACCAAGGCGGTCCCAGCGGCGACTCCCAGCAAGGCGTCCATCAGCGCCCGGAAACGGTTCACGGCCTCGATGGCGTGGGCGGTCTCGCCATGGATGGAGGGCACGAGCATCGCGGCGACCAGGCCGGTGCCGACCAAGGCGAAGTTCGGGGCGTCCGGCACCGTCATGTCATCGAGGTCGCAACCCGAGAGGACGACGAGCAGGGAAAGGAAGACGCAGGCGACGGCGGCCTTGCCCGGCGGCAGGAAGGACCACGCGGCGACGAAGAGCAGGGCGGTGATCAGTTCGACAAGCGGATACCGGACGGAGATGCTCGCGCCGCAGCACTTCGCGCGACCCCGCAACGTAAGCCAGCCGAAGAGCGGGATGTTATACCAGAAGGGGATCGGCTGGCCGCAGGCGCAGCGAGAGCCCGGGGTCACGATCGATTCGCCTTTGGGCAGACGATGGATGCAGACGTTGAGGAAGCTGCCGACGCAGGCGCCGAAGGCACCGGCGGTCAGCGCGGCGAACCCAGGATGAAGCTGGGCGAGATTCCGGAGGTCGGCGAGCGTCATGATCAGAGGGCGGATTCGCCGAGCGCGGCGCGCATCGGGACGTCAGGCGGCAGCATGCCGTTCCAGAGTCGGAAGGCGAGCGCTCCCTGCCAGCGGAGCATCGAACGTCCGTCGCAGCCGGTGACGCCGCGTTCACGGGCGTCCCGGAGCAGGCGGGAGGGTTCGGCGCCGTAGGTCGTATCGAAGACGAACTGGCCGGCGGCAAGGAGCTCGGCCGGGAACGGCGAGGCGTCCGTCGGCTTGAGGCCGAGCGTCGTGCAGTTGACGATCACCGCGTCGGGCGCGGCCTTGATCTCGGCGAGCCCCGCGGCCCGCACGCGCGGGTCGCCGAGCGTGGCCGCCAGGTCGGCGGCCTTGGCGACGTCGCGATTATGCAGGCTGAGCGAGGCGCAGCCGTCGTCGAGGCAGGCGGCGGCGACGGCGCGGGCGGCGCCGCCGGATCCGAGCAGGATCACCGGGCGGCCCTTGGTCGTGCCGCCGGTATGTTCGCGCAGGGCTTCGAGGAAGCCTTGTCCGTCGGTGGTGTGGCCGGCCCAGCCGCTCGGCGTGCGCACGAGCGTGTTCACGGATGCGGCGCGACGGGCCTCAGGTGACAGCGTCTCGACGAGCGTGAGCGCCTGGATCTTGTGCGGGACGGTCAGGTTCACGCCGGCGAAACCTTGGGCGTGCAGGAGCTTCAGCGCTTCCGGCAGCTCACCGGCGGCGATGTGCAGGCGATGGTAACGCACGCCCGCGAGGCGCGGGTGCGTCGGGAGCAGCATCGCCAGCGCGGCGTTGTGCATCGCCGGGCTGAGCGAATGCGCGATTGGATCGCCGAGCACGCCCAGCTGGCCGGGCGCGAAGGCGGTCGTCCGGAGCGACGCCAGCGTGAGGGTGTCAGGCGCGCGCATCGGTCTGTTCCAAGGCGTGGACGAAAGTGAGGAAGAGGCGGCTGCTCCGGTCGTCGCCTTGCGCCTCGAATTGCGAGACGAGGTTGCGGCAGCAGCGGGCGAGCGTCTGGTGCGTGGTCACGGGCCGGAGGAAAGCCTCATCGGCGGGCAGCTGGTTTTCGAGGAGCAGGAGCTGCACTTCCGCACGGGTGCGGAAGGCGCCTCCTTCGTAACAGTCCAGATAGAGCGGTTCACGGCCGCGGAAGATGCCGACCATGAAGCGGCCGGGCAGGCCGACCGGTTCGACGGGCAGGCCGAGGCGGCGGGCGACGAGCAGGAAGATGAGGCAGAGCGAGATCGGGATGCCGCGGCGGCTGCGGATCACCTGGGAGAGCAGGGAAGAGGCCGGGATGGCGAAGCTCTCCTGGGCGCCGCGGTAGCCTTCTTCGCCGAAGATCACTCGGCAGAGCAGGCGACATTTCCCGCGCACGTCGAGCGGTTCGGCGATGAGCTCACGGGTGCGCTCGGCCAGGCGGTCGAGTTCGGCGGAGTAGGCGTCGTCGGCCAACGACGGAGCGGTGGCGCGTTCGAGCAGCAGGCAGGCCTCTTCGAGATCGCAATGCGCGTCGCGGATGTGCGCGAGGAACGAGTGGGCGGCGGCTTCCGGGGTGCGGAGGTCGGTGAGCAGCACGCGGGCGTGGGCGGCCAGGACCTCGTCCTTGGTCAGACCTTCGAGCCAGAGCACGCCTGGCAGGCCGGCGGCCTTGAGCTTAGCGAGCACGGCTTGGCGGACGACCGGCGAAGGGTCGTCGAGGAGGCGCTCCAAGGTCGCCAGCTCCGCGTCGTGCGTCATGGCGGATTTCTAACGAAGAGGGGAGGGCTTCGGCAACAAGGGAGTCCTCCTTCGCCGGTCTTTTAGGGGTTGACGCAAGGAGCGACAACTCGTCGCCCACGGGACTTGATGTCGCTGGCGTGTCTCGCTTGCCCAACGTTAGACCTCGGTTTCAGCCTTTAATCAGAGGCTGACTTTGGAACGGTCGGTGCATGAAGGGTGGCATGTCCACTCCTTACGGCAACCTGACCGAAAAGACCTCCGAAGCCCTCCAGCAGGCGCTGAGCGAGGCGATGCAGCGTCGCAACCCGGCGCTCGAACCTGCGCACCTTCTCCACGGACTGCTCACGCAGGAAGGCGGCGTGACTTCCTCGCTCTTCCGTCGCGCGGGCAAGGATGAGGCCGCCCTCGCCACGGCCGTCGCCGGCCAGCTCGCCCGCCTGCCCAAGCTCGCGCAGGCCGCGGGCCAGCCCGGCCTTTCTTCCGAGACCCACGCGCTCCTGCTCAAGGCCAAGGACGAGGCCGAGACGATGAAGGATGATTTCGTGTCGGCCGAGCACGTGCTGCTCGCGCTCGCCGAGTCGCCCTCGCTTCGTCCGGCGTTCGCCGCGGTCGGCTTCGAGCGTAAGGCGATCCTCGCCGCGCTCCAGGCGGTGCGCGGTTC
>JBILXR010000127.1:0-5795 GCA_044378215.1 Opitutales bacterium
GTAAGTCTTTTTCACGTCCTTCATGTTGTCCGTTCCCCGAGAGCGGGCAACCTGTAAAAACTTATTTCGGCGAATCGATAGCGCGAAGGTAATCCCAACTATAGATGCCGGTCCGGTGTCCGTCGCTGAACTCGAAACTCACCGCATAGTTACCCACGCGACTCATCCCTGTCACCGTCACGCCAGGGAACCGACGGGGACCGTCCCCGCCCCAGCGCTGGCCAAGGATGTCCACCTCCCCCATGTTCTCCGCGCTCGGGGAAAGTTCCCGGAGAAGCTCGGCCCGCAGGCACTGTTCATGACCGTCCTCCCAGGTGAGGGCGACGAAGTCCCCGATGATCTGTAGGTCGCGTGGCGGCCGCATGGGACGAAAGTGGACGGGTCGAGGGCGGGCGCAAGCGGGTACATAAGGGACGACCTTGACTCCGTGCCGCCGCTGGCGACCCTGCCCTCTCATATGGCAGGCGTAGGCAAACTCCTCAAACAGGCCCAGAAGATGCAGCGTGGCATCGCCGAGGCTCAACAGCAGCTCGCTGCCGAAAGGCTCGAAGTCTCCCACGGCGGAGGCGCGATCCGCGTGACGGTCGACGGCCACGGGCTCGTCCACGGTCTGTCGATCGACCCCGAGTTCCTCAAGGAAGAGAAGAGCGTGGTCGAACAGGCCCTCGTGCTCGCCCTCCAGGAAGCCTCGGCCAAGGCCCGCGCCCTGCACGAGGCCACGATGTCGAAGGCCACGGCCGGTTTCTCCCTGCCCGGGATGTGATCGCCCGTGACCCCTTCTTTCGACAAGGTCCGCCAGCTCCTGAAGATGCTTCCCGGCATGGGGCATCGCTCCGCTGAACGCCTCGCCCTCCACTTGCTGGTCGAACGCCCCGGCAAACTCGCGCCTCTGCTCGAGTCGCTGCAGGCCGCCGCCGCGGCCGTCCGGCGCTGCGGTCGTTGCGGCAGCCTCGCTGAAACCGAGCTCTGTCCGGTCTGTCAGGACGTCAAGCGCGACCCCGCCGCCGTCTGCGTGGTCGAACAGGTCCCCGATCTGATGGCCATCGAGCGCTCCGCGGCCTATCGTGGCACCTATCACGTCCTGCACGGCCGCCTGTCCCCCATCAACGGCGTCGGTCCGGATCAGCTCAACCTCGCGACGTTCGAGCAACGCCTGAAGGATGAACCCATCACCGAGGTCGTCCTCGCGCTGGGTAATGATATCGAAGGCGAAGCCACCTGCCACTATATCACCGAAGCGATCCAAGCGATCCGTCCGAGCATCAAGGTCTCGCGTATCGGTTTCGGCCTCCCGAGCGGCAGCGGCCTGACTTTCGCCGACCCCGCCACGCTCCGGAGCGCCTTGGAGGGTCGTCGCGATGTCGCCAACTGATCTGCTGGCCTACCCGGAGTCCGCCGAAGCTTTCTGGATCGGGCAGGCGGAACTCGCTGCCGAACGGGTCGGCGACGATGCCCTTGAGCGCATGACGCCGGCGGTGGCGCATCTCTCCGATCTCTTCACTACCGAACGCCCTGACCGTAAGTTCCCGGACTACTTCGCCGACCCCCGACTGCTCGCGGCTTACGGCGTCTTCTTCCTCCCGCAGAGTTTCACCCGCACGTCCTTCGCTCTGGCCCAGATCTGCGGCCTCCGCGGGTGGCGCCCCTCGACGCCCGCCCCTGCGATCCTCGACCTAGGCTGCGGCCCAGGCTCCTGCGGCGTCGCGGCGGCGCACCGGTTCCGCCAGCTGGGCATCGGCGAAATCCAGCTGACCGGCGTCGACAAATCGCCGAGCGCGCTGGCGGCGATGGAATCCTTCGGCCGCGATGTCCTGGGAGCTGACGCCGCCGTCCGCACACGCGTCGGCGACGCGGGCCGACCGGACACCTGGCCGGAAGGACGCTACGACCTGATCGTCGCCGGTTTCGTCCTGAACGAGATGCCGCAGCTGGATGCCCCCGCCCTGCTCCGCTGGTTCGGGGAACTCAAGGCCCGGTTAGCGCCGGGCGGGCTGATCCTGATCCTCGAGCCCGCGTTGCGGATCACGGCCGAACGCCTCCAGCGTCTGAGCGACGAGCTCGCGGGCGGCGAGATGACACGTATCGCGCCGGAACTCGACGCCCTGCCGGATCCGCAGCTCGGCGCCGGTGAACACTGGAGCCACGAGACCCGCGCCTGGGAAGCCCCGGCGTCGACGGAGTTCGTCAACCGTCACCTTCATCGCGACCTACGGGAAGTCCGGTTTTCATTCGCCGCGTTCTCCGACGCGTCCTTGGCGCCGCTGCCGACCGGCCTGGGTCGACTCATTTCAGACGTCCAGATCATCAAAGGCCTCCTGCGCTTCATCACCATCCGGGAAGGGCGCATCGAATCCGTCGAAGTCCCGACCCGCGGGCTGTCGAAGCACGAGGTCAAGAAACTTGCCGCCCGGTTCGGGCGAGGCGACATCGTCCGCCACCCCCATCCTCCGGCGCCGAAGCTCCGCTTGGCGAATCATGGGGAATTAGAGGTCTTTTGGACGCCGGGCGGCGCCTGAACGTCATATTGTAACATTCCTGGCAGGGCATTTGTTTGCCTGCCCTGAATCTACGGAACCTAATGGGGTCGTCTGCGTCGCCGGGCGGCGCAGACCCAATCATACTCTCCATGTTCAACCGCGAACTCAGCTGGCTCAGTTTCGACCGTAGGGTCCTCGAACTCGCCGAAGACGAAAGCATCCCGCTGCTCGAACGCGTCCGCTTCCTCTCGATCGCCAGCTCCAACCTGGACGAGTTCTTCGAGATCCGCGTGGCCGGCATCATGCAGCAGGAGGAGTCCGCCAGCCACCCCGCCACCCGCGAATTCCTGACCGAAGTCCTCGCCAAGGCGCGCGCGCTCGTGGACGCCGAACAGGCTTGCTGGAAGAACCAGCTCCTCCCGGCGCTGGTCGCCCAAGGCATCATCTTCAAATCGCGCGAGCAGCTGGACGAAGCCGACCGGGCCGAACTCTCCCCCCGCTTCGACAGCGACATCTTCTCCGCGCTCACGCCGCTGGCGATCGACCCTTCCCACCCGTTCCCCGTCCTGACGAACAAAGGGCTCTACCTGCTGGTACTCCTCCGTGATCCGGCGGACGGCGAGATCCGCCGCGCCGTCGTGCCGGTACCGCGCGTCCTCCCGCGCGTGCTGACGGTCGGGCAAGGCTCCGCCCAGGCCTACACGCTGCTCAGCCACGTCATCCAGCTGTTCATCCATCGCCTCTTCCCGGGGCTCGAGCTCCAAGGCTCGTGGGCTTTCCGCATCACGCGCAACAGCGACCTTTACGTCGACGAAGAAGAAGCCGGAAACCTGCTCGAAGCCATCGAGGAAGAAATCCGCAACCTACGTAAGGGCGCGCCGGTCCGGCTTGAGATCGAAGCCGACGTCCCCGAGGGCGAGATGCGCTGGCTCCTCCAGTCGATCGGCCTTTCGGCGGATAACGCCTTCCGGGTCGCCGGCCCGGTGAACCTGCTCCGTCTGGGCAGTCTCATCGACCTGATCCCGCGGCCCGACCTGCTCTACCCGACGTTCGTGCCCGCGCTACCGCCGGAGTGCGTCGATCCGGCCAAACTTTACGCGCGTATCGCCCAACAGGACCTTCTCCTGCACCACCCTTACGAATCCTTCACACCCGTCGTCGACTTCATCCGCCAGGCCGCCAGAGACGAAAGCGTCGTCGCCATCAAGCTCACGCTATACCGGACCAGCGGAGACTCGCCCGTGGTCGAAGCCCTCAAAGAGGCCGCCCGCAACGGCAAACAGGTCACGGCCTTGGTCGAACTCCGCGCCCGCTTCGACGAACTCAATAATATCGAATGGGCCCGGCAGCTCGAGGAAGCCGGCGCGCATGTGGTCTACGGTCTCGCCGGACTGAAGACGCACTGCAAAGCCTGCCTCGTCATCCGTCAGGAGAAAGGCGGCCTGCGCCGTTACGCCCACCTTGGTACGGGCAACTACAATCCCCGCACGGCGCGCGTCTATACCGACTTCTCGCTGTTCACCGCAGACTCCGAGGTGACGGCCGACGTCGGCCTGCTCTTCAACGTCCTGACCGGCAACCTCAGCCGGCCCAAGTTCAAGCACCTGCTCGTGGCGCCCTTCGATCTCGCCCGACGTATCGTCGAGCTCATCGACGCCGAAGCCTCGGCCGCGAAGGCCGGACGCAAGGCCACGATCTTCGCCAAGGTGAACAGCATGGTGGACCCTGACGTCATCGCCGCGCTCTATCGCGCGTCCGCCGCCGGCGTGAAGATCGAGCTGGTCGTCCGCGGCGTCTGCTGCCTCCAGCCCGGCGTCGCCGGTCGCAGCGAGAACATCCGCGTCCGCACCTTCCTCGGCCGCTTCCTCGAACACAGCCGTCTTTTCCGCTTCGAAAATCACGGAGGCGACCCGGTGATCCTGATGGGCAGTGCCGACTGGATGCCGCGCAACTTCCTGCGCCGCGTCGAATGCGTCTTCCCGCTGCGCAACAAAGCCCTGCGGCGCCGCGTCGAAGCCGAAGTCATCGCGACCTACATGGAGAGACTGGGCGACGCCAAGGAACTCCGGGCGGACGGAAGCACCGTGGCTTGTGCGCCGAACGGCCGGCTGGCGCCGTGCGCCCAGGACGCTTTCCTTGGTCTCGCCCGCCGGCTCGTACCGGAAGACGTCAGCGAGCCGAAGAAGAAGGCCCCAGGCAGATCCGCTCGACGGCCGCGTTGAAGCCGTCCTCGGCGCCGAGGATTTCGACCTCAAGGCGGACATACATCAGCGGGATCGGCGGACGGAAACGTGACTGCAGGCGCACCGCGTCCTTCTCGGTCGTCACGATCATCTCCGCCTTGGCCTGCATGGCCTGATCGAGCACTTCGTCGAGGTCTTCGTCGTTGAAGGAATGGTGGTCGAGGAAGCGACGGTTCGAGGCGAGCACCGCTCCCTGCCCCGTGAGCAGTTCTTCGAAACGTTCGGGGGTCGCGATGCCGGAGAACGCCGCGATGCGCTTGCCGGCGAGTTCGGACATCGGCAGCCGGCGCGGGCCGTCGACCTCGACGAGTTCCTTCGCGCCGTGCGCGCAGGCGATGATCTCCGCCTTGGGATTATGCCGGCGGATGAGCGCGACAAGGTCCGGATCAGGAGCGCCGACCGACTTCGTTAGGAAGACGTAAGAGGCCCGGCTCAGGTTGGCGATCGGCTCGCGGAGCACCCCGCGGGGCAACAGGGAACCATTGCCGAAAGGATCGCGGCTATCCACGAGCAGGAGGTTGATCTGCCCGCGGAGCGGCAGATACTGCAGGCCGTCGTCGAGCAGGATGGTGTCCACGCCGAAGCGACGCAGCGCGAAGCGGCCGCCCTCGACGCGATCGCGGTCCACGATGACCACGACGCCGTCGCCGCATAGGTTCTGCGCGAGCATGTAAGGTTCGTCGCCGGCTTCGTCGGGACCGACGAGCACCGACCTGCCGTCGGAGACGACCAAGGGATCGGGCCGGCTGGCCTGGGTCAGCCAGCGCCAGAAACGTTTCATCATCGAATCCGAAGCTCCCTTGTAGCCTCGTGAGAGGATCGCGACGCGGCGACCGCGAGCCGCCAGGACCTTCGCCATCTTCAGCACGATCGGCGTCTTTCCCGTACCGCCGACGGTCAGATTACCGACGACGACCACCTTGCAGCCCAACGGCGTGTCGCGGAACACCCGATTACGGTAAAGCCAGAGACGCAGCCTGACGAGGACTTCGAAGATCCAGGACAGAACCTTGAGGAAAGCCCCGAGCAAGGCCGCCCCGAAGCCGCGCCGACGTCCGTAGACTACGTCTACGGC
>JBILXR010000128.1:0-5790 GCA_044378215.1 Opitutales bacterium
ACGAAGGCGGCATCGCCATGGAGCGCGCGCTGAGCTCCCCGGCCGACGTCGCCACCCTGAAACTCGAAGGCTCGGCCGATCGCTTGCAGTATGTCTACGACGCCTTGGCGCTCCTCCGCAAAGAGCTCGGCCTGAGCAAGACCCTGCTTGGTTTCGCCGGTTCGCCCTGGACGCTGGCCTGCTATCTCGTCGAAGGCGGCGGCTCCGAAGATTTCCCGAAGACGAAGGCGCTACTCAAGGCCGACTCGAAGATGATGCATCGCATCCTCGAGATCCTGACCGACGCTGTCGCGCAGTATCTCACGCGCCAGTTCGCCGCCGGCGCCGACGCGATTCAGATCTTCGACAGCTGGGCCGCCGCGCTTACCGGCGCCGACTACGAAGAGTTCTCCCTGCGCTACATCCGCGCGGTGCTCGAACGCCTGCCCGCCGGCGCCCCGGTCATCCTTTACGCCAAGGGTAAGTCGCCGCAGGCCGCCGCGCTCGCCCAGACCGGCGTGCCGTGCCTCGGCGTCGACTGGACCATGCCGCTCTCGCAGGTGCGTCAGCTCGCCGGACGACCGATCTGCCTGCAGGGCAACCTCGATCCTGAGTTCATGACCGGTGAGCCCGCCGCCGCGGCCGCCGCGACCCAGGCCGTGCTGGCCGACAACGCCGGCGACCCCGGCCACATCTTCAATCTCGGCCACGGCATCACGCCCCAGGCCCGCATCGAGACCTTCCAGGCCGTCGTGGACGCCGTGGTTGCCTCAGGCGTTTGACATCGCCCGCCGTCCCGCCTCTTTTGCTCCCATGTCCCGTAAAGGTATCCTGCTGCTGAATCTTGGTTCCCCGAAGAGCACTTCCGTGCCCGACGTCCGGAACTATCTGCGTGAATTCCTGAACGATGACCGCGTCATCGATTATCCGGCCCCGCTCCGCTGGCTACTCCTGGAGGGTATCATCCTCCGGACGCGCCCCAAGAAGAGCGCCGCCGCCTACGCCAGCGTCTGGACCCCCGAGGGTTCGCCGTTGGTGGTCACGACCGACAAGCTGCGCGCCAAGCTGGAGAAGGCGACCGGCCTCCCGGTGATCATGGGCATGCGCTATGGTACGCCGTCCTGCGCCGAAGCCGTCGAGAAGGTCCTCGCCGCCGGCATCGATGACCTCTTCGTGATGCCCCAGTATCCGCACTACGCGATGTCTTCTTATGAGACCGTCGTCGTCAAGGTGCAGGAAGAACTCGCGCGTCTTGCGCCCGGCGTGAAGTACCACGTCCTGCAGCCTTTCTACAACGACCCGGCCTACATCGACGCCTTGGTCGAGTCCGCCCAGCCTTGGCTCAGCAAACCGTTCGACAAGCTGCTCTTCTCCTACCACGGCCTGCCGGAGCGCCATCTGCGCAAGGGCGACCCCTCGAAGGCGCACTGCATGAAGATGAAGAACTGCTGTTCCCATTACAGCCCCTGCCAGGCGACGTGCTACCGCCACCAGTGCGTCGAGATGACGCGTCTTTTCGTCGCCGCCGCCGGCCTCAAGGAGTCGCAGTATGAACTTTCCTTCCAGTCGCGTCTGGCCGGAGAGAAGTGGGTCTCGCCTTACACCGACGAGCGCCTGGAAGCCCTCCCCGAGGAAGGTACCAAGAACCTCTTGGTCATGTGCCCCGCCTTCACGTCCGACTGCCTCGAGACCCTCGAGGAAATCCGCGAAGAAGGTAAGGAGACGTTCATCCACGCCGGCGGCGAACATTTCAACCAGATCCCTTGCCTCAACGATTCGGACATCTACGTGAAGTATCTCGTGAACCGAGTGAATCACTGGAAGCCGGATCATCGCTGAGGCGGTGAAGGTAGGGACAGCACCGCGTGCTGTCCCTAGTGCAAAAGTGCAAATCGGCCTGCGGCCTGTGCAAAGGTGCAAGCGTTAGGTATTGGCGGTTAGCGGTTGGGCGCACAGAACTGATCTCAAAGGGAAACCGGTCTCCGGTTTCCCTTTGGCGCGTTGTCTTTCTCCAACCGCTATCCGCCAACCGCCAACCGCCTTTACCTATTTGTTTAGAATAACCTCGCGATCGGGGTGCCGCCGTCGGTCACGGGGACCGGGCGGGAGCCGGCCATGAGGTCGCGGGAGGTGTCGACGTTCAGGGCGGCGAGGATCGTGGCGTGGAAGTCCGGGATGCTGACGGGGTTCTCCACGACTTTCTTGGAGAGGTCGTCGGTCGTACCGTAGGCACCGCAATGCTTCAGGCCGCCGCCGGCGAGGATCATCGAGAAGGCGGTGCCTTGGTGGCCGCGTCCGCCCTTGCCGTCGAATTCCGGCGGGCGGCCGAACTCGGTGCCGATCACGACGAGGGTCTTGTCGAGCATGCCGGTACGCTTGAGGTCTTCGATGAGGCCAGCGAGGGCGTGGTCGAGCTCGCGGATGAGCACGTGCTGGTTGTCGATGCCTTCGTTATGCACGTCCCAGCCGGCGCCGTTGATGAAGTTCAGATTGTGCGAGACTTCGACGAAGCGGACGCCGCCCTGGACGAGACGTCGGGCGAGCAGGCAGCGCTGGCCGAATTCGCCGCCGTAGGAAGCGCGCACGGCGGGCGACTCCTGCTTGAGGTCGAAGTGACGCATGAATGAGGGCCCTGCCAGGCGGAAGGCTTCCTGCTGCGCGGCCGCGTATTCCTCGACGGCCGAACCGCCGGGGGCGCGCTCGCCGAGGGCTTCGAGCAAGGCCATACGGGCGTCCTTACGTTCGGACGAGACTTCGCCCGGAGTGGTGAAGCCGTTCGGGCCGGTCTCGGTATCGACGAGGTAGATGTAGCCGTCCTTGATGCCGAGGAAGCCCGGGCCGCGGCTCACGTTCGGGTAGCCGATGAGCATGTAGGCGGGCACGGACGGGTCGGCGGCGCCGCGGCGGTGCGCGACGATCGAGCCGATGGAAGGGTAGACGGCGTTGCCGCTGATCATGCGGCCGGTGTGCACGAGGTTCGTGGCGAACGCATGCTCGTCGATGACCTTGTGGTTCACCGAGCGGACCGCGGTGACGTGCTCCATCAGCTTGGCCGTGCGCGGCAGGTGTTCGCAGAGGCGCACGCCCGGTACGGACGTCTCGATGGAAGGGTAGAGGGAACCTGGCTTCTTCTTCGTGGCCTTGTTGTCGCCGACGGCCTTCGGGTCGAACGTGTCGGCCTGGCCCATGCCGCCGCCGAGCCAGATGAAGATGCAGTGCTCGGCCTTGCCCTTGGGGCCGGCGACGCCGGCGTTGGCGAAGAGCGGCGAGGCGGCGAACGGCGCGAGGCCGAGGGCGGTGACGAAGGAGCGGCGGTCCATGGGATCAGTAGTAAAGGAATTCGGGGGAGTTGACGAGCGCCCAGACCACGTCTTCGGCGCGGCGACGCCAGGCATCGGTCAGGCGAGGCGTGGCCGGGTCGCCCTTACGAGCGGCGGCTTCCTCCTGCATGCGCACGGTGGTGGCCAGGTCGTTGAGGTGGTTGGACCACGAGACGTAGTAGGCCGGCTTGCGCTTGCCGGGCGGGGCGCAGAGCGGCGGGGGCAGCACGCGGTCCGCGAAGCCGTCGGCGAGGTAGGCCTCATACTTGGCCTTCTCGGCGGCGGTCGGGTGGCGCGTGAGCACGCGCACGAAGAGTTCGTCGACGAAGTCCGACGGCGACTTCGCGTCGAAGGCGAGGGCGGTCACGCCGTGGTCATCGCTGAGGCGCGTGATCCAGGTGCCCATCGTGCCGTTGCTGAGGATCGCGGGCTGGAGCGAATTAGCGGACGACTCGCGCTCGGTCACCGGATCGGGACGGCTGGCGCGCCAGCCGAAGGCCGCCATGACGTCGCAGACGGCCTGGATGCGGGGTAGGGCGAGGGCGGGTCGGTCGCGTTCGTTGGAGGTCGAGGTCAGCATCCAGGCGCGGCGCGGCTGGCCGAGCGTGACGGAGTTCGCCTGTTCGCGGATGCTGTCGATGTCGAGGCTGGCTTCCTCGGTGCGGAAGGGCTTCCCGGTCGTCGCGAACATCGAGTCCACGACCTGTTCGGCGGAGAGCCGGCGCGGGGCGGGCGCGACGTAGAGCGGATTCGGCAGCTTCTGCGTGAGGTCCGTCGCGCGCTGGTAGGCGTGCGAGTTCAGGATAAGCCGGCGGACATGATCCGCGTCGTAGCCGCTGCGCACGAGTTCGCGGCCGAGCCAGCGGAGCAGTTCAGGGTGCGAGTGCTTGGACCGTTCCCAATCCCAAGGCTGTTCGACGAGGCCGCGGCCCATCAGGCGGGCCCAGAGGCGATTGGCCATGACTTGCGCGAAACGTTCGTTCTGAGGCGCGGTGACGAGCGTCGCGAGACGGTCGCGCGGATCGTTGGGGTCGAGGGCAAGGTCGTCCGCGACGCTTTCTTGCGAGAACTCCGGGAAGGGCCAGTGCGGTTCGACGGAGGTGCCCGGCTCGAGGGTGACTTCGATCAGGGGCTTGCGGCCGCCTTCGCGGAGCTTGGCCATCGAGACGCTGCTGGTGGCCGGGACCTTGACAGCCTTGGTCTCGAGCAGGGCGGCGAGCGCGAAGACCTGTTCCTGCTTCGAAGTGTGGGCGGGCGAGTCGTGGCAGCGGGCGCACTTGGTCTCCACGCCGAGGAAGGCGGTCGTGACGATGGTGGCCTTGGCGGCCATGGGGACGTCGTTCTGCGAGGCGATGCCGAAGCCGGCCGGGCCACCGGCGGCGGACGAACCCTTGAGGCGCAGGAGCTCGGTGACCATGAGGTCGAGCGGCTTGCGGTCGACGAGCGATTCGTGGATCCACCAGCGGAAGGGTCCGGAATTATTGAGGGTCGGGTTGAGGATGTTCGGGTTCTCGGCGAGGACGTCCTGCCAGTAGCCCATGCCGTGGTCGGCGGCGCGCGGGTCGGCGAGCAGTCGGTCGATGGCCTTGGCGCGTTTGTCGGAGGAAGTGTCGGCGGCGAACGCGGCGATCTCGGCGGCGGAGGGCGGCACGCCGACGGTGTCGAGCGTCACGCGACGCAGGAAGGCGAGGTCGTCGGTCAGTGGCGTGAGGCGCGTCGAGAGGGGGCGGTATTCCGGCCACGCGGCGCCTTCCTTGATCCATTGCTCGATGAGCGCGACGTCGGCGGCCGCGAGGCGATGGCCCTTCGGCGGCATCATCTCATCGGGGTCGTCGGAACGGATACGGGCGAGCAGAGAGCTCTTGGCGGGGTCGCCGGGCACGATGGCCGCGCCGTCGCTCTTGCCGCCCTTGAGCGCGCCGGCGAGGGTGTCGAGGTGCAGGCCGCCCTTGGGCTTGCCGCCTTGGTGACATTCGAGGCAGCTGGCCTCGAGGATCGGCTGAATCTGCGCGTAGAATTCGACGCCGCCCGTCTTCATGGCCTTCACCTGGCCTTGGTAGGCGACGATCTTCTCGGCGAGGAAATGGTCGACCGGATTGTTCGTCGGGAAGCCCGGAGCCAGCGCGGGCACGGGGGTCTCCGGCGTGCGGGCGAGCCACTGCTGCGCGGCTTCGCGTCGTTTCTGCCAGTAGTCGCCCTGGCTCGCGCGGGCGGCGGCACGGGCGGCGGCGTCGATCTTGCCGAGGCGGGTCTCTTCCTGCGCGGCGTAGAGGGCCCAGCCGCCGTCGTTATAGGTCGGGGCGTCGGCGGAAGGCGTCAGCAGCTGCCAGTCGGTGCGTCCGGCGAGCGAGATGGCGGCGATGGTCTCGCCGAGTTCCGGCCGACGGCGAGCGCCTTTGGCGTTGATGACGTAGCCGACGACAGACTCGAGCACGACGCGGTGTTCGCCGCCCTTGGATTCGAACTCGACCCAGGCGTCGCGGTTGCCCGG
>JBILXR010000129.1:0-5767 GCA_044378215.1 Opitutales bacterium
TCGGCGCCGAAGCTTTCGTGCGGCTCGCCCGCGCCGGGGCCAAGCTTGTCGAGATCCCCGTCAGATGGACCGACGACGACGCCGGCCGTATCCGCCTCGGCAAAGCCGCCGGCGATTACGCGAGGGCGTGGGGGAGATTGGTTTCGAGGACCTGAGGGCAGGAAGAATTGAGGACTGAATAGAGGACAGCGTGGAGGGCTGAATAGATGACTGCGTAGATGACTGCATCGATGACAGATGACAGAGTTCCTGACTCCTGAACCTGCACCTGTACCCGAACCTGGATACCAGGACCAGGCACCCGATGGCCGAGACCTGAGACCTGAAAGTGCTTCTGCCCCCAGCTAACCATCCGGTTCCCGGTTTCCCCTTGAGTTCTGCCTCTCTGCCTTGGGTAGGGTTGAGCGCCCTCGCTCAACCGCGGCTGACCAAGGGTGGTCAGCCCTACCTAGAAACAAGAACAGGGGCGTGGACAGGTTTCGATACCTAGGGAGAGGGACGGGCGCAGTGACGGAATCTACTGCGACTGTCCCGGCGTCTACCCCTCAGCATCAGAACCGTCCCTGTCCGTGCCCCTGTCCCTGATAGAAAATACACCTAGGACGTGACGCGGTCCCGACCCTACCCAGCTGCGGCCCCTACCCACAAAAAAGGACAGCACGTGGTGCTGTCCCTGCCTTAATTACCTCCAGTCCTCGAACCGTCAGCGCTGTCCCTTGCGTCTTTCCGGTCCTCTCGGCTTCTGGACCTGACGATCATCGTAGAGGCGGAAATCGACCTGGCGCTTGAAGCGATCCACGCGGTCGACGGTCACCTGGATGACGCCGCCAGGGATGAACTTCCGGCCGGTGCGGCTGCCGACGAGCATGTTACCGCGGTCGTTGAGGCGGTAGTAGTCGTCGGTGAGCGTCGACATGTGCACGAGGCCGTAGGCCTGCGAGGCGTTGAGCTCGACCATGAGGCCGTGCGGCTTCACGTCGGTGATCGTGGCCTCGAACGGACGCTTGTCCGGACGAGCGGCTTCACGCTCGAAGAGCTCGAGGAGCTTGATCTTCACCGAGTCGCGCTCGGCTTCGGAGCTGTTGCGCTCGGTGATCGAGATGTGCTCGCAGGAACGCGTCAGTTCGCTGAGGCCCGGCGAACGCAGCGGTTCCTTCGGCGCGGAGCGCACGCCCTGCTTCTGGATGAAGGCGTCGAAGATGCGGTGCTCCAGCAGGTCGGAGTAGCGGCGGATCGGCGACGTGAAGTGCGAGTAGTGCAGCTTCGCGAGGCCGAAGTGGCCGTCGGGCGACGGGCGATAGCAGGCCTGCTTGAGCGAGCGTAGGAGCTGGATGCGGATCGTGTACCCGTCCTCGCGGTCCTTGAGGCTGGCGAGCAGCTTGACCATCTCGGAGCGGTGCGTGAGGTCGCCGACCTTGAAGCCGTTACCGGCGAGCTCTTCGCGCAGGGCGGCGAGCTTCTCGGGGTCGGGGTCGTCGTGCACGCGGTTGACGTGCGGGATCGAAGCCTTGTCGAGGGCCGTGGCCACGCTCTCGTTGGCGAGGAGCATGAACTCCTCGATCAGCTGGTGCGATTCGTCGTGCTGCACGACCTCCGTGCGGTCCGCCCAGCCGTCCTTGTCGCAGTAGATCTTGACCTCCTTCATCTCCAGGTCGAGCGACCCGGCGCGGAAGCGTTCGGCGCGGAGCACCTTGGCGATGTTCCAGAGGTCGTCGATCATGCCCTGGACCAGGTCCAGTTCGGCGTCGGTCAGTTCGGCGAGCGGGCGGCCCGGCGAGCCGGTCTGGTGGGGCGGCGGGGCGGGCAGGGCGCGGATCTGGTCTTTCGTCAGGTGCTGCAGGAAGGCGTAGGCCTGTTTGTAGGTCAGGCGCTTGACGCTGCGGATGACCGAGTTGGCGAACTCCGTCTTCACCAGGCGGGCTTCCGGCGTGAACTCGCAGATCACCGTCTTCACCAGGCGGTCCTCGGCCTCGACGAGCGAGCAGAGGCCGCTCGAGAGCGCGTGGGGGAGCATCGGGATGACCGTGCCGACGAGATAGGTGGAGTTGCCGCGTTCGCGCGCCTCGACGTCGAGGGGCGAGCCGTTCTTCACATAGGAGGAGACGTCGGCGATGTGGATGCCCACGCGGACGTTGCCGTTCGGCATGCGCTGCACGGACAGGGCGTCGTCGAAGTCCTTCGCGTCATCCGGGTCGATGGTGATCGTCGGGATCGCGCGGAAGTCCTCGCGGCCGACACAGTCGGCCTTGGTGACGACCTTGCCGAAGGCGTTGGCTTCCGCGGCGACCGCGGGCGGGAATTCCGGGCGGAGCCCGTAGCGGCGCAGGATGGCGAGGTATTCGGCCATCGGCGTGTGCGTGACGCCGAGGACTTCGGTCACCGTGCCCGTCGGGCTGAGGTTGCGGCGTTCCCAGGCGTCGAGACGCACGACGACCTTGTCGCCGGGCTTCGGCGCGGGCGTCAGGCCGGCGCGGGCGGGATCGCGGACGATGATCTCGCGCGAGACGCGGGGGTCGTCGGGCACGACGAACCACTGCAGGCGATTGTTGCCGATCGTGCCCGTGAGCTGCGTCAGCGCGCGTTTGACGATGCTGACCACCGTGCCCGTGCCCCAGTCATCGCCGTTACGGTCGCGGCGGTTGGCGTTGAGCTTCACCAGTACGCGGTCGCCGTGGAGCGCCACGTGCGTGTCGTCGGCGTCGATGTGCAGCTGTTCGCGAGGCGGCGAGCCAGGGACGGCGTCGAAGACCACGCGGGCCGAACCGCTCGGGCGGAAGAGGATGGTGCCTTCGAGGAGCTCGGCGTCGGGCTTGCGGGCGCCGCCGCCCAGGCCCGCGAAGGGCAGGGCGAGCAGGTGGCCTTTGACGGTCACGACGGCGCCGGCCTTGATGAGGCGCGGGATCGTCTTGCTCAGGCGACGCAGGTCTTCGCGCGTGCCGCCGAGTGCCTGCACGATGGCTTCGAGGCGCATCGGCTTGTAGCCGGGCCGGGCGAGAAACTTCAGGAGGACTTCTTCGGCGCTCATGCGCTTTCGTTCGTGCCTCCGAGCAGGCTGCCCAGGTAGGGCATGAGCTGCTTCTTACGGCTGACGATGCCAGGCAGGTCGAAGATGTCCGGCGGGCGTTTCTGCGGGTAGGTGATGGCCTGCACGACCTCGGCGTCGCCCCGGATCAGGAAGAGCGAGCTCTGGGTGTCGATGTCGGTCACGAGCAGGCAGGAGAAGTTCAGGCCGTTCTCCATGCGGTATTTCTCGAGGGCTTCGAGGAGGGCGTCCTCGCACTTCCAGAAGTTCGTGAAGCCGAGTTCTTCGACCTGCGAGACGGAGAAGCGGCGTTCACCTTCGCGGTACTGCTTGCAGTCCGCGCGCACGGCGGCGGCCGGGCTGAGGGTCGACAGCACCGAGCCGGCGTTGAAGATCATGTCGGCCAGCTGCCGTGGATCCGCGTCGGCGATGCGCGCCAGCCACTGGAGCAGGTCCGCGTCGAGCGGCGTGGTGGTCGGGCTCTGCAGGAGCAGGGTGTCCGAGATGATCCCGCACATCATCAGGCCCGCGATCTGCGGGGTCGGCTTCAGGTCGGCGGTGCGGAACATGTCCGCGACGATCGAGCAGGTGGAGCCGAGCGGGCGGTTGATGAAGAGGATGGGCTGGTGCGTCGGCGCGTTGCCGAGGCGGTGGTGGTCGACGACCTCGGCGATCTCGACTTCGGCGGCGCCGTCGACGGCTTGGGAGAGCTCGTTGTGGTCGACAAGCACGAGCTTGGCGCGCGGCGGGTTGATGATGTCCGACTTGGTGAAGACGCCGAGGAGGCGGCCGTCCTCGTCGACGACATGACAGATCAGGGCCGGGTTCTGGACGATGCGGCGGCGGGCCACGGAGAGCTTCTCCTGCGGCTTGAAGGTGAAGGCGTCGCGCTGGACGAGGCCGCCCACGAGCGTGGAGGCGCGCACGGCCCAGGCGGTCGTGGCGCTGTCGGTGTCGGCGTAGGCGACGGAGACCTTGGCGGTCTTGGCGCGCTCGAGGACCTCGGGCTTCATGCGATGCCCGCCGGTGACGATGATGATGCGCACGCCCATCTCGATGGCGCGCAGGTGGACGTCGGCGCGGTCGCCGACGACGATGACGCTCTTGTTGGTCGGGATGCCTTCGACGGTGGCGGACTTGCCGAAGGAATCGAGTTCCATGGCGGCGACGCGCACGTAGAGCTCTTCGACGCTCGCGGCGTCGTAGGCGACGACCTCGGTGCCGCCGATGGAGCGGATGATGGCGTTGATCGAGCTGGTGACCTTGCGCATCGAGGTCGCTCGCTTGGGCTTCGGGATGAAATAGTCGCCGAGGCTGAAGATGGAGACGTAGCCTTCGAGGCGGCCGTCCTTGCCGACGACCGGGAGCGCGCGCACGTCATGCAGGTCGAGGAGCTCGAGCGCGCGGGCGCACGTGTCGTCGACGCCGACCCTGAACGGGTCGCGGTGCATGATGTCCTCGATGCGCGGGATGACGTCGCCCACGAATTCGGGTAGGGCCGCGCCGAAGCGGCCGAGGATCGTGTCGATACGCGCGTTGGAATTACCGCATCGGGCGGGTTTGAAGCCCGTCTGGCCGGAGGCTTCCTTGAAGGCGGCATAGGCGAGGGCGGAGCAGATCGCGTCGGCGTCCGGATTCTTGTGGCCGATGATGTACGTCGGTTGGGCGGAACGGGCGAGGGGCAGGGGAGGGGGGACGGACATGGCAGACGACGCGAAGGCGTAGGGCGTTTGTAAGGGCGGGATGCTAGGGAGGGAAGATTAATGGGGTAATGAGCGAGAACGACTTGGGTAGGGTCGGCACTGCGTGCCGACCTAGGTGTATTTTCTATCAGGGACAGGGGCACGGACAGGGACGGTTCTGATGCTGAGGGGCAGACGCCGGGACAGTCACAGGAGATTCCGTCACTGCGCCCGTCCCTCTCCCTAGGTATCGAAACCTTTCCCTGTCCCTGCCTCTGTTCTTGTTTCGAGGTAGGGCTGACCACCCTTGGTCAGCCGTGGTTGAGCGGGGGCGCTCAACCTTACCCAAGGCAAAAGCCATCACTCAAAGGTAAACCGGAGAGCGGATGATTGGCGGGGTAATTAAAACACTTTCGGGTCCCAGGTCTCGGCCATCAGGTATCAGGTGCGGGTTTCCAGGTTCGGGTGCAGGTTCGGGTATTCTGCCCTCTACTCAACCCTCCACGCAGACCTCTACTCAGTCCTCCACGCAGTCCTCCCTCTTGCCTCTCCTTGTCTCTTCCCAACCGCCAACCGCTAACCGCCATCCGCAACCACCTCCCACGCCTTCTTTCCTCCTGTCCTCCTTTCCTCCGGCCCTCTATCTTCCGAGCATGTCCTCCCTCTTAACTCCTCTCCAAGTCGGAGCCCTGATGCTGCCTAACCGCATCCTGATGGCTCCGCTCACCCGTTGCCGCGCCGAGGGCGCCAACGTCCCGACGGACCTGATGGCGGAATACTACGCCCAGCGCGCCGGCGCGGGCTTGATCATCGCCGAGGCCACCACGGTCTCGCCCCGCGGCCATGGTTACCCGAACACCCCGGGCATCTACACCGACGAACAGGTCACGGGCTGGAAGAAGGTCACTTCCGCCGTGCACGCCAAGGGCGGCCGCATCTTCCTGCAGCTCTGGCACGTCGGTCGTATCTCGCACCCGGATTACCAGCCGAACGGCGAACTCCCCGTCGCCCCGTCTGCCATCAAGCCCAAGGGCCAGGTCTGGACCGGTAAGGAGATGGCCGA
>JBILXR010000010.1:0-20537 GCA_044378215.1 Opitutales bacterium
GCGAGGATCGTGCGCGGCGCGATGAAGCGGGCGAGGTTGTCGATGTGCCCGTCGGTGTCGTCGTTGGCGAGGCCTTCGCCGATCCAGAGGAGCTCATCGATCGCGAGGCCATCACGGATGGCGGCGTGGAAAGCGGCGTCGTCGCGGCCTTCGGCGCGGTTCGGATTGTTCTGCACGGCTTCGGTGGTGAGGAGCAGGCCGTCGCCGGAGACTTCGATACCGCCGCCTTCGAGTTCGAACGGGTAAGTGAACTTCGGCATGCCGAGCTTCGCGGCGATCTTGCCGGGGACCTGGTTGTCGAGCGAGGCCTCGAACTTACCGCCCCAGCCGTGGAATTCCCAGTCGGTGAGGGCGAGCTCCTTCGTGCGGTCGTTCTTCACGAAGATCGGACCGTGGTCGCGGCACCACACGTCGTCGGTGGCGATATCGGTCAGTTCGATGACGGAGAGGTCGGCCTTGGCGGCCTTGAGTTCGCGTTCGGCCTCGGCGCGCAGCCGGCCGGCGGCGTTGATCTTCACCGGCTGGAAGCGGCTGATCGCGGCGGCGAACTCCGCGAACTTCGCAGGGATGAGGTCGTAGTGCCCGGGCCAGAGCGCGTTGTTCGACGGCCACGAGAGCCACGTGGCGGACTGGGGTTCCCATTCCGCAGGCATGCGGAAACCGAGGGAGCGAGGCGTGGCCATGCGGAAGGTCAGTCGCGCAGACGGCGCGTCAGGTCGCCGTAGGCGTCGATGCGGCGGTCGCGGAAGAACGGCCAGATGCGGCGGAATTCGCGCTGCTTCACGAGGTCGCAGTCGGCGAGGAGCACTTCCTCCTGCTCGACGGACGCGCGGGCGACGATCTCGCCGTACGGATCGGAGACGAAGCTCTGGCCCCAGAACTGGGTGCGACCTTCGGTGCCGACGCGGTTGGTCGCGGCGACGTAGCAGCCGTTGGCGACGCCGTGGCCGCGCTGGACGGTCTCCCACGCGTTATGCTGGGCGCGGCCGAGGGCGGCCTTCTCTTCGGGCAGCCAGCCGATGGCGGTCGGGTAGAAGAGGATCTGCGCGCCGCCGAGCGCGGTCAGGCGCGCGGCTTCCGGGTACCACTGGTCCCAGCAGATGAGCACGCCGAGGTCGCCGTGCGCGGTCTTCCAGGTGCGGAAGCCGAGGTCGCCGGGGGTGAAGTAGAACTTCTCCTCGAAACCCGGATCCTGCGGGATGTGCATCTTGCGGTACTTGCCGAGCACGGTGCCGTCGGCGTCGATGACGGCCGCGGTGTTATGGTAGACTTCGCTGCCGCGGGCTTCGAAGAGCGGGGCGACGATGACGACGCCGAGGCGCTTGGCGGCCTTGGCGAGCTCGGTCACGGACGGTCCGGTCTCGATGGGTTCGGCGAGGTCGAAATTCTTCGGATCCTGGGTGATGCAGAAATACTTCGTCGTGAACATCTCCTGCAGGCCGATGATCTTCGCTCCCTTGGCCGCCGCTTCTTCGATGCGAGGCAGGGTCTTGCGCACGTTCGCCGCCGGGGTGTCCTCGGCGGTGAGCTGGATGAGACCGACGCGGACGGAATCAGCCATGGCGCCGGTCCTCAGTAGACGAGCTTGTTGATGGGGTACTCCACGATGCCCTCGGCGCCGGCGGCCTTGAGGGTCGGGATGAACTCGCGCGCCTGGCGGGCGTCGATGATGGTCTCGACGGCGATCCACTCCGGGTTGCTGAGCGGCGAGACGGTCGGATTACGCAGGGCGGGCAGGGCGGCGGCGACTTGGTCGAGCTTCGCCTTGGGGAGGTTGAACTTGAGGCCGACCATGTGCTGCGCGGCGAGGGCGCCCTGCAGCATGAGCACGATCTGTTCGATCTTGGCGCGCTTGGCGGGATTGGCCCAGGCGGCCTTGTTCGCGACGAGGACGGTGGTGGTCTCCATCAGCTGGGCGACGATGCGCAGCTTGTTGGCCTTGATGGACGAACCGGTCTCGGTGATGTCGACGATGGCGTCGGCGAGCTCGGGGACCTTCACTTCGGTGGCACCCCACGAGAATTCGACTTCGCATTCGACGCCCTGGGACTTGAACCAGCGGCGGGTGGTCTCGACGAGCTCGGTGGCGACGCGCTTGCCGGCGAGGTCCTGGGCGGTCTGCACGGGCGAGGCTTCGGGCACGCAGAGGACCCAGCGGGACTTCTGGGCGGAGGCGCGGCTGTAGATCAGCTCGCAGACCTGGACGACGTCGGCGTTGTTCTCTTGGACCCAGTCCTGGCCGGTCAGGCCGCAGTCGAAGAAGCCATGCTCGACATAACGGGCCACTTCCTGGGCGCGGATGAAGCGTCCGTCGAGGGCGGGGTCGTCGAAAGAGGGGCGGTAGGAGCGGCTGCTCTTGGCCACAGGGAACCCGGCCCGGGCGAACAGCTGGAGGGTGGCCTCCTCGAGGCTGCCCTTGGGCAGTCCGAGCATCAATTTGGCGGCTTCCTGACTCATGAGAACATGGAGGAAGCCCACCGCCAGCCCCTCCGCAAGCATTAAGGGGTTGACTAGGAACTACGCGGAAAAGACCCTTTTTCTCACCCCTGACTCCTATGCAGCGCTCTCTGCTCCTCCTCGCCCTAGCCGTCCTTTTCGTCGGCTGCAAATCCTCCAAGTCGGCCAAGTCCGCCGCCGCTTCGTCTTCCGGCGAACCTCGTTTCTCTTGGGAGACCGACGCCCCTGCCGCGGTGGTTGACGCCACTCGGACTTCCGTCCGCGCCGTCCGCGCCGACCTCTCCCTTCTCGAGCTCGGCGCCCTCGAGAAGCGCGACCCGGGCACCCGTCTCCAGCTCACCAAGGCCGGCAAGAATTTCCTCGTCGAAGTCATCAAGGGAGACGACGCCTCCACGATCGTGGCGATCAGCCCGAACCAAGCTTCGGTGCCGGAAGTCCGCGTCGGCGATGACCTCGCCTTCGCCGTCCTGGCCCAGTAAGGACCGCTCGTCACACCGAGCGTGACAGAAGGACCCGCCGACTGACCTCGGCGGGTCTTTTGTTTGGGCGAACACCCGAAAAATCGGGGATAAGGCCGCGTTTTTCGTCCGACATTGACCCTGCCTCGTGGCATGCCTACTGCTCCTTTTCCCTGCTCGTCGATGTCGCTGTTCCGCAACCAGTCCCGCCCGGGTTCCGCCCTGCGCAAACTCCTGATGGTGCTTTGCGGTATCGCGCTGTTCCTGATCCTGGTCGGTGCGCTGGGCGTCTGGGCCCTTGGCCGATACTCGCCCCGGCTCCTCGATGCTGCCCTTTCCGGGCAGTCCGGCGCCCATCTCACGGTCGAAGATAACCAGACCAATCTCTTCGTGGGCCGCGTGGATTACGCCGGCCTCGTCATCACCAACCCCTCCCGCTGGCAGGAACGCGAGTTCCTCCGGGTGAAGCGGCTCGTCCTCGACGTGGATCCGCTGACGTTCGTCGATGGCGGCGGCCAGGTGGTCAATGAGGCCGTGCTCGACCTCGACCGTGTGACGATCGTGGGCAAGGCCGACTTCCTGTCCGATAACAATGCCAAGGATATCGGTAACGGGCTCAAAGGACCGGCGACTTCGCCGCCCTCCACGGAGCCCGCCAAGCCCGCGCAGCCTTTCCTCATCAAGCACCTCCGCGTCCGCGTGGGCCGCATCACCGTCATCTCCGGTGATGGCTCCGCCGCGCGCCGCGTGGTCGTCGACCAGGACTTCGCCTACGACTTCGAGGCCCGCGACGTCACCGACCAGAACTTCGACGCCAAGGTCTCCGGCCCGATGGGCCAGCAGGCCCTCCAGACCGCCCTCCGCCGCCAGCCTGAACTGATGTTCGAGTTCGCCCGCGAGAAGCTCCGTCGTCCCGCCCGCGAAGAAAAATAACCTTATGTCCGAACCCGCTCCCGAAGCCGCTCCCAACCCTGCCGAACCCGCCGTGCGCCTCGCCGAACTCGAGGGCGAGGTCGCGCGGCTCAAGGACACGGTGCTCCGCAGCAACGCCGACCAGCAGAACCAGCAGCGTCGTCATCAGCGCGAGCGCGAAGAGCTCCGCAAGTACGCGACCGCCGGCCTGCTCGAAGACCTGCTGCCCGCCCTCGATTCGCTCGCGCTCGGACTCGAGTCCGCCTCGACCCAGGCCGACGGCCGCGCCGTCGCCGAAGGCTTCCGCATGGCGGTCGGCCAGCTCCGCGGCATCCTTTCCGGCCAGGGCCTCGTGGAGGTCAATCCGACCGGCCAGCCTTTCGATCCGGCCCGCCACGAGGCCGTCGGCTCCGAAGCCTCCGCCACCGTCGCCGAAGGCACGGTGCTGCGCGTCGCCCGCGCCGGCTGGCTCCTGCATGACCGCGTGCTCCGCCCGGCCGCCGTCTTCGTCTCCTCCGGCCCCGCCCAGTAATCTCCCGCGATGGCCGACGAATATTACACGCTGCTCGGGGTCGCGAAGTCCGCTTCCGCCGAAGACCTCAAGAAGGCCTATCGCAAGAAGGCCATGGAATTCCACCCGGACCGCAATCCGGGCAACAAGGAGGCCGAAGAGAAATTCAAGAAGGTCTCCCGCGCCTACGAGATCCTTGGCGACGAGGCCAAGCGTAAGCTCTACGACCAGCATGGTGAAGCGGCCTTTGATCCGAACATGGGCGGCGGCGCCCGTGGCCCGGCCGGCGGCGGTTTCCGCGGCGCCGATCCGCGCGATATCTTCGAACAGATGTTCGGTGGCGGCGGCGGCTTCGGTGACATGTTCGGCGGCGGCGGCGGTGGCGGCCACGACAACGCCGGCGAAGACCTCCGCGTCGACCTGAAGGTGACGCTCGAGGAAGCCGCCGAAGGCGTCGAACGAAAGATCCCTTATCGTAAGCACGTCGCCTGCGCGAAGTGCGCCGGCTCCGGCGCCGAGGCCGGCGCGAAGAAGACCCGCTGCCCGACCTGTCACGGTCATGGCCAGGTGGTCCGCTCCCAGGGCTTCTTCTCGATGAAGCAGACCTGCCCGAGCTGCGCCGGCGAAGGCGAGCGCATCGACAAGCCCTGCAAGGCCTGCTCCGGCGAAGGTCGCACGGTCGCCGAATCCAGCGTCAACGTACGCATCCCTCCGGGCGTCGACACGGGCACGAAGCTCCGCTCGAGCGGCAACGGTTCCGCGGGCCGCCGCGGCGCCCAGGCCGGCGACCTCTACGTCTATATCACCGTGCAGGAGCACGAACTTTTCGAGCGCGACGGCGACGACCTCGCCTGCAGCGTGCCGGTGAAATTCTCGGTCGCCACGCTCGGCGGTAAGATCGTCGTCCCGAAGCTCAAGGGGAAGACGAACCTCAACATCCCGGCCGGCACCCAGGGCGGCACGATCTTCCGCCTCCGCGGCGAAGGCATGCCCCCGCTCCGCGGTTCGACCGCCGGCGACCTGCTCGTGCGCGTCGACATCGACGTGCCGAAGAAGATGACCGACAAGGAAAAGGAAGCCCTCAAGGCCTACGCCGCCGCCTGCGGCGACGAAGCCGCGCCGGTCTCCGAATCCTGGCGTTCGAAGTTCAAGAAGTTCTTCCCTTAACCCCCTTGCCCGCGAGGGCGGGGGGCGTAAGGTGAACCTATGCCGCGCGACCCCGGCCAGACCGACCGACTCATCCGCCGTCTCCGCTGGGACGAGTTGGATCGCGCGTGGTTGCTCCGCTTCGTCGAGCTCGCCCGGGAAGAAGACCTCGCCGGTCTCGGTCTCGCGCTGCGTCCGGCCCGCCCCGGCGATCCTTCCGCCGCGCTCCTCGCCGGCGCCGAACGTGGCCGCGCCCGCGTGGTCGCCCGTCGCCCGATGGTCCTCGCGGGACTCGGCCTGCTCGAAGTCGTCTTCGCGGCCTACGGCGGGCGATGCCGCGCGACGTTGCTCGTCGCCGACGGTCAGCACGTGCCGGCCGGCACCGTGGTCGCCGAAGTCGAAGGGCCGGCGGCCGAACTGCTCTCCGCCGAACGGATCCTCCTGAACTTCCTCCAACGGCTCTGCGGCGTGGCCACGCACACGCGCGCCCACGTGCTCGCGCTGGGTTCTTCGCCGACGAAGCTGCTCGATACGCGTAAGACGACCCCGGGCTTCCGCATGCTGGAGAAGTACGCGGTCGGCCAGGGCGGGGGCTTCAATCACCGGCTCGGTCTCTTCGACCGCATCATGGTGAAGGACAATCATCTCGCGGCCGGCGGCGCCACCGCCGGTGAACGACTCACTTCGCTCGTCCGCCGCGCCCAAGCGGAGCGCCCCGATCTCCTCGTCGAGGTCGAGGTCGACCGGCTCGATCAGCTCGAACCCGCGCTCGCCGCCGGCGCCGACGTCGTGCTGCTCGATAACTTCTCGCCCCATGACCTCCGTGCCGCGATCCCGCTCCTCCGCGGTCAAGCCTGGTCCGAGGTCAGCGGCGGCGTGAGCCTGGATTCCTTGCCGCAGATCGGCGCGCTCGCGCCCGACTTCGTCTCGAGCGGCGCGCTCACCCACGCGGCGCCGTGGTGCGATCTCGGCCTCGACTGGCTCTGACGTCATGGCGGACCTCGACAGCAGCATCCTCCTGGCCTTCCTCGAAGCGGCCGGCGAACCGGTCAGCGGCGACCGCCTCGCCAAGGAGCTCGGCGTCTCGCGCGTGGCGATCTGGAGCCGACTTGAGCGTCTGCGCGCCGCCGGTTATGTCTTCGCGGCCTCGACCCGCAAAGGTTACGCGTTGCGCTCCGTGCCGCGCCATCTCGACCCGGCCTTGCTCGACGCGCACCTCCGCCGTCTGAAAGTATCACCGAAGGTGGAGTTCCTCGCCGAGGTCGACAGCACGAACTCCGAAGCGGAGCGTCGTCTCGCCGTCGGCCAGGAGGCGCCGTTCGCGGTGCTCGCCCGCACGCAGAAGGCCGGGCGCGGTCGGCTCGGCCGCAAGTGGCACAGCGCGCCCTCCGGCAACCTCTACCTCTCGCTCGCCTTCCGTCCCTTCATTCCGCCGGATCGGCTCAAGCCGTTCACGCTCTGGATGGGCCTCGCCCTCTGCGCGCACGTCGAGAAATCCCTTGGGCTGAAGCTCGGACTCAAGTGGCCTAATGACCTGCAGTCGCCCGACGGACGCAAGGTCGCGGGCATGCTGACGGAAGCGCGTCTCGACGCCGATTCGGTCCGCGAGCTCGTCTTCGGCGTCGGCCTCAATCTGACCGGCGCCCCGAAGGATTTCCCCGCCGAACTGCGCGCGACGGCCGGATCCCTCGAGGCCGCGCTCGGCGCCCCACTCGACCTCAACCGCGAGGCCGCCGGGGTCATCGCCGCGCTCTTCCGCGCCTGGGAGCAGTTCGAAGAAGGCAACTGGTCCCGTTCTTTCCGCAAACTTTGGACCCACCACGACGTCCTCGCCGGCAAGTCCGTCCGCGTCGGCCTCCGGGGCGACCCCGTCGCGGGCGTCGTCGACGGCATCGACGACGAGGGGTCGCTCATCCTGCGCACCGGCGGGGGCCGCCGGACGATCGTCTCTTCCGGCGAGGTCACCTTGCGCAAACCCTGATGCTTGCGCCGGCCCGCCCGCCCGACACTTTCTCCCTGTGGCTCTCTTCTGTCTCGATGTCGGCAACACGCACGCGCACTGGGGCGTCGTCGACGGTCGTCAGGTGCTCGCCCACGGCGAAGTCCCGACCGCCTCGCTCGACACCGGCGCGCTGACGGCCCTCCTCGCGGCGCATCCCTCCGCTGGGGTCGCCTTCGCCAGCGTCGTGCCGGCCACGACCGCCGTCCTCCAGCCTACGTTGCTGAGCTGCGGCCGCCCTTACTACCATCTCAGGCACGACACCGTGAAGGGACTGGGTTTCGATTATCCGACGCCGGCGGAAGTCGGCCAGGACCGTATCGCGGACTGCGTCGGTGCCCAGTACGTCGCCGGGGCGCCGGCCGTCATCGTCGGCATGGGCACGGCCACCACGGTCGATATCCTCACCGCACGCGGATACGCCGGCGGCATCATCGCCCCGGGGCTCGGGGTGATGACGCGTTACCTGCATGAGCGCACCGCGTTGCTGCCTGCGCTTGATCCCGCCTCGCTACTCGGCGGGCCCGCCATCGGCAAGTCGACCGTCGACGCCATGCGCGCGGGTTGCGCCCTCGGCTTCGCCGGCATGATCGGCGCGCTGCTCGACGGCGTCTGCGCCGAGCTCGTCCGCCAAGGTTCGCCGATGCCCAAGGTCATCGTCACCGGCGGCGCCGCCGTCTACCTCCCGGCATCGTGGCGCGACCGCGTCACGCACGAGCCGCACCTCACGTTGCTCGGCCTGGCCGAAGCCCATCGCCGCTATTTCACATGAGCGCTCCTGATCCGCTGGCCAAGCTCCGCCGTTTCGTCCCGCTCCTGGCCATCCTCATCGTACTGCAGGCCGGCTTACTCGGCTACGGCCTGTTCGCGCAGAAACTCCCGAAGCTCTGGCCGCTCGTGTTGGGCGACCTGGTCTTCTCGGGAGTCCTGCTCTTCGTGCTGTGGCGGATGCTCGGCCGCCCCCGGGGCTAGGCCTTGATCAGCTTCAGCAGTTCCTTGCGACGCGCGCGGATCTCGCGGCAGCCGGCCTTGGCAAGGCGGTCGGTCGAGAAGGCTTCGACGGTCAGGCTGGCGACGGCGGTGCCGTAGACCATGGCCTGCTTCAGCGTGGCGAAATCGGTGGCGCCCGTCGCGGCGAGGTAGCCGAGGAGCGCGCCCGCGAAGCTGTCGCCGGCACCGGTGGGGTCGCGGAGTTCGGTCACCGGGTAGGCGGGCAGGGCGAACAGGCCTTCTTCATGGAAGAGGACGGCGCCGTGCTCGCCTTTCTTGATGATGACGGTCTTGCAGCCGTGTCTGCGCAGTTCGCGGCCGGCGACGATCACGTTGCTTTCGCCGGTCAGCTTGGCGGACTCGGTGTCGTTGACGACCAGGAGATCGGCGCGGCGCATGACTTCGCCGAGTTTGTCCCGCTGCGTCTCGATCCAGATGTCGATGGTGTCGGCCAGCACGAAGCGCGGGTTCGCGAGCTGGTTGAGCACGTCGAGCTGCAGGTCGGGGCGGATGTTGCCCAGCATCACGAACGGCGTCGAGAGGTGGGCCTCGGGCAGGCGCGGTTTGAAATGCTCGAAGACGTTGAGCTGCAGGTCCTCGGTGTCGCGGCGATTGTAGTTCTCATGGTAACGTCCGCGCCAGGAGAAGGTGCGACCGGAGGAGTCGGTCAGCAGGCCGTCGAGGTCGATGCCGCGCTTGGCGAGTTTGTTACGGTCGCGGTCGCGGAAGTCATGGCCGACGACGCCGACGATGCGGGGCGGCGCGAAGTAGCTCGCCGCGAGGCACGCGTAGGCCGCGCTGCCGCCGAGGATGCGGTCGCCCTTGTCGTGCGGGGTGATGATGCTGTCGTAGGCGACGGAGCCGACGACGAGGACGGGATCGGCTGCGCGGCCCTTGTGCTTGATGCGGGTGGGAGTGGTCATGAGAAGAGGTCGGGGCGCTCGTCACGAAGACGATACAGCGCGAGGAGGGCGAGCGAATGCTGCGCCGGATTGGCGAGCGCCTCGGCGAGGGCGGCCTTGGGCAGGAGGGCGAGGACTTGGATCTCCTCGTGTTCGTCGGGCGCGCGGCGGCCCGTGGGGCGCACGCCTTCGAGCAGCACGAAGTGGCAGCGATTGGCCTGGATGGCGGGGTTGGGCGCGCATGTTCCGAGCAAGCGGGCGCGGCCGCCGGTGAAGCCCGTCTCTTCCTCTGTCTCCCGCGCGGCGGTCACGCGCGGATCTTCGCCCGCTTCCATGATGCCGCCGGGCGCTTCGGTGGAGAGGTCGCGCGTACCGAAGCGGTACTGCCGCACCATCACGAGACGGCCGTCATCGGTGACGGGGAGCGCGAGCACCCAGTCGCGGGCACGGAGCACAAAGAAATCACCCTCCCGATGATCGAGAGGGTGATGACAGCGTTCTTTGAAAACCCGGAAAACCCTGCAGTCGGCGTGGAGCTCTTCGTGCCGGACGGACCAGCGAGAGGGCGCCGACATGCTTGGCTTACTTGACCTTCAGCTTCTGACCGATCTGCAGACGGTTCGGGTTGACGCCCGGGTTGAGGTCCTGGATGGCCTTGAGAGAGATGCCGTTCTTCTTGGCGATGCTGCCGAGGTTGTCGCCCTTCGCGACGACGTATTCGCCGGGGCCGGCCGGGGTGGCGGACTTGCCGGAGGAGGCCTTCGGCGCAGCGGCGACTTTCTGGAGGGCGACGATCTGGTCAGCGAGAGCCTTCTCGTTGGCTTCGGTCTGCTGCTTGGTGGCGGCGAGGTCGGCCTGGAGGGCGGCGACGGCGTCGGCGCTGGCCTTGCTGGCGAGCTGAGCACCGAGCTCAGAGACCTGAGTCTTGGCGAGAGCGGCTTCGTCGCTGGCGAGCTGGGCGGCACCCTTGGCCTTGATGCCGAGCACGAGGCCGGCGGCGCCGAGGGCGAAACCAAGGATTCCCACGATGAGCGGGAGCTTGGATTCGGAAGAGGAGGAGGAGATGCTGTCGTTTTCCATGTGTGGAGGTGTTTTGCGGGTTAGAACAGGTTGAGATTAGCGGTTTGACAGGGACGGCAACACAAAATCAGACTGTTTCTTCGGGTACCGGGCAGTATCTCAATTGGTAGAGTCCCTGCTTTGGGAGCAGGGTGTTGCAGGTTCAAGTCCTGTCTGCCCGACCACCCGAACCTTATTTCCCCCAACGGGGGCTTTAAGCGTAGGCCAGGGTCTGCCCGTCCTTGATGATGGTGACGTGGTTGGCCCCGTCCGGACGGGTCGAGGCTTCGGTCCGTCCGATGATCCGGGCGCCCAAGCCGAGGTCAGCGGCGATCCGCAGGGCGGCCTCGGCGTCTTGGGGCTCCAGAAAGACCTCCAAGCGGTGCCCCATATTGTAAACCTGGTGCATTTCCTTGGGTTCCGTGCCGCTGACCCGGGCGATTTCCGCGAAAATCGGGGGGGTGGGGAAGAGGTTGTCCTTGATGAAATGGACCTTGGTGCCGAAACGTCGGCACTTGGTCTGGCCCCCGCCGGAGCAGTGGACCAGGCCTCTGACCCGCTGATTACCGAGCGCCTGGAGCAGGCGGAGGGCGTACGGGGCGTAGGTGCGCGTCGGGGAAAGCAAGGCCTGTCCTACGGTGAGGGCCGAGCCGGGCAGGGCGTCCGTCAGCCGGTGCGGGCCGCAATAGGCGAGGTCCGCCGGGGTGGCCTTGTCGTAGGTCTCCGGATACTTCTCTGCGTAGTACTTGGAGAGGAGCTCGTGGCGGGCGCTGGTCAGGCCGTTGGACCCGATGCCGCTGTTCTCGGCGGTCTCATAGGTGGCGCGGCCGTGCGAGGCGATGCCGACGATCACGAGGCCGGGCACGACGCGCGCGGCGTCCACGACTTCGGAGCGCGTCAGGATGGCGGTGGCGGTGGAGTCGACGGTGAGCGTGGGCGTGAGGTCGCCGACGTCGGCGGTCTCGCCGCCGCCGGAGGTGATGCCGAAGCCCTGCGCGCGCAGCATGGCGAGCACGTCTTCGGTGCCGTTGATCAGCTCCGCGAGGATCGCGCCGGGGATGGCCTTGGCGTTACGGTTGATGGTCGAGGAGAGGATGACGCCCTTGGTCACGCCGACGCACAGGAGGTCGTCGATGTTCATGACGATGCTGTCCTGAGCGATGCCGCGGAAGACGGACGCGTCGCCGGTCTCCTTCCACCAGAGATAAGCCAGCAAGGCCTTGGTGCCGGAACCGTCCGAATGCGTGACGACGCACTTCGACGCGTCGCCGGTCAGGTTGTCGGCCACGATCTTGCAGAAGGCCTGCGGGTACAGGCCGGGGTCGAGGCGGTCGACCGCGGCGTGCACTTCGCTCTTGGAGGCGGAGACCCCCCGGGCCGCATATCGGCCGGAATCCGCGGAGGGCTTGCTTTCGTGCGCCATGGCTCTTGCGTGCATATCTCCGTCCCTGCTATTCGGTCAACGTCCTTCTCCCGCGTGCGCCCGCTTCTCCTCCGTTCACCTTGGTTCCGTCGCGTCTTCGCGGCGGTCCTCGGCCTGTCGCTTGGCTTCCTGCTGGTCGCGGTCTGGTCTTGGTGGCAGACGCACACGGCGGGCGTGCTGGCGACCGAGCTGCGCGAGGCGTTCGCCCGTCACGATGCCGCGGCGATCGAAAACCTGTTCTGCTGGGAAGGGGTCGACGCCGCCACGCGCTCCCGCCTGCGCCTGGTCATCCAACAGGAACATGAGCTGCCCGTCGCGTCCGTCGTCGTCCGCCCGCTGCCGGCCTTCGACCGTCAGTCCGGCCCCGGCTTGCGCCCGAACTTGACCCCCGATGCGGTCATCGAGGTGACTTTCGCCACGACCGATCGGCTTTCCGCCGCCTACCTCGCCGGCCGCGACGGGCTTTTCCGTCATCGTCTGGTGGTCATGCTGCCGGCCAACTGACGCGGATTCTTGACACCTGCGGGCGGTCTTCCAAATAGTGGGGGTCCTATGGCCGATAAGAACGACAAGCGTCCCGAGAGCGTCGCGGGCAAATTCTACGTGGATTCGCAGTGCATCGACTGCGACCTCTGCCGCGAGACCGCCCCGAAGTCCTTCACGCGCCAGGACGACGGCGGCTATTCCTACGTCTTCGCCCAGCCGACCGACCAGGAAGGCATCGACAAGTGCATGGAAGCCCTCGAAGGCTGCCCGGTCGACGCCATCGGTAAGGACGGCGACGAATAATCGGCCCGCTTCTTCCGCTCCAAAGACCCCGGCCCGCCGGGGTTTTTTGTTGGGAGCGTCCGGCCGCCGGCTTAACTCACCCCATGGCCGTCAACATCTCCTGCGAATACCTCGGCGACCTCCACGTCCGCGCCGTGCACGGGCCTTCGGGCCACGTCATCGTGACCGACGCCCCGGTCGACAACCAAGGCAAGGGCGAAGGCTTCTCGCCGACCGACCTCGCCGCCACCGCGATGGCGACCTGCTTCCTCACGATCCTCGGCATCCACGCCCGCAACACGGGACTCGATCTCCGCGGCGCCCACGCGTCCGTCGCCAAACACATGACGACCACGCCGCCCCGCCGCATCGCCAAGCTCGAGGTCGACATCACCATGCCGCCCGGCGTCCCGCTCGAAGTCCGCGACCGTCTTATCCGCGCCGCCGAAGCCTGCCCGGTGAAACAATCCTTCCACCCCGACACCGAGATCGTGCTGACTTGGAAGTGGTGAAGTCGACTTAGGCAGGGACAGCACCACGTGCTGTCCTAGGGTGCAAAAGTGCAAACCGGCCTGCGGCCTGTGCAAAGGTGCAAATGTGGGAGACATCGTCAGGTCCCAGGTCTCGGCCCTCAGGTCCCAGGTTCGGGTGCTCGGCTGCAGGTGCGGGTACCGGGCGAAATTAAGAGCCCGAACCCGCACCTGAATATTTTTCCTGCCCCAACCCCAACCCCTATGCCTTCATTCACCTTTGCGCTTTTGCACGCGGCTCCGCCGCAGTTGCACCTTTGCACTGCCTATTATTTGTGCCCCCAGCCAATCATCCGGTCTCCGGTTCCCCTTTGAGCGTTCGGTCGTCCCCTTGTCCACATGTCACCTTGTCAACGTGTCAACTAGTGCTGCCTCGTTCCGAGCCTCCGAGCCTCTGGTCAACTAAGCCTCTAAAGTATCGTCACCATTCCCTCTTCTTAAACCCCTTCACGGCGTAATACGTCAGATAAAGATAGCAGGGCAGCAGCACCCAGTAGCCGGCGCGTTCACCATATCCGTCCGCCAGCCATCCGTAAGCCAGCGGGATGAGCGCGTTACCGCACAGGCCCATGATCATGAGCGAGGCGCCGGTCTTGGTGAAGCGGCCGAGTCCGTCCAACGCGAGCGGCCAGAGGCCTGCCCAGGTCAGCGAGTTCGAAAGCCCGAGGAGCGTGATGCACCAGAGCGAGACATCGGCGGTCAGCCCGAGGAACGTCAGCTGGCCCGGAGCGAAGAGCACGCCGAGCGTGCCGACGACGCCGAGCACCGTGCACGCGCGCAGGGCCGTGACCTGCGAGACCCAACGCGGAATCAACGCCAGCCCGAGGACATAGCCCACGATCATCGCGGCCAGCACGCACCCAGGCAGGATCTTCGCTGCGGCGAGTGGGATGCCCATGGTGTCCGCGTAGCCGATGATGGTATCGACGGCCACGGTCTGCGTACCGACGTGCAGGAAGATGCCCAGCGCGCCGAGCACGAGCTGCGGGAACTGGAACACGCTGGTCCTCCCCGCGTTGGCTTCCGCGACGTCGGTGGTCTCGTGGTCGGTATCGATCTCCGGTAAGGGCGACCAGCGCACCAGCAGCCCGAGTATGGCCAGCACGCCGGCGACGGCAGCGTAAGGCGCGATGACGCGCCGGACCAGTTCGTCGAGGGCGGCGGCCTTCGCGGCCGGCTCCATCGTCGGTAGCGCCGCGAATAATGCGGTGTCCGTGACGCGCAGCACGACGGCGGCGAAGAGGATCGGCGCGAGGATGCCGGCGCCTTTGTTGCCGATGCCCATTAGGCTGATCCGCCGGGCCGCTGATTTCTGCGGGCCGAGCACGGTGACGTAAGGATTCGCGGCGGTCTGCAGGATCGCGAGGCCGGCGCCGAGCGTGAACAGTCCGCTGAGGAAGACCGGATAGGCGCGTGCGTAGGCCGCGGGGATGAAGAGCAGCGCGCCGGCCGACATGATCCAGAAGCCGAGCATCATCCCGCGCTTGAAGCCGGTCCGGCGCAGCAGGCCGGCTGCCGGCCACGAGAACACGAGGTAGGAGATATAGAACGCGAACGTGACCAGATAGGCCTCGAAGTGCGTCAGTTCGCAGGCGATCTTGAAATAAGGAATGAGGATGGCGTTCGCCCACGAGACGAAGCCGAAGATGAAGAACAGCACCGCGATGATCGCCAGCGAAACCCGCGTCTGGCCAGGCGTCAGGTCACGGGCATGGACGGAGTCGGGGCGCATGCGCGGGGGTGAACTTCAGCCTGTGCGGCCTAAGGACATGGGCAACAAAAGACCCCGGCGGTCCGGGGTCTTTGATTACTGGTTGGCCTGACCGGTCAGTTGACCCGGATCTTCGATCTGACGAAGAAGCTATGTCCGTTGCTGCAGCTGTAGTTCACGCCGGCCGGGCTGGACTGGCCGCGGCTGACCTTGCCTTTGCAGGCGCTTCCGTCGCTGCCCTTACTCTGGCAGATTTCGCAGGAAAGATCATGTATGGGATGCTCTGCCCGGAGGTCCGTCGGCAGCGGGGCGAGGGAAAGGGCCAAGGCGAGGGTCAGCAGGATTTTTCTCATAAAGTATTACATTTATAAAAAAGAATTTATTCAACATAAACATTGAAAACGATTTTTCGCCGGCTAACCGTGGCCTCATGCTAAGAACACTCTTGCTCGCTTTGCTGTTCGCGGTCACTGTGCGGGCCGAAAGTCCGGCGGACATCTATGCTGATCGTCGAAGGGATCTCCAAGGGCAATTTGCCCTCGCCCAAAGGCCTATTTACCCGAATCCCGCCAAGTCGACCGAAGCGGACATCGCCGCGATGGCGAAGGTCAACGTCTCGATCACCAAGCTTAAAGATGACTATCTGGACTTTGAGAAGGGCCGTTATCGGACTTGGTACAATCGCGGCTATTGGGGGAACTACTGGGAATCCGGTCCTGGCGCCCGACGGGTCCTGGAAAAGCTCTCGGTCCAGCTCGAGAAGATCAAGGCGCTGCCGATCAAGGAGACTGGCCCGTTCGGACGCCCAGACCTCAACGACACCCAGAAGCTCCTGGATGCCATCCGTGAGGCTTTGCTTCTCGACGCGGAATTACATCAAATGGTCAGGCAGTATCTCCGACGGTAACGTTGACGACTTTCGGTAAACAAAAGACCCCGGCTGGCCGGGGTCTTTTCGTCATAGGCTTTTCCGCCGCTTACGAGCAGCCGCAGCCGCCGGAGCCGCAGCCACCCTGCTTCTGCGCGGCAGCCGGTTCTTCGGTGGAGCAGCAACCGCCTTCGGAGCCTTCTTCGGTCGAGCAGCAGCCGCCGCCGGAAGCTTCGCCGGAACCGCAACCACCGCCGCCGCAGCAACCGCCGGATTGGTGCGGGTGGCCGTGGGCGAGTTCGGTCGGCTCGGCCGCGCGGACGGAGACGACCTTGATGTCGAAGTGGAGGGTCTTGCCGGCGAGCTCATGGTTGCCGTCGAGGGTGACCTCTTCGCCTTCGATCTTCTTGATGGTGAGGACGCGCATGCCGAGGTTGGTCTCGGCGTGGAAGCGCATGCCGACCTGCGGGGTGTTGGCGCCGAAGGCGGTGAGCGGGACGAGCTGGAGCAGCTTCTCGCTGTATTCGCCGTAACCGAGCTGCGGCGGGACCAGGACGTTCTTGGTGTCGCCGGCGACGAGGCCTTCGACGCCCTGCTCGAGGCCGGGGATGATGTTCTGCGCGCCGTGGAGGTACTCCATCGGGCCGCGCTCGCCGGAGGCGTCGATGATGTTGCCCTGGTCGTCCTTCAGGGTGTATTCGATGGCGACGACGGTTTCTTTGGCTACGCGCATGGTGTTAAGGAGCGTGGAATCTACGGTCATTCCGGTCCGTGGCAAGGCGTCAGGCATCTAAACCTTGACCGCCCCCGCCGGGACGGCTTGCCTTAACTTCCTGCTGTTTGGGGCCGTAGCTCAGTTGGTAGAGCGCGTCGTTCGCAATGACGAGGCCGTGAGTTCGAACCTCATCGGCTCCACCAGCAGGATTCCGTTTTCAGGCCGACGGGGCGGCTTCGTCGCCCTGGAGTTCCTTGGCTCCCTTGCGGGGGCGCTTGACCTCGGGCAGCGTCTCATGGGCCTGGATGTCGATGGTCGCCCCGTCCGCCAGCTGGCGCTCGGCCTTCATCTTCTCGCCTTCGGTGATCAGCTTGTCGGCGTTATTGTAGACGCGCGACCGGAGCGTCTCGAGCGTCTGGTTATACTCTTTCACCGCCTTATTGAGGCTGCCGCCGGCGTCGGCGAAATGGTCGCTGGCGATACGCACGCCGTCGTGCAGCTTTTCCGCCAGCTCGATGACCTTCTCGGCGCGTTGCTCGACTTCCACGCGGTCCCACGAGTGGGCGATGGTCCGGAGCACGGAGAGCAGGGTGGTGGGGGTCGCGATGACGACCTTCTGCCCCCACGCATTCTCGATCAGGAGCGGATCGACCTGGAGCGCGGTGCTGAACAGGGCCTCGCTCGGCAGGAAAAGCACCACGAATTCCGGCGACGGCTTGTACTGGTTCCAGTATTCCTTTCCGCCGAGCTTCTTGGCGTGGTCGGCGAGCTTCGCCGCGAAATCCTCCAGCAGGCGTGTGCGCTCGGACTCGGTCGTCGCCTGGCTGGCTTCGATGTAGGATTTGGTGGGCGCCTTGGCGTCGACGACGATCTTCCGGCCGCCGGGCAGGGAGATGACCATGTCGGGCCGCAGGTTGCCTTGTTCGGCCGCGGTGGAGTTCTGCGTCTCGAAGTCGACGTGCTCCAGCATGCCCGTCAGCTCGGCGACGCGCGAGAGCTGCAGTTCACCCCAGCTGCCCTGTTTGTTGGTCGAGGTCATGGCCGCGGCCAGCTTGCGGGCTTCTTCGGCGACCTTCTCCGAGCGTTCGTTGCTGGTCTTGAGCGAACCTTTGAGTTCGTTGTTGGTACGGGTCAGTTCGTCGAGCTGGCTCTTGAAGGGGGCGAACTTCTGCTCGGCCATGCCGATGAACTGTTCGCGGCTTTGCGTCAGCTGGCTTTGCGCGGCGTTGGCGAAGGCTTCCCGCATCCGCTTCTCGAGTTCTCCGAAGGACAGCTTAGTCTCCTCCAGGCTGCGTTGCGCCGCGGCCTTGGCCTCGTCGGCGCGGGCCAGCCCGGTTTCCGCGGCGTTGGCGCGCGCCAGCGCGTTGTCTCGTTCGGCCTGTAGCGCGGACGTATCCTGCGTGCGGCGGCTCTCCGCCGCGGTCAGCAATGCCTTCGTGCCGGTGAGTTCCTGCTGCAAGGCGAGGTCGGCTTGGTTCTGGGGTTGGCTGCGGCGACCGAGCAGGTAGCCGACATAGCCGAGCGCGAGGCCCAGCAGGGTGGGGACGATGTATTCCATCTGATGTTTTATTAAGAGTCACACTCTGCCCGCGGGCGGGCTTTCCGCAACCTATCCCCGCGGGTCCGTCTCGATGGCGAGCGCGTTGCCGAGCTCCCACGAGGCTTCGTACGCCGCGACGTAGTCGGGCGAAGACCAGGCGGGGGACGCGGCTTCCCCGCCGAGCCCGGCGATGAAGCCGTAGCGGATGGCATGCGAGATCCGTCGGCGACGCGGGTTTTCCCGCGCGTTGCTCCATTCGAGCGCGGCGGTGAAGGCTTCGTCCGGGATCGGCGAGACGACCGATCGGCCGACCTGCCAGGCCACGACGCCGGCATGGTCGAGGTCGCTGACCTTGCGCCCGTTGGCCAAGGTCATGGGCACGGGTGCGTTCAGCCGACCGGCTTCGATCTGGGCTTTGATCTGGAGCGCCAAAGCCACCCGCCAGCGCTCGTCGGGAGTCAGCAAGCCGAAGTCATATTCCGGGTCGTCCGCGGCGGCGTCCCGTAGCTCGACCTTGGCGTAGCGCCGCCACTTGGTCAGCCACGCTTCCCATTGGTCCGTGCCACGCAGGGGTGGCTTGCCCAGCCATTCGGGGATGTCTTCACGCATAGCAGCAATGCAGGCTTTTTGGCCCAACGGCAGCGTCGAAGCAAGCAAAAGGTGAAACTATGTTCACTATACATGGGGTATCCTCCTGTCCTGGGTGGGCTTAGCCTCTGAATAAACCTCTCAAAAGCCGATTTTTCGTCGAACTATTCCTCACATTGGGTGTTATCTAACCGTACCCCTCTCACCCAAGTGATCAGCACTCCTTCTACCCATCGTCAACGGCGGGCTCCTCTGCCCTTTTTCTGCCTGTTGCTGGCCGCCGCCGCCCCGCTCGCGGGTTTTGGTCAGGCCGCTGCCCCAGCCCCGGCCGCTCCGGCCGCCGCGGCTGCGCCTGAGGTGGTCCCCGGTGTCGCCGCCGCGGTCCCGCTCCCCGGCCTCAGTGGCTCCGACCAGATCGGCCCGGTCATCCTCCGCGATGAGACGGTCGCCCAGGTCCTCGACCTGATGCAGCGCTGGACCGGTAAGTCCATCCTCCGTCCTGCGGCCCTCCCGGCCAGCGTCTATACGCTCTCGCTGCCGGCCTCGATCACCCGCGACGAGGCCCTCCTCGCCCTCGAGACCTTGCTCAACCTCAACGGCATCGCCGTGATTCAGCAGGGCGACAAGTTCCTCAAGGTCGTCCCCAACCTCGTCGCGAAGGCCGAGTCGCCGCAGCTCATCATGGGCTCGGTGCTCGCGCTCCCGCCCAGCGGCCGCATCGCTTCCAAGATCTTCACGCTCAAGCACGCCAACGCGCAGGAGCTCGTCGCCCAGATCGCTTCGAGCCTCAACACGACCCTCGCCTCGCCGCCCGTCTACTTCGGCCGCAACAACGCGCTGCTGATCACCGACTCGATCTCCAACCTCCAGAAGATCGAGACGCTGACCACGCAGATCGACCGCCCGCAGCTCGACCTCGTCGTCACCAAGAGCTACGTCCTGAAGAACGCGATGGCGACCGACATGGTCAACAAGCTGACGTCGATGCTCCGCTCGCCCGCCACGGTCTCCGGCGGCGCGCCCTTCCGCCTCAGCACGGGCACGACCTTTCTCGCCGACGAACGCACCAACCGCGTGCTGCTCATGGGCTCGGCCGACCAGCATGACTTCTTCGACAAGCTGATCGACACGCTCGACCAGAAGTCCAACCCGAACACGAAGACCGACGTCATCTTCCTCCGCCACGCCGACGCCCAGCAGGTCGCGACCTTGGTGACCTCCCTCGTCACGGGCCAGACCACCGCCGCCGCTCGCGCCGGCAACACGGTCCGGTCCGCCACCGTCAACCGTACCCCGGTCCCGACGACCTCTTCCTCTTCCGCTGCCGCGGCCAGCGCGGCCGCCGGCGCCGCGCAGATGGGCGCCGACGAATTCAGCAGCAACCTCACGGTGCTTCCGGACATCCGCAGCAACTCCGTCGTGGTCTCGGGCACTAACGACGACCTCCGCCTCCTTCACGAGCTCATCGAGAAGGTCGACATCGTCCTGCCGCAGGTACGCATCGAGGTCGTCATCGCCGAGGTCAAGCTCACCGACACCGACATCAACGGCTTCAACACCCTCGGCCTCACGGTCACCAACGGCAAGCTCGTCGGCATCGGCGGTACCGGCGCGGGCTTCAACGTCAACGGAGCGCCCGCGACGACCAACTCTTTGCTGCCGCAGAATAACACGCCGGTCAACGCCTCGCAGGGAACTCTGAACGGCAGCGACCTGAGCGCGACGATCGGCCTGACGACCACCCCGCGCAAGGGCGACCTCCGCGTGCTCTCGGTCCCGGCCATCACGACGACCCACAACAAGGAGGCCACGATCTTCGTCGGCGAATCCCGACCGGTCATCACCGGCGCCACCATCGCCCCCCAGACCGGCCAGGTCACTTCGCAGGTCTCGCTGCGCGACATCGGCATCCAGCTCAAGGTCCTGCCGCTCATCGGCAAGGACGGCGCCGTCCAGCTCC
>JBILXR010000130.1:0-5637 GCA_044378215.1 Opitutales bacterium
GCATCCGGAAGCTGTCCCCGTAGTTTCCTTTCTGGCCTGCGTGATAGACGTAGGCCTCGGCCTTGCCTTCGGCACGCCACATCGGTCGTACGGAGAAACCGTTGAAGCCGTCGGCCGGGCGGCCCCCTGTCGTCTTCTCTCCGCCGCCGATTCCAGGGAGCTTGCCGCCTTTGCCCCAGTCGAAGTCGGGCGAGAAGCGGAGCACGTAACTCAAGGTGATTTCCTCCGTCGGCGCGAACGGTTGGTTCCAGGCCACGCCTCCGGCAAAGGGGCCGATCTGGCCGAGGGCGTAGGATATGCGCCAGCGATTCTCCTCCCCGCGGACGATCACGTCGACGCGACCTTCGGCGACGCCGTCTTCCCAGGAGCATCCAGGCCAGTCCTGCTTCCAGGTCGCAACTTCATATCGCCCGGTCGCACCGGAGGGCTGGAGCGGCGCGGCCGCTTGCGCGACGCCGGAGAGGAGAAGCAAGAGGCAGGTGGTTCTCATCGGCTGGGCGAAGGCTGGAGGAAGAAGGGGCTCTGGGCGAGCCCGTGGATGAGGGAGCGCAGTCCGTAGCCGCGATCCTTGGCCTGGGCGACGATACGGCGGATCTCGGTGCGGTCGGCGAAGCTCACTTCGGCGCCGGTGGCGTAGCGGGCCAGATGAGCCACGAAAGCTCGGGCGAGTTTTTCGTCATCGGCCGCGAGCAGTTCGACGAACTCCGAGACGGTCCGGAAGGCGCGGCCGTCGCGCAGCTCACCGGAGGCGTCGACGGCGGGTCCGAGCTTATATTCGACGCGCCAGTCCGCGCGGCCTTTCTCCGGAGGCTGTTCGCCTTTCCCGTTGGAACGGTAGCGGGACCGTAGTCCGCCGACGGGATCGAAAGCTTCGAGCGCGAAGCCAGGCGCGTCGATCTTCGCATGGCAGGCGGCGCAGTTCGGGTCGGAGCGGTGCTTGGTAAGCTGTTCGCGGACCGTCGTCGTGCCGCGTGTGTCCGGGTCGACCGCGGAGATGCCGGGCGGAGGCGGGGGCGCGGGGTCATCGAGCAGGCGGTCGGAGACCCAGACGCCGCGTTTGACGGGCGAGGTCGTGGTGCCGTTGGCCGTGAGCTTATGGATGGAGGCCTGACCGAGCAGACCTCCGCGCAGGCTGTCGGCGGGCAGGGCGACCTTGCGCACTTCTACGCCGGTGACGCCGTAGATGCCGTAATGTTCGGCGAGCCGCTGGGTGAGCATCGCGAAGCCGGGCTTCACCAACGCACGAGCGGGAAGGTCCTGGACGATCAGTTCACGGAGGAAGGCCGGGGTCTCGTCGGCGACGCCTTGTCCGAGCAGGAAACGGTATTCCGGATAGAGGAGCGGGTCAGGATTGGTCTCATCCAGGCGGCCGAGTTCGAGCCACTGACGGGCGAAGTCCTGGGTGAAACGCTCGGCGCGGGGGTCGGAGAGCAGGCGATCCACCTGTGCACGTAGGGTTTCGGGACGCCGTAAGGAACCGTCGCGCGCGGCGGTCAGCAGATTCTCATCCGGCGGCCCGTTCCAGAGCCAGTAGGAGAGGCGTGAGGCAAGGGCTTCGTCCTCGGTCGGTGCCGGGAGGAAGAGGAACTCAGGGGAGGTGAGTACCGCGACATAGACGCGGCGCATGGCGTCTTCGAAGCAGTCCTTGGCGGCGAGGCGGGTCTGTAAGAGCTTCAGGTAGGGCTCGATCTCCGCCGAGGCGACCTGACGCCGGAAGGCGCGTGGAAGGAACTCGCCCAGCAGCCGGCGCGCATCCTCGTTCGGATTCTCGGACCAGACCGTCTCGAGCTGCGGAGATCGCTCCGCCGGGGTCAGGTCGAAGTGCATGCTTGGCAGGTAGCCGCCGATGCTCCGGATCTTCTCGCGACGCGGCGCCACGACGTCGCTGCCGGCGACGAATGGCTTGATCGGAAGCCGGCCGAAGAGTCGCGCGTGGCTGACCGGGGGCCAGACAGGGTTGAGCGGTCCTTCGATCTCGAACCAGTCGAGCGCCACGCCCGGGCCGACGTGCTTGGCCGCGCGTCCGGCTACCTGGCCGATGCGTAGGCCGTTCCAAGGAATCGAGACCGGGTCGAAGACGATGGATTCATGGGCATCGAGCCAGGTGACGATCTCGCCTTCCTTTGATTCCATCGAAGGAGCCGTGAAGGCGGAAAGCAGGCGGCCGCCTTCCTGTTGCTTGCCCTCTTCGTGCGCGCGCAAGACGGCGGCCTGGGGGGCGTCGCACGGATTGGGTCGGCCGTTCGCCCAGCGGAATCCCCAGATCGAGAGGCGCAGGCGATAGTTGCCTGCGTAGATCGGGGAGACGTTCATCGCCGCCTCATAGCCGGCCAGGTTCGGGTTGAGCAGGCCGACGGCGCTCTGGCTCTGCGCGACCTCAGGACTCTTCACCAGCTTGCCGCGCTCCTTGAGGTCGGGGCCTTCGAAGCCGACATGGCCTGATTTGTCTTCAAAACCGCCGCGGACCGGGAGGGCGGGGTCGGGTTGCTTGTCCTTGAGCAGCACATATTGTCCGTGGGAGAGATTGGCGCCGAACTTGAAAAGGCCCGACGGGTAGATGCGCTTGTTGTAGACCCGGGGCGGGGCGCTCTGGGTGGCGATGGCAACATCGAGGGCTTTCTCGACCGCCTCTTGGTAGGCGGCGAGATGTCCGGATGAGAGGTCGAGTCCGCTGCCGATCTTGTCGTAACCAGACACGCGTCCGTCGGCTGGTAGGAGCGCGGTGATGTCGAGCCGGGGCAGGGCGAGGAGGTCCTTGAGCGAATTCTCGAATTCCTGGCGGGTGAGGCGGCGCAGGCCGATCCGGTGGGGGTGCGCGGCGGCGATGTCGGTCGTGAGGCGCCCGCCGAGTTCGGCGACGAAGGCGGCGCGTTCGGCCGAAGTGGGCTGGCTTTTGCGCTTGGCCGGAGGCATCTCGCCGGCGGCGACGGCGTCATGGACCTGCACCCATTTCTCGGGCTTCGCGGCGTCGTAGCGGAGCGTGGTCAGGTCGAGGCCACCTTTCTTTGTCTCGGCGTCATGGCACTCGAAGCAGTGCTTCTCCAGGAACGCGTGTGGCTCCGCCGCCAGGGTGACGGTGACGAGGAACGCGCAGGATTGAAGCAGCTTCCGCATCGTTCAGCGCTTCAGCGAGGCGTCCAGCAGCGGTTTCAGGCGGCTGGCGTAGGCTTCGTAGCCGGCCAGCGAGAGGTGGATCTTGTCGGATGTGTAGAGCTCCGTCTTGATCGTGCCGTCGGCGTTCAAGAAGTCCTGGGTCAGGTCGAGGACCTTGACCTTCGGATCGGCGCCGAGGTTCAGTTTTTCGATCTCGGCGTTCGTCAGCATGATGTCCTCGTAGAAGCGCACCTTCGGAGCGTGGCAGGGCAGGATCTTCGCCACGACCACGTCGGCCTCGGGGAACTTCTCACGAACGTTGGTGAGGCAGGCCTTCACGCCTTGGGCGGCGGCGGCCACGCCGGTCTCGGGCGTGAAGAACATGTTGTTGTTGCCGATCATCAGCACGATCGCGCGCGGCTTGAGTCCGTCGACGCCGCCGTGGTCGAGGCGCCACAACACGTTCTGGGCCTTGTCGCCGCCGATGCCGATGTTGATCGTCTTCGCGCCGGGGAAGGCCTTCAGCCAGGCGGCGTTGAGCGCGCCCTTGTCGAGCGGGCTGCCCCATTGCTGGGTGATCGAATCGCCGACGAGCAGGACATCGCAAGGACCGGGGTTTTTCTGCACGTAAGCCACCAGCTTCGCATGCGTGTCCACCCAGCTGGTACCGCCCCAACTGCCGGCGGCCGGAACGGCCGGCCAGAGGTGAGGCAGGTGTTTGTTCACTTCGCGGCCGGGCCGGCGTTCGAACTCCGGCTTGGCGATGAAGGCTTTCTCTTCGGCCGTGAGCGGCCAACCCGTCGGCTGGGGGTCGGCCGGCTTGTGCGCGTATTCGAGGGCGAGGAGCGGGGTGAAGGCTAGGAGGGCGAGTAGATTTCGCATGAGTTATTTCTTGGAAGGGGGCAGGGGGCCGAGTTCGGCGAGGAGGAGTCCGCGAAGGCGTTTCACGGTGGCTTCATTATCGGGGATTCCGGCGACGCTGCGATATTCCAGCGGATCCGTCGAATGGTCATACAGTTCCACGGACCCGTCGGTGCGCTCGGTGAGGCGGTAACGCAAGGTGCGCACCGTACGCCCATTGGCTCCGCGGCAGAAAGCGGCGGCCTTGCCCGCCGCTTTGGGGTCGCGCACGTTGGGCAGGAAGCTCTTGCCGTCCAGTCCGGGCGCCGTGGGGAGTCCGGCGAAGTCGCTGAACGACGGGAAGAGGTCGAGCAGTTCCACGATGCCTTGGGAGCGACCGGCGGCGGCGCCGGGCATCTTCACGATGAGCGGCACCCGCGTCACCTGCTCGTCGAGGCTGTGCTTGCACCATTGGCCTCGCCAGCCGAGGTGATAGCCATGGTCGCTGGTGAAGACGATCAGGGTATTGTCCAGATGACCGTCCGCCTTGAGCCTTGTGAGCAGGTCGCCGATGATGGCGTCGAGCGAAGTGACCGCAGCGTAATAGGCGCGCATGCCCTCGCGTTGCCGGGCTTCGGAAAGCTCCATGCCGGGTTCGTTCAGGAGGGAGCCCTTGGGTAGGGACGTCGCGTCGGCGGGGGTTGGTTCGAGGACGAATCTCTTCGGGTCATGGGCGTCCCACGCGGCGCGGGTGGCCTCCCAGGCGACGTGCGGGGCATGGAAACCTATGCAGGCCAGGAAAGGCTTCTTCGGGTCACGCTCCTCCTTGAAGAACTTCAGCAGCCGCTCGGCGCGCGTCGCATCGGCCAGGGAGTCGGTCGACTCGTTGGCGCCGTAGAAGCCGATCTTCTTCCGCTTCAGGCCGAGATCCTCATCGAACGTCTTCAGCTGCGCCGGCCTGGTCTTCGGCGGCATTTCTTCGCGCTTCACGCGGACGTCCCAGGCCTTTGGGTCGACGAAGCTGTCCTTAGGGTCGTCGTGGTCGAGTTTGCCGATCGCGCAGGTCTGGTAGCCGTGCTCGCGGAACCAGCGGCCCAGTGTCATCGTCTCCGGATTCTTGATGAAGTGCTGGGCGTTGGCGTGCCGGTTGTTGAGCCCGAGCATGAACGAGGTCCGGCTGGGCGTGCAGACGACGCCCTGCACGTAGGCCCGCTCGAAAATAACGCCCTCCTTGGCCAGCCGATCGAGGTTGGGCGTGATGGCCGCCGCGTCACCGTAGCAGCCCAGCCGAGTCGCAAGGTCGTCGGCGACGATGAAGAGGATATTAGGTCGGTTGGCTGCCGGTTCGGCCGCCTGGGCCGTGGGCACGCACATGCAGGCTAAGACTAGAAGGCTAGCGGCGGCGTGTCCGCTGTTTGAATCGTATGGGCCGGACGGCGACCACTTCTGGCGGAGCCAGCCGAAACTAAACCCGGTCGCCAGCATGCCCATGACATGCGGCAAGGTGCCGAGGAAGGCTTCAAGCGTGACTGCAGGGTTGGTAGCGAGCTCCTCCGTCGCGCGCCATCCCGATGCGGAGATGATCGCGACGACGAACGGCAGCGAAGCCAGCACGCCGATCAAGGCGCCACAGCGAGGGGTCATGGAGCCCAGACCTTTGGTCCGGAAGAGCTCGCAAGGGAGCGCGAGGAATAGCCAGCAGAG
>JBILXR010000011.1:0-20457 GCA_044378215.1 Opitutales bacterium
GAAGGCTACTTCGGTTTCGCCGGCCATAATGATCCGGTCGCTTTCCGTGACCTCTCCATCAAGGACCTAGCCGCCAAGTAAGGCGGGCTACCAGCCCTCTCCAAAACCCCTCATTTGAGGGGTTTTTTATTAAGTGCTAATTGCTATGAACCCGCGCTCGTCTTTAATGTCTTTATTCGCAAGCCCCATGCGCCTTCCCCGCTATTGTCTCGCCGCCGCCGGCGCCCTGTTCCTGACCTCGGCGTTCGCCGCGGAGCGCGTCCAGTTCAACCGCGACATCCGCCCGATCTTCTCCGACACGTGCTTCGCCTGCCATGGCCCCGACGAGAATAAGATCAAGGGCGGCCTCCGTCTCGATTCCCTCGAAGCCGCTCGCAAAGGCGGCAAGTCCGGCGATCCCGCCATCACGCCGGGCTTTCCGGAGAAGAGCGAAGTGATGAAGCGCCTGCTGACCGAAGACGCCGACGACCACATGCCGCCGGCGGAATTCCATAAGGTGCTTTCGAAGGACCAGATCGCCCTGGTCGAACGTTGGATCAAGGAGGGCGCCGAGTATCAGGGCCACTGGGCCTTCCAGATTCCGGTCAAGCCGTCGATCCCGACCATCCCAGCTGGAGGCAACGCGATCGATGCCTTCCTCGCCCCTGGTCTCGCCGCCAAGGGACTGAAGCCTAACGGTGAAGCCCCCAAGGCCACGCTGCTCCGTCGCGCCGCCCTCGACCTCACCGGCTTGCCGCCTTCCGACGCCGACCTGCAGGCCTTCCTCGCCGACGACTCGGCAGACGCCTGGTCCAAGGCCCTCGACCGCCTGCTCGCCTCACCTCACTACGGCGAAAACATGGCGATGCAGTGGCTCGACTTCGCCCGCTACGCCGACTCCAACGGCTTCCAGAGCGACACCCAGCGCACGATGTGGCCCTATCGCGACTGGGTCATCAAGGCCTTCAACGACAACAAGCCTTTCGACGCCTTCACGGTCGAGCAGCTCGCCGGCGACCTCCTGCCTAATCCGACGCGCGACCAGATCGTGGCCACGGCTTTCCACCGCAACCACCGCCTCAACGGCGAAGGAGGCCGCATCATCGAGGAATGGTTCGCCGAGAACGTCATCGACCGCATCGAGACGACGGGTTCCACCTGGATGGGGCTGACGATGAACTGCTGCCGCTGCCACGACCACAAATACGACCCGATCTCGCAGAAGGAGTTCTACCAGTTCTTCGCCTACTTCAACTCTAACGACGAGTCCGGCGTACTCGGCGAATTCGGCGGCTCCGGCCGGACCCGAGCCGGCGGCAACACGCCGCCGGTGCTTCCGCTCCCGACCGAAGAACAACAGAAGCAGATCGACGCCACGGGCGCCGCGCTCGCCGCCGCCGAAGCCGCTCTCAAGGCTATCCCGACCTCCCAGCCCGACCTCCTGGCCAAGTGGCTGGAACGCCAGCGCGCCGCCTTTACCAAGGAAGGCGTGGCTTGGCATCCCCTCACCGATGAGAAAGTGACTGCGAAGGAGAACGCCGAATTCAAGCGCCTCGACGACGGTTCATGGCTCGTCTCGGGCGGCACCGCCTCCAAGGAGACCTACGTCCTCGAAGCCCCGCTGGACGCCGGCCTGCTGACCGCCGTACGCCTCGAAGCGCTGCCCGACGATTCCCACCCGGGCAAGAGCCTCGGCCGCGCCTTCAACGGCAACTTCGTGCTCAGCGGCTTCGAAGTCCGCCTGCGCGCCGCCGACGGCAAGACGACCTCCCTCCCCTTGTTGAAGGCGGAAGCTGATTACGACCAGCCGGGCTGGAGCATCGCCAAGCTCGCCCTTGCCCCGATGACAAAGGGCAAGCCGAAGAAGGCCGACAACAACAAGGCCGGCTGGGCGATCGGCGGCAACGCGCCCGAGAACCGCGTCCCGCGTAAGGCGATCTTCTCCTTCGCTCCTACCACCGTCCCCGCCGGCGCCAAGCTGGTCGTGGTCATGCGCCATGAAGCCCACGCCCAGCACAGCATGGGGCGCTTCCGCCTCAACGTTTCCGGTCAGGACCCCAAGCTGCTCTCGCTCAAGGCCGACCCCGCCGCCGAGGCCGCCCGCCGCCTCCTCGCCAAGCCCGCCGACAAGGTCACGGCCGCCGACAAGAAGGCGCTTGAGAAACTCTTCGCCGACAGCCCGGAATACCCCCGCTACGCCGCGACCGCCAAGGTCGCCGCCGCGAAGGCCGCCTTCGAGACGGCCAACACGGCCCCGGTCACGGTGATGGTGATGAAGGAACTGCCGAAGCCCCGCGACGCCTTCGTGCTCCTGCGCGGCGAATACGACAAGATCGGCCCCAAGGTGGAACGCGCCCTCTTCCGCGCCCTGCCGCCCATGCCCGCCGGCGAACCCAACAACCGCCTGGGCTTCGCCCGCTGGCTCGTCAGCGGCACGCATCCGCTCACGGGCCGCATCTGGGTCAACCGCGCCTGGGAACGTTTCTTCGGCATCGGGATCGTGAAGACCTCCGAGAACTTCGGCTCCCAGGCCGAATGGCCGAGCAACCCCGAACTGCTCGACTGGCTGGCCGTCGAGTTCGTCGACCGCAAGTGGGACATGAAAGCGATGTATAAGCTGATCATGATGAGCTCTGCCTATCGTCGCAGCGCGGCTGTTACGCCGGAGATGCTGGAGAAAGATCCCGACAACCGCCTTCTCGCCCGCGGCCCCCGCTTCCGCCTGCCCGCCGAGGTCATCCGCGACCAAGCCCTCTGGACGGCCGGCCTGCTCGTCGACAAGCAAGGCGGCCCGAGCGTGAAGCCTTACATGCCCGAGGCGGTCTGGGACGAGACCAGCGTCTACGGTGACATGCGCAACTACAAGGCCGACATGGGCGAGGGCCTCTGGCGCCGCTCGCTCTACACGATCTGGAAGCGCACCGCGGCTCCGCCCACGATGCTGCTCTTCGATTCCGCCGGCCGCGAAGTCTGCACGGTCAAGCGTTCCCGCTCCAACACGCCGATGCAGGCGCTCTCGCTCCTCAATGAAGTCACCTTTGTCGAGGCCGCGCGCAAGCTCGCCGAACAGGCCCTGCGCCAGCCCGGCGACCTGGAAGCGAAGCTCGCCTGGACGTTCCGCAAGGTGGTCCGCCGCGACGCCACGGCCGCCGAACTCGCCGTCCTCCGCAAGGGCCTCGATAAGCGCCTGGCCACCTATGCGGCCGACCCGAGCCTCGCGCCGAAGCTCCTCGCGCAAGGCGTGAGCCCGGCCGCGACCGACCTCGACCGCAACCAGCTGGCCGCCTGGACCACGACGGCCAACATCCTCCTCAACCTCGACGAAACCGTCACCCGCGAATGAACTGCAACGACCGTCAATTCCTCGGACTCGACCAGGCCACGAAGATGGCCCTGTCCCGTCGCACCTTCATCAAGGGCTCCGCCGGCGGCATCGGCCTCGCCGCGCTGGGCTCCCTGATGGGTACGCCGGCGTTCGCCGCCAATCCGGGCCTGGGCTTCCCCAACTTCAAACCGAAGGCGAAGCGCATCATCTACCTGTTCCAGTCCGGCGCCCCGTCGCAGATGGACCTCTTCGACCCGAAGCCGCAGCTCGAAGCGATGCGCGGCAAGGACCTGCCGGAGTCCATCCGCAAGGGGCAGCGCCTGACGACGATGACTTCCGGCCAGAAGAACTTCCCGGTCGCGCCTTCGATCTTCAAGTTCAAGCAGCACGGCCAGTCGGGGAATTGGTTCAGCGAACTGATCCCGCACATCGCCTCGAAGTCCGACGAGTGGTGCGTGGTCCGCGCGATGCACACGGAGGCCATCAACCATGACCCGGCGATCACGTTCATGCAGACGGGCAGCCAGCTCGCCGGACGCCCCAGCATCGGCTCCTGGTCCGCCTACGGCCTCGGCAGCGAGAACGCCGACCTCCCCGCCTACGTGGTGATGACGTCCTTCGGCAGCGGTCGTCCCGACGACCAGCCGCTCTACGACCGACTCTGGGGCGCCGGCTTCCTGCCGTCCAAGCTCCAAGGCGTGAAGCTCCGCAACAAGGGCGAGCGCGTGCTCTACCTGAAGGACCCCGAAGGCATCCCCCGCGAGGTCCGTCGTGAACAGCTCGACGAACTCGCCGCGCTCAACAACCAACGCCACGGCGTCCTCGGCGACCCGGAGATCCAGACCCGCATCTCGCAGTACGAGATGGCCTTCCGCATGCAGACCAGCGTGCCGGACCTGCTCGATCTCTCCAAGGAACCGCAGCACGTCCTCGACCTCTACGGTCCCGACGTGAAGCGCCCGGGCTCCTACGCTTCCAACTGCCTCCTGGCCCGCCGTCTGTGCGAACGCGACGTCCGCTTCGTCCAGCTCTTCCATATGGGCTGGGACCACCACGGCGGCCTCCCGAAGGCCATCAAGGGCCAGTGCAATGACACCGACCAGGCCACGGCCGGCCTGCTCACCGACCTTAAGCAGCGCGGCCTGCTCGACGACACCCTTGTCGTCTGGGGCGGCGAGTTCGGCCGCACTACCTACTCCCAGGGCGCCCTGACTGAGACCAACTACGGTCGCGACCACCACCCGCGCTGCTTCACCGTGCTGATGGCCGGCGCCGGCGTGAACAAGGGCACGACCTACGGCGAGACCGACGACTTCAGCTACAACATCGTCAAGGAAGGCATCCACGTCCACGACCTCAACGCGACGATCCTGCACCTGATGGGCGTCGAACACACCCGCCTGACCTACCGCTACCAGGGCCGCGACTTCCGCCTCACCGACATCCACGGCGAAGTGGTCAAGAAGCTGCTGGCGTAAGGTAGTTATCCACGAGACGTCTTCACCGCGACGACTTCGATTTCAATTTTCATGCGCGGATCCATTAGTCGCGCAGAAATCATGGTGGCCGCAGGCCTGATATCGCCAAATCGTGCACGCAGGACTGGACAGCAGGCCTGGAAGCTTTCGGGATCGGGAAGGATATAGCTCACCTTGACGATATCGTGGAAAGCGAATCCGGCCGAAGTCAGGGCGCTTTCGATATTATCCAGAGCCTTCGCAGTCTGCTCAGGGAGAGACTCTGAGATGGTCATGGTGGCGTAATCAAAACCAGTAGTCCCCGAAACGAACGCCATGTCACCGCAGACGACAGCGCGGCTATAAGCTATCTCAGCCTCAAACTTGGACCCACTGGAGATATTTTTTCGCAACATGCCCCCTCTTCTAAGCAATATCGTAATGCCTTCAATCGATTATCAGCGGGATGAATCGCCCATACTCTCGTCTATCGGCCCATCTGCTGACGATACATCACCTTGAAGGGATTCTCGGCCGGTCCTTCGACGTTCTCATTCACCATCAGCGGGCGGGCCGAATAGGGGGTCAGGCCGTACCCTGGTTTAGGGTGTAACTAAAAACGCCTGAAATACTCGAATCTAGTTACGCCTACGTTAGGGTACGGCCTGACCCCGTGGATGATTCCCGCTCCAGGTGTTACCAAAAACGCCGAACTTCCCGCTTAATAGCATCAGGCGCACCTTGCAACGGCCTGACCCCCTCGGCTCGCGTACGTCCTTTCGCCAGAACACATCCGGGCTTGCTGGGAGCGACTATGTTGGCATGATGCAGGTGTGGTAACCCAGACCCACGACGAGGCGGAGCGGCCACGGCTGCGCAAGATCGTGCTGACCGATTGGCCCGCGCTTTTCTGCCTCATCTCGATTCCGGGCATATGGCTGATCGGCCTTGTTTTCCCGCTCCTTCGGCGAGGCGCCGGGTTCGGGGCGGCGGAAGCGCTCACCATCGCCCTGCCGGTGTCACTCGTGGCGATCTGTGTGCTTTACTGGCGCATCGCGCGCATCCGAAAGCTGTTCCGATGGGGCGTCGCGACCAGGGGAATCATCACCCACATCCAGTTGAAGCGTGACCGCGCGCGCGTGGAGTTTCTCTACGAGCTCAACGGGGCCTGCCTCGGGTGCTGGATGCCCCTGCACCAGACCCGCGAGGTCCTCGCCCTGCGGGAGTCGCAGGAAGTCGAACTCCTGGTGAACAAGCACAGTCCAAGCCACGCAATCATCCGCCATCTCTTCGTGTGAGGATATCGGGTCCCCGCGAATCGCAGCGGCCATCCGCCTGCCGTCGCGAACGACAAGGCCATCCGAGCAGTGAGCCAGTCGTCCACCTTGCCCATTGACTCCATGCGAGGATCGACAGAGAATCTGGCTCGCCCCGCCAAATGAGCAACGAAGGCGCTGACTCCTTCACATCCTACAGGTTCTCATTCCCCGAGACCTTCGAGCTGATGTTTCCGGCATCTAGGACCAAGTGGATTTGGGTCGGGTTAGGCAGCATCATCCTCGGCTTCGGTGGAGTCATCGGAATCCAATCGGGTGAGTCGATTGGCTGGGTTGTCGTCGCCTTCTTCGGCCTTGGCCTTCTCGTGTCCGCCGTCCAGATGCTTCCTGGAGCCTCCTACCTCAAGGTAGGCTCCGGCGGGCTAGAGTTCAGGACACTCTTCCGCACCCGACACATCGCCTGGGCGGAGATCAGCGGGTTCGGCCACTATCGGCAGGCATCCCAGGGCTTTGTCGGCATCAACTTCCATGGGTCGGCAAAGGGGTTCTCCCAAAATGCCAGTTCCGCCTTGGTGGGTTTTCATGACGCCCTGCCCGACACCTATGGGCACAAGGCGGAGGAATTGGCTATTCTGCTGACCGCTTGTCGCGCCCATTTTCTCCGGCAAACCGAGGGTTCGCCGCCGACCGAGACCCGATAACTCCCTACGGCAAGCCAGTCAAAGTGGCGGAGAGGATGGGATTCGAAGGAAAATTCCTCGTGTGTATGTCGTTGAACTCCAACGACCGAGGATTTTTGCGGACAGTTTGCGGACAAGTTAACTGCCAACTCTGCTAATTTACCCGAGTGATTTTAGCGCGCAAGTATTATCCGCAAATCCGTTGCAGAAAATACTCAGATCAAAGCGACAAGGTTTCACGCAATCGATCTCGCGCGGAAGCGACGCGATGTTCGACCGCCTTGGCAGTCAGCCCGAGGGCTTCCCCGGCCTCCTGATGCGACAGACCTGAATAGGCGGTTAGGATCAATGGCTCGCGCAAACCTTCAGGCAGACGCTGGACTGCGGCACGCACCATGGCGGCGCGCTCATCGGCATCGGCGGTGTCCTCGACCGAACCCTCGGGAATCTCCGGAGTCAGGCCGGTAAACCTCGCCAGCCGTCGCAGCCAGCTGCGCCGCCGGTTCCTGGCCAGGTTGATCGCGATCCCGAAGACCCAGGTGGAAACGTTTCCACCGGTGAAACGCTCGGAGGTCCGCCATGCCGTCGCGAAGGCCTCGGCGGCGACCTCCTCCGCATCGGCCGCATCGGGAAGCAGGCGATGGAGGTAGCCGCGGATGCGCGGGTTCAGCTCATCGAAGAGCACCCGCCATCCAGCCTGGTCGTCCTTTGCAGGCAGGCCGTTCATCGGGCCTTGTGGTGTCCGTCGACGCCGGGAGCGCCCTCATGGGAGAGGGCTTCGACCTGCGGCAGGATGAGCGCGACGTAGGCTTTTCCCTTCTCGGGCGGCATGCAGCCGGCAATCGCGAGCACGTGCTCGCGACGGGAACGCTCGCAGCGTCCGAGAGCGGCCTCGAGGCCGGCCTTGGACTCGGGGCCGGGCTTCGCCTCCATGGCGAGCTTGGCCTGCCTCACCGCCTCGCAGTGAACCTCGCACTCCTTCTCGAACTCGCCCTGGAGCGCGGCGATCCGGCCGATGGCGGCGTCATCGAGCCCGAACTCGGCGCGCAGCCACGCGGCCTCCGAACGCTGCTCGCACGCCGCGGCCATCCTGAAGTCCCGAATCGCCCACCAACCTGCGAACCCGGCCAGGAGCGAGAGGACCAACACGGTGATCAGGAGCCGCCCCCTCATCGGGCGGAAGCCTCCACGATTGAGCGCGCATGAAGCTTGGCCATCTGCTGCGAGTCCTGGTTGTTCGAGCGCCAGCCAGCCAGTCCGCCGACCAAGAAGACCGCCATGGCGACGGCCGAGACGCGAAGCACCGGACTGGGCCTGGGCCCCCTGAGGATGTCGCGGGAAAAGTCCTCGCAACGGCGGGGGGAGACCTGCCAAGCGGACATCAACTCGTCGATGGGTTTGTTGCTCATATTGACTGTTTAATGTCCGGACACCCCGGTGTCCCCCCTAAAGCCATTCGGGTGACCATAAAACATTCCGGGGGGAACCGGGGATGCGCACATGAATAGGTATGCGGATCAACACGGTGCAGCCAATCAAGCGGGTGTCGGCGTGGGGTCTCCTCATGCTCGCGACCTTACTGGCCGCCCCTGCGCAGGCCTGCGAGATCTGCCGCAAGGCCTACTTCGACGCGATGGAAGCGGCCCCCAAGGCCTCGGCCCTTCACCCGGAAGCCCGCGTGGTCGAATACCGCCTCTCCATCTCCGAGCAGACCTTGAGTCCGGCAGGACAGCCGACGCAGGCCCTGACCATCAACGGGGGCACGCCAGGCCCCGTGCTGCGCTTCAGGGAAGGCGACGTGGCCCGCATCACCGTGGTCAACGGCCTGGCAGACGACTCGACGTCCCTCCACTGGCACGGGCTACTCGTCCCCAACCTGCAGGACGGAGTGCCGGTCGTCACCACACCCGTGATCGGCCCCGGGCAGTCGCGCACCTTCGAGTTCCTGATCCGCCAGAACGGCACGTACTGGTACCACAGCCACACTGGCCACCAGGAACAGCGCGGCGTCTACGGCGCGATCGTGATCGAACCGAAGGAGGTCGAAAAGCTGGCCGACCACGACCAGGTCGTCATCCTTGGCGATTGGACGAACGAGCACCCGGCCGAGGTCCAGCGCTCGCTGCTGCGCGGAAGCGACTGGTACTCCTACCGCAAGGGCACGGCGCAGTCGCTCATCGGCGCCTACCAGGCCGGCAAGCTCAAGGAATACCTCGATGGCCAGAAGTCCCTGGTTCCCCCGATGGACCTCTCCGACGTCGCCTACGACGCCTTCCTGATGAACGGACAGCGCCGCCTCCAGCTTCCCGGCAAGCCGGGCGAGAAGGTGCGCGTGCGGCTGATCAACGCAGGGGCAGCCAGCTACTTCTACCTCGATGCCGCTGCGGGCCCGCTCCGGATCATCTCCGCGGACGGCCAGGACGTGGTCCCCTTCGAGCAGAAGCGCCTGCTGATCGGGCCTGCCGAGACTTACGACGTGCTTCTCACCGTGCCTGCCTCGGGCTCCTGGGAACTCCGCTCCACCGCGCAGGACGGCAGCGGGTCGGTCTCGGCCTGGATCGGCGAAGGGTCACCGCATGAGGCGGCCCCTCCGCCCAAGCCTGACCGCTATGGCATGAGCGCCTACCTGTCCTCCATCCTCGACCAGATCGACCCCGAGCCCGGCGCCCAGGAACCTGAGCGACCGATCTCGCCCTACGCCAAGCTGCGCGCCGCCAAGCCCCACGCCGTCGCCGCCTCCCACCGGGAGCTGACGCTCAAGCTGACAGGCGACATGATCCGCTACGAGTGGAGCTTCGACGGGCTCGACCCCCGCGAGGCCGAGGCGATCAAGGTCAAGGAAGGCGAGACGATCCGGCTGCGCCTGGTGAACAACAGCATGATGCATCACCCGATCCATTTCCACGGCCACTTCTTCCGCCTGGTGGACGCAGCCGACAAGGACCCAGCGACCTCCCCGCTGAAGCACACGGTCGACGTCCCCCCGATGAGCGTGAGGACGATCGAGTTCACGGCCGACGAGGGCCAGGGAGACTGGCTGATCCACTGCCACCTGCTCTACCATCACATTACGGGCATGGTGCGCACGATCCGCGTGACCGGTGCCGACGGCGCGGAGCCGCCGCATCCCGCGGCCACGCACGCCATGGCGACGACCTACGCCTGGGGCCAGGCCGCCTTCACCAACGCTTCCGCGACGGGCTACGCGACAATCCAGTCCGGACGCGACAACCTCTACGTCAGGTGGGAGGAGGGCCTGCGCCGCGGCGACGGTCATGAGCGGGAGATCAGCTACCAGCGCTACCTAGACACGCGCCTGTCGCTCGTCGCCGGCTACCGCTTCGGCAACCTGGACGGCGACCGGGACGGACCCTTCGCCGGCGCAGCCTTCCGCCTGCCCTACTTCGTCGACCTAGGCCTGACCCAGCAGTCCGGAGGGGAAACCCGGGCGGCCTTGGCCAAGAGCCTGCAGCTGACCGACCGGCTCTCGCTCGACCTCTCCTACCGCTACGGCAGGCGCACCCACGCGTCCACCGCGGCGGACCTCCGCTACCTCCTCACCAAGGACCTCTCGCTCACCGCCGGCTATAGTTCCGACTTCGGGGCCGGCGCCGGCATCCTCATCCGCTTCTGACCACCACCAACCCACACCACCATGAAACACGCCATACTCGCCATAATGCTCTCAGCCTGCGGCCTGATCGCCGCCGACAAGCCCGCCGACGCGAAGCCCTACCCCCTCGACAAGTGCATTGTCTCCGACGAGAAGCTCGGCGCCGAGGGCAAGCCCGTCGTCTTCGTCCACGAGGGACAGGAGATCAAGCTCTGCTGCCAGGACTGCCGCAAGGACTTCGACGCCAACCCGGCCAAGTACCTGGCCAAGCTGCCCAAGGCCGACTCCAAGCCGGCCGGCGCGGAGCACAAGATGTGCGCCTGCTGCGCCGACGCCGCCAAGCCGGCGGAAGCGGCGAAGCCCCATGAGCACGGTGACAAGGCCGGCATGAAGTGCCCGGATTGCTCCTGCTGCTGCAAGGACCACGGAGCCAAGGCCGACGGCCACGACCATGACGCGAAGCCGGCGGACGCCGCCAAGCCCCACGAGCACGGCGACAAGGCGACGAGCGCCGACAAGGCCGAGGCCGCCAAGCCCTACCCTCTGAAGAACTGCATCGTCTCCGACAACGACCTAGACTCGATGGGCGAACAGGCTTCGTTCGTCTACCAAGGCCAAACGATCAAGGTTTGCTGCAAGCCCTGCATCGCGAAGTTCGAGAAGAATCCAGCCAAGTACCTTAAGAAGCTCGAAGGCAAATAAGCCTTCCGAAGCCCCGCAGAAGCGGGGCTTTTTATTGGGCAAGACCGCGAGCGTTCCTCGCCTCCGATGAGTATCAGGATGTGCTGACCTGATGAACGATGCTCCGACCTCCAAACAGTGCGACCCGGCGTGTGACATGACGGGCGGTGCTTATTCTCCTTTGCGACATAGGCACGAGGGAACGACCTACTATTTCTGTAACCCGAGCTGCCTGCGGAAATTCCAGGCGGCTCCGGACAAGAATCTGCGTGCTCCCGACCAGGCCGACGGTGACAATACTTGCTGCACGGTCGAGTCGACGGACGGACTGACCTACTCCTGCCAGAAGCGAACCAACTGTAACATTACGGTTGGCCCAACAAACCGTCCCTGATCACAAGCCTCCTATAAATCCAGCGCAATTGCCACGCCGCCTGATTTAAAGGCAGATCGCTCAGTGGGCGCAAGTACAGCCATACTCCTGACGCTTGCACTCTCCGCAGAGGGCGGTGTTCAAAGTCAGACGGAAGTTCGTCGGTTTGGCGTCCGCCGCGGCGCGGACTTGAACCACGATGGCCGCCGGCTCCTTGGCTTGCAGCGGTTCCTTGGTGATGAATCCATTCGGATGGGGCTCAAGGATGACATCCTTACCGTCGACCTTAACGACGACGATGCGGTCGCCTCTGGGCACGGGCTTGCCGGCGGCGTCGGCGAAGGTGACCGTGGCCTTGCGGTCCGACTGGATCACGAATTGCGCGCGCAGTCCGGGTGCCTCCAGACGGCGACCAGGCTGGACGTCGGTAGCCGGCTTGGCGGGCTCGGCGGCGATCAGGGCGCCGATTGAAAACAGGGAGAGAAGGAGGATTTTCATGGTTGGGTGGTTGTTGGGGTGGGAGAAGAGGAGAAACGCGCCTCGACCCAGTCATAAAGGACAGGGAGAAGCAGGAGCGTCAGGGCAGTGGAAGTGAAGATTCCCCCGATGACGACGGTCGCCAGCGGCTGCTGCACCTCGGCCCCTGGACCGGTCGAAAGGGCCATGGGCACGAAGCCCAAAGAAGCGACGAGCGCGGTGATGAGCTTGGGACGCAGCCGGGTGACGGTGCCGTCGACCACCGCGAGGCGGAGCGGGCGGCCTTCCGCCCGCAGCTGGTTGATGAAGCTGATCAGCATGATGCCATTGAGGACCGCGATGCCCGACACCGCGATGAAGCCGATACCGGCCGAGATTGTGAAGGGCATGCCTCGCAGCCAGAGTGCAAGCACGCCGCCTATAGCCGCGAGCGGCACGCAGGTGAAGACTAGTGCCGCCTGACGAAAACTGCCAAAGCCGGCATAGATGAGGAGCAGGATCAGCCCAAGCGCCGCGGGGACGACCAGCGTCAGGCGCTCGCGCGCCCGCTGCAGGTTCTCGAACTGGCCACCGAACTCCCAATAGACGCCGCCGACCGGCTTGACCTCGGACTTGAGTTTGGCCTCGGCTTCGCGCACAAAGCCCTCGGTGTCACGGCCGCGGACGTTGATGAGGATGGCCAGACGGCGGCGCGCGTCCTCGCGGGTGATGACGCCCGGACGTTCGACCAGTTTGACGTCAGCCACCTTGGAGAGCGCGACCATCGTACCGGAGCCATCCTCGGCAGAGACCGGGAGATCGCCGATCTGCGAAGGCGAAGTGCTTTCGGCGCCAGGCAGGCGAACGACGACCTCCATGGGACGCCCCGAAGCGGGCAGCTGCCCCGCCCTCGCGCCGCCCAAGGCGGTCGAGACGATGTCGTTGAGCTCCTCCGCATGCAGGTTACGACGGACCAGTTGGTCTCGCTTTGGAACGATGTCGACCGAGGGCAATAAGCCTGAGGCCTCGAACACGACGTCTCCGCCGCCGGGAATCTTACGGAGCACGGCCACCGCCTGCTCGGCCACGGCTTCCATATTGGAGAGTTCGTCGCCGAAGATCTTCAGCGAAAGATCGGCTCGGGAGCCGGCCATGATTTCATTGAAACGCAACTGGATCGGCTGGGAGAACATCGTGGTCTGCCCGGGGACGGTCCGCTCCAGGAGTTCGGACATGAGTTCGACGAGCCTTGCCTTATTGATGGGCGAACCACCTTCACGGCGCCACGTGTCGCGGGGTTTCAACTTCACATAACTATCCGCGACGTTCGGCCCCATCGGATCGCTGGCGATCTCGGCGGTACCGATGCGCGCGAAGACATGGTCGACCTCCGGAAACTTGGCACTCAGGAGGATCTCAGTGCGCTTCTGCAGGTCCATCGAGGAGGCCAGATCGAGGCTGGAGGCTCGGACGAACTGGATGCTGATGGAACCTTCGTCGAGCTGCGGGATGAAATCGGCCCCGAGACGCGTGTAGCCGACGGCGGCTGCGAGGGCCGCGAGCGAAGTGGCGACGACGGCCGCGGCTCGATGGGCGAAGCACCATCCAAGCATCGCCGAGAAGACCGACTTGAGACGGCGGATCAGGCCACCTTCCTCGGCATGACCTTCAGCCCGAAGCCAGAAAGAAGCCAGGGCAGGCATGACGGTCAGGGCGACGAGCGCGGAAGCCGCCAAGGCGACCACGACGGCCGCGGCCATGGGCTTGAACATCTTCCCTTCGATACCCTCGAGGGCGAAGATCGGCACATAGACCAAGGTGATCACGGTCACGCCAAGGAACATCGGGCCGGCGACCTCGCCGGCGGCGGTCGACAGCTCGGCAGTACGCTCATCCTCGGTCAGGGGTCGCCCGAGGGCCCGGACACGCTCCTCAAGCCGTCGCAGGAAGTTCTCCACCATCACCACGGAACCGTCAACGATGAGTCCGAAATCGATGGCGCCCAGACTCATCAGATTGGCGCTGGCCTTGGAAACGGCCATGCCGGTGAGCAGGAGAAGGAACGAGAGGGGGATCGCCAAGGCGACGAGCAAAGCGGCCCGCCAATGCCCCAGCAACACCAGCAGGACGACCACGACGATCAACGCCCCTTCGAAGAGGTTCGTCTCGACGGTCCGGATGGTCGCGCCGACGAGGTCGGAGCGGTCGTAGAGCACGGTAAGCTTCACGCCCTCCGGCAGGTGGGTACCGATGGCGGCGAGCTTCTCGACCGCGCGTTTCGAGACTTCGCGGGAGTTCTCACCGGCTAGCATGATGGCGGCGCCGACGACGGCCTCCTGCCCGTCGACGGTGGCCGCACCCATGCGGGAGGCGTTGCCGACCGAAACGCGGGCGACGTCACCCACGGTCACGGCGGGACCGAGGCCGGCGGGGCGAAGCGGTATACCAGCGATATCCTGGGCGGTCCGCACGCGAGTGTCAGCGCGGACCGTGAAGGCCTCGCCGCCGAGCGTGACGACACCGCCCCCGGCGTTCTCGGTGTTACGACGGACGGCCCTGAGCAGTTCTGACATGGGTACGCCTGACTTGGCAAGCTTGGCGAGGTCGGGTTCGACGAGCATCTGGCGCTCGTGCCCGCCGATGACGTTGACGTCCGCCAGTCCCGGCGTGGAACGGAGCGCCGGGCGCACGCGCGTGTCATGCAACAGGCGCAAATCACGTAGGCGCGTGGACTCGTCGGCCGGCGCCTTGGCATCGGCGGCGTAGCCGATCGAGTAATAGACGATTTCCCCGAGTCCGGTGCTGATCGGCGCCATCACGGGTACGGCACCCGGCGGCAGGTTGCCGGAGGCCTGCCCGATACGTTCGGTCACGAGCTGGCGGGCGCGGAAGATATCGGTACCATCCGCAAAGATGAGCGTGACCTGCGAGAGCCCGGTCTTGGAGAGCGAACGGAACTCGACCAAGCCCGGTAGGCCTGAGAGCTCGGATTCGAGCGGGATGGTGACGCGCGACTCCGCCTCGTCGGCGGCGTAGGAAGGCAAGGCGGTGTTGATCTGCACCTGCGGGCCGGTGATGTCGGGCATGGCATCGATCGGGACGCGCGTGGCGGACCAGGCTCCGAGCAGGCAGAGCAACAGGGCGCAGGTGAGCACGACCGCGCGGCGGCGGATGGACCAGCGAGCGAGGGCTGCGATCATCTCAGTGGCCGTCGGTGCAGCCGACGCCTCCCTTGATGGCCTGGAGTTCTGCGAGCCAGAGGCCCCACACGCCCGCGATGGCGATCACGTCGCCCTCGAGCAGACCGTCGGCGACCTGGATCGAGCCGTCAGACTCGACGCCTGGCTTCACCTCGGTGCGCAACCAGCGCTGGCCGTTCTGGACGAATACGAAGGCCCCCTCGGAGTTCCGGAGCAACGCATCGACCGGAACCAGGACGCGATCGGCCTTGGCCTGGGCCTCGGCCTTGCGCAGGCCGATGAACTCGGCCGCATCTGGGGTCAGCAGCAGGCCCTGCCCTTTCTTGAACTCGGCGGCCTTGGCCGGAGGAACGGCACCCTCTATTTGACCTGAAGTTGCCTGCTTGCCGCAGCCAGCCAACGCGACGACCAGGAGAATGGAACTGAAGGTCTTCATCGGGACGCGACGGGATTGAAGGGAACGCCGCTGAGTTCGCGCAGGCGGAAGCCGGCCTCGACGGCCTGCTCCTGAATGAGCAACGCGGAGTCGACAGCCTCGAGATAACCAGCCTGGGCATCCATGAAGAGCTGCAGCGACAAGGCGCCGGCACGGAAGTGAGACTCGGCGAGTTTGGCTGCTTCCGAAAAACGCACCGCCGGATCGTCCTTATGCATGCGCAGCTGGTCGACCTTGGAGGCATAGGAAAGCCAGGTCTGTCCGAGGTCCTTCTCGACGTCACGCCAGGCCGCGGAAATGGCGGACTTGGACTGCCGGCGGCGCTCATTGGCCGAACGCTCGGCGGCGCTCGAGCGACCGCTCACCGGCAGCGGGATGTCGAACCGGAGGCCCACAATGGTCTCACGCCCGCCGACGCGGTCCTGCGAGACGTAAGGCCCGGCGGTGAAACCCGGCACGCTATCCGAGCGCGCGAGGTCGGACTGTAGGCTCATCTGCTCGGATTCGAGCACCTGCATGCGGTAGGAGAAGTTGCCCTGCGGAGCGGCGGCCAGGAGCTCCTCGAGTTTCGGGGCATCCTTGAGCGCGAGCACCGGAGCCTTGACGGCAAGCGGAGCGAGCGAAGGAGCGCCGCGCAGTTGGTTCATCTCCAGCAAGGCCTGCTGGAGCGCCAGGCGCGCCTCCTCGGCACGACGGCGTGCGACGACCTCGGCGGCCTCGACCGAACGCAGTTCGATGGTCGGGGCAGGACCGGAAGGATCGCGTCCGACCAAGGCCTTACGCAGGCCGGCGAAACGCTCGGCGACTTCTTCGCAAGCCTGGGCGCGAACCTGGGCGCGGGACAGGCGGTAAGCGAGTACCGTGGCCTTAGCCTCGAGCGCCTGCTCGAATCGGCCCAAGCCGAGCTTAGCGGCCTCGATCTGGCGATCGGCGATGGCCCGGCGGAGGCGCAGCCGCTCCGGCCATTCGAAAGTCTGGCTCAGCGAAGCCGTCCAGACCTGACCTTCATCCAGAAAAGCCCCACCCGCATCACGCAGACGCTTACGGCCGACCTCAAGGGACAGCACCGGATCCCGGTTGGATGAGGCAGCCGAACCAGACTCGCGTTCGGCAGCCAAGGCGGCGACATAGGCCTGGCGCTCCGGGTTGGACTCGACCGCCTGGCGGACCAGTTCGGCGACATCGACCGGAGCGGGCGATGGAGTTTCGGCCGCACAGAGCAGGCCAGGAAGAAGGAGAATCGGAGATAGGAATCGGAAAATGGTCATGGATTTGGATGCATGCGGGCGCGTGCCCAGGGTGCCCCCTTGGACGACGGCATAATGATACGTCACTCCCTACGGCCGTCGCGGTCGTAGGGATGAAGGGCGGACAAGCCGCCGACCTAGGACCGAATCAGACCCGCAGACACATCGTCCCCGCCCTCAAGGCAGGCGGACGAAGAACATCGGAAGCCGATAACCGAAAAGTTTCCGCGGCGCACGAGGAGATGCGGCGGACCGAGTAGACATGGAACTCAGGCTGAAAAGGTTTGCGGGCCGAAACCTTGACCAAATCAGCGAGAGCCAAAGGTTCATCAGCGAGCGCGACAGCGGAAGCCGGCGAGACACAGTCGGAGCAGTCGTCGGGGCGGGTGCAGGCCTTGCCGGCATGCTCGCAGGAGGACTCCTCGGGACAGACGCAAGCATCGGAAGCGAGCAGCCCGGACGACGCCCAGAGAAATAGGGCGAGGCAAGCGAAAAGCCTGGATCGGACTGCGAACACGACCCTTTTAGTAAGAGGGGGCCTAGACGAAGTCAAGCGGCATGTCGAAATGCCTGAGAAGGGATGGCGATCGGGTCACCAGACGCGAATGCAACCGTGACAACCAAGCAGGCTGAAACCAGAATCAGTCTAGATGGAACCCCTGACACCACCAAGCAAGAACAGTGTGGACGACGGCGGCTGTAGGAATTCCTCCGCGGGAACAAAGAATACCGGCAGCTGCGGATGCCATGACAATGAACTATTCGAAACGAACTGGCACCAGACGGGGAAAGGCCGGCTTGCCATCTCCATGGCGCTGCTCATCTGCGTCTCATGGGCCGTCGAGCACTTCACCCCGGGCGCAGGCAAATGGCCTTTCGTCGGGGCCAGCCTGATCGGACTGGCGCCGGTGGCGAGGACCGCCTTCGCCGCGCTGCGCGAAGGGCGTCCCTTCACGATTGAAAGCCTGATGACGATAGCGGGGACCGGCGCGCTGTTCATCGGAGCCGCGGAAGAGGCGGCCGTCGTTGTCTTCCTGTTCGCCGTGGGCGAGCTGCTGGAGGGCGTGGCCGCCGGCAAGGCGCGGCAAGGCATTCGCGCGCTCGCCGACCTGGTCCCCAAGACGGCCAGACTACTCGAGGATGGCGTCCCGCGGGAAGTGCCTGCGGCGAACCTGCTCGTGGGCCAGCTGGTCCTGGTGCGTCCGGGCGACCGCATACCCTCGGACGGCGAGATTGTCGAAGGATCTTCAGGCATCGACGAAAGCCCCGTGACAGGGGAAAGCGTGCCCAAGACGAAAGGCCCGGGTGACCCTGTCTTCGCCGGATCGATCAACACCGAGGCTGCCCTCAAGGTCCGGGTCACCAAGGCCCAGGAGGACAACACGATCGCCCGCATCATCCGTCTGGTCGAGGAGGCCGAGGCCACGCGTGCGCCGACCGAACGCTTCATCGCGCGGTTCAGCCGATGGTACATGCCGGCCATCGTGGCGTCAGCGGCCCTGCTGATGGCGGTGCCTGCCCTCATATTTGGACAGCCTTGGGAGACTTGGACCTACCGGGGCCTCTCGCTGCTCCTGATCGGATGCCCCTGCGCCCTGGTCATCTCCGTGCCCGCCGCGATCGCCGCGGCGCTATCCGTCGGTGCCCGCCGCGGGCTCCTCATGAAAGGAGGGGCGGTCATCGAGGCCGCCGCAAAAGTGTCGCATGTGGCCTTCGACAAGACCGGCACGCTGACCTACGGGCGCCCCGTCGTGACCGACGTGGTCACATTCGGCGAGACCAGCGAAGAACAAGTGCTCGCCGTGGCGGCCGCCATAGAGACGAGTTCGAGCCACCCCTTGGCCGTCGCGATCCTGATGCGGGCCAGAGCGGCGAAGGTCTCGCCGGCCCATTCAAGCAACGCCAAGGTGATTGCCGGCATAGGGGCGACGGCCACCGTCACCGGCACCCCCGCCTGGATAACCTCCCCCCGCCATGCGGCGAAGAACGGAGGCCTGAGCGAGGAGGGCCTGCGCAAGGCGGCCAGTCTCGAAGCGGAGGGTAAGACAGCCGTGGCGGTGTTCCGGGACAACGGCCCCTTGGGGCTCATCGCGGTGAGGGACGAGCCCCGTAGGGACGCCCGCGAGGCGGTGCGGCAACTGAAATCAATGGGAGTTTCCTCCGTGGTGCTGACAGGAGACAACCCGCGCACCACGGCCGCCATCGCCAGCGGCTTAGGCCTCGAATTCCGAGCCGACATGATGCCCGCGGACAAGTCTAAGGCCATCCGCGAGATGGCTGAGCAGGGCGGCGTCATGATGGTGGGCGACGGGATCAACGACGCTCCGGCCCTTAAGCAGGCGAACGTCGGCGTGGCGATGGGGTCTGGCACCGACGTCGCGCTCGAGACGGCCGACATCGCGATCCTCCGGGACCGGGTGACGGATGTCGCGACCCTGATTCGACTGTCCCGCGCGACTATGACGAACATCCGCCAGAACATCGCGTTGGCCTTCGGTTTCAAGCTCGTCTTCCTCGCGACCACGGTGTTGGGCCTGACAGGACTCTGGGCCGCCATCCTCGCCGACACTGGTGCGACCATCCTCGTGACACTCAACGCGCTTCGGCTTCTACGGCTCAACCCCGAGGGCGATCAGATTAAAAATTCGAAGCCTGCCATCCCACAATAGTATCAAAGAAAGGATCGAGGATCGCAGGCTGGTCAGGTCACTCTAGATGGGGCTAGTTGAAATATTGCTCGAGGGTGATTTAATCAAAAATATCCCAAAATCCGCGCAAATCAGTAAGGCTCGAGTTTCGTTTTGATTAAACAACGACAGCTAAAAATGGCCATTCCATTTGCTACTTCCGCATCCCTTGCCCAAGCAGATCATCTCTAGGACTGTCCTGATACATCCGAATCACCTTACCTGTGGCCGTAGGGATACCTTTTATCTCCATCGGGAATAGGCGCCGAGCGTCGACCTTAAGGGAGGATAGTCTGTTTTCATAAGCGAGGGCCTTATCGAGCATCCGGCGGCCGTACGGGCTAAGACCATCGATAAAGGCCTTCTGCGAGCCATCCTTGGCCGACAGTTCAGCCAGGGGCTCTGATGCCTTAATACCCTGCTCGAAGCGCTGAGCGGTGAAGCCGTAGCCCAGAAGCCGGACGTACAGCCGCTCGGCTGCCTCGATATCGCCCGCGTAGATTGATCTGCGGAAGTTCCGCACGAATCTTTCCAACCCATGGGGACAAACGCAAAAGCCTTGGCTCGCTGCGGACAGTTTGCGGACAAGCTTTTGCCCAACTGCGCTAAATTTGCCTAACTCTGCTAATGGCTCACCCCTAAATTCAGGGTTTTAGCCATATAACAAAATGAAATTGGCGGAGAAGATGGGATTCGAACCTAAACTCTATACTCGATACTCCATACTCGCGCTTATTTCCCCATCTGCTGACGATACATCACCTTGAAGGGATTCTCGGCCGGTCCTTCGACGTTCTCATTCACCATCAGCGGGCGGCATTCCTTCCACCAGGCGTCGTGACGGGCGATCAGGTCCTTGACGACCTCGGGATGCTGGGCGGAGACGTCGGTCGTCTCGCCGTAGTCGGCGCTGAGATCGAAAAGCTGCCAGTTGGCCGGGGTCGGCTTGATTTCGGTCGCCGGCGCCGGGGCCTTCTTGGCGGCCTTGCCCTTGCCCTTGGCTGCCGCCGTGGGGCCGGCTGACACGAGATGCCAGCGTGCGGTAC
>JBILXR010000131.1:0-5611 GCA_044378215.1 Opitutales bacterium
GCAGGCCGAGGCGACCTTGGCTTCGGCGGTGATGAGGGCGGTAACCGGGCCGTTGAGCGCGAGGCCGGTCTTGGCGAGGAAGGGTCTGGCGTTCTTCGCGGCCTTAGGATCGGCGGTGACGGTCAGGGCGCCGTCCTTGGTCGTGATATTACCGTTACGGCAGACCCAGCCTTGGACCGATCCGGCGGGCTCCTGCTTACGAGATGCTGCGTTGGCCGAGGTCGTGATGACGCCGTGTTCGGCGAACATGCCTTCGTGATGCGGGTCCAGGCTCGTGGGCAGGCCAGGGGGCGTGAGCGTGTCGCTCCATGCCTTGAGCGCCTGACGAAGGCGGGCGACGATCTCCGGCCTGACCTTGGCCTGATTCTTGGTGAGGCTCTCGCCGTCGGGAAGCGTCACATCGAAAAGCATCTCCTCGCGGTCGCCGAGGCGGACGAGTTTCCAAGGGTGCTCCAGCACCGCGGCCTGCGAGCCCCAGCGCCAGAAGAGACGCTCATGCGGCGCACCGGCATTCTCTCCGCCGACGAAGGGCGTGAGGTTCGTGCCGTCGAGTTCCGGGGCTTTCGGCAGGCCAGCGGCAGCCACGGCCGTGGCGGCGACATCGAGGCTGCTGACGGGCCGGTCGTAGACCTTGCCGGCGGGCAGGCGGGCGGGCCAGGTCGCCACGAAGGGCGTGAGGATGCCGCCTTCGGTGAGCATGCCTTTCTGGCCGATGAGCGGGGTGTTTAATGAGCCATCCCAGGCTTTGCCGAGCGGGGCGCCGTTGTCTCCGATGAAGACGATGAGCGTATTCTTATCCTGTCCCATCGCCTTGAGCTTGGCGCGGAGCTGGCCGAGGCCTTCGTCCATCGCCGCGATCATCGCCAGCGCCTGACGACGTTCCTTTGGCAGTTCCGGGGAGGTCTTCGAGAACCACGGCTCGGGAGATTCGAGTGGCACGTGCGGGGCGTACCACGCCAAGTAGAGGAAGAAGGGTTGCTCGGGCTTGGCGGCCCGGCGGTCGAGGAAAGACAGGGCGGCCTCGGTCTGGACGACCACGCGAAAGCGGGTGTCGGCGACCAGGTGGGGGGCGTCGGGGAAGGGATTGCCTTGCAGGTCATGCGAGGCGTAGAACTGCCGCATCTCGCCGCGGAAATATTCGTCGAAGCCATGGGCGTGCGGCATGTGCTCCTTCGAGATCCGGAGCGCCTTTTCGCCTTTCTTGCCGCCGACCAAGTCGAGGTGCCATTTGCCGACCTGTCCGGTGACGTATCCCGCCGCCTTCAGGCGCTCGGCGATGGTGAGCTCCGTGAGCGGTAGCGGCCCCTTGTTGTTATCTTCGACGCCGAAGCGCTGCTGGTAGCGGCCGGTGAGCACGCCGGCGCGCGAGGGGACGCACTGCGGGGCGGAGACGTAACCACGCGTGAAGCGGACGCCCTCGCGGGCCATCGCGTCGAGGTTCGGTGTCCGGATGTCCTTGTCCATGCCTTGCGCGCCGAGGTCCGCCCAGCCGTGATCGTCCGAATAGATCAGGATGATGTTCGGCTTGTCGGCGGCGAGGGCCGCGAGCGGAGCGAGCAAGATGGAAAAGAGGCGTCGAGGCATGATGGGAGAGGGGGCGTTCAAGGAGAGGTCGAAGTGATGCGCAGCCGGCGGAATTCGAGGGCGCCGGCCTTCTCGCCGGTCGGCCCGCCGGATTCGCCGCCGAGTCCGAAAGTGAGTTTCTCTTCGGCTATGCAGGGAGCCGCGGCCCGGATGACATGATCGTCGACCATGGCTTCCAGTTTGTCGCCGCTGAAGACGATGCGGATATGATGCCAGGTCTCCGCAGGCAGATGGACGGGTGTCTTGGCGAGCTCCTTATTCTCGCCTTTCTTGGGGTGGGAAAGGATGCGAAGTTCCTTTGTGGTCATCACCAGATGACAGATATGGCCTCGTTCCTGGTTGCCGTTGAAGATGATGCCGGCGAAAGTGGCCTTGCCGACGAGGCGGAAGTCGCATTCGACGACACCATCGGTGAGCGGCAACTTATGAACCTTGACCGGGCCATGGCGGCGTGGTCCCGACTCGTAGCCGCGCATGACGCCGTCTTTGGCGGTCCAGGTGCCCAGCCCCCAGAACCAATCCTTGGAGAGTTCCTGGTCGAACTTTTCTTCGAGGATGATCCTGGGCTCCGCGGGATGGGCCAAGGATGAAGCCAGCAAGAAGGCGAGGAGGGTTCTCACTGCGGCACGCCCTTGATGACGAAATTGCGCACCTCAGCGGTCTTGGCGCCGGCGATCCAGCTGCGGGTCTTCGCGGTGGCCAGGAAGTGGTGTTGGGCGCTCAGCTCCTGCCCGTCGATGCGCACGGCCATGCGGTCGCCGGTCCATTCGACGCGGACGTGACGCCACTGGCCTTTGATGGGCTGGAGCGGGAGGCGGGCGAGGATGTGCGACGGCTTGACCGAGTCTTCGGCGATATGGACCGAGCCGGGGGAGATGACGACGCGTCCGACGTGCTTTTCGGCGTCGCACCCGATGTAGAAGATCGCGGGTACGTCCTGCCGTAACTCCAGTTCGATGACGGCCGTCTTCAGGCCGACCCAGTGCTGGAGGACGGGCACGTGCTTGCGTGCGGGGATCTCCGTCATGCGAAGGACGCCGTCGACGGGCTTCCACTCGCCGTGCGGGATCTTCCACGGCTCGGCGAACGCCGATTTGAGGTCAGGCGCGACGATCACGGGCGGTTCGGCTTCTACCAGGAGGGGGCCGGAGGCGCAGCCGACGAGGAGGAGGGCGGAGGCGAGGAGGGGGAGGAGTGCGCGGGGCATGGTGATAACTGGGGTAGGGGTTGGGTTAGGAGAGGCAGCGCAAAAGTGCTAAGGTGCAAAAGTGGACAGGCGGACTCAGGGGGTCGGGGTCACGACTACATCGTCGATCTCGATGCCGGCGGCGCCGCCGTTCTGCATCCAGAGGAGCTTGCGCTTGGTGGCGTCGAAGTTCGCGCGCTGGAGCGTCCGGGTCCACTGGCCGTCGACGGACATGGCCACGGTGTCGCCCTTGAACGCGAGCTTCACCGTGCGCCATTCGTTCGCCGAGAGGTCGACCTTCTCGGCGGGGAAGTGTTCGTTGGTGCGGTAGGCCTTGCTGACCGGGTCGGGCGCGCGGGTGTTCTGACGCAGCGGGTGCTTGGGGTCCAGGGTGTGGGCGTCGACCTCGAGGACGACCGAGTCGCGGTTGAGGCGGACGCGGAGCATGTGGTCGACCGAGCCGTAGCCATCGTCGCCGTCCACGAAGAGCCAGAGCATGCCGCCTTTTTCGAGGTGGCGGTAGCGGAAGGACATCGTGAGATCCTTGCCGTCGAGGGCGAGGTAGACCATCGGAGGGTACTTGCCTCCGCTGGAACCACGGGTCCACAGCGCGCCGTCGCGGACGGAGGTGTTCTTGTTCGGGAGCGGCGTGAGGAATTTCTTCGCGTCGAAGCCGGGCCCGAAATCCTCACGGACCGAGAAGGTGTCGGGGGCGGCGCTAGCGTTGGCTGCCCATGCGACGAACAGGGTCAGGATAGAGGCGTATTTCATTTAGGAAGGGGTGTTGGCGTGAGGCCGTAGCTTTGCTCCCACCAGGCCAGTCGTTCCGCGTCGGTGGGCTCAGGTTTGCCTAGTCGCTTGGTCCAGGAACGGCGGTAGTCCTGGCGTTTGGCTTGCTGGATCTCGGCGAGGCTGGGTTCGGTGGCGGGGTCGCCGCGTAGGCCTTGGTCTTGGGATGTCTCGCTCCAAGCCGTCAAAGCGGTGCTTTGCCTGCGGACGGCTTCGGCATTCGCGGGAGCGGCGGCAACATCGTGAACGCCTAGAGGGTCGCTCTTCAGGTCGTAGAATTCGATATCCGGGCGTTGTGGGGCGAGCCAGAGAGCGGGGAAGGGTTCGAGTTTGCCGGTCGCTTGCAGGACGCGCAGCAGAGGCATCCCCGGATAACTGTCCTCCTTGTAGCTCGACCAGTTGAGACGCGAGACCGAGGTCAGGTGATTGCGGACGAGCAGGGTGTCCGGGCTGATGAGGGCCCGGATGCAGTCCATGGCGTCGCCGCAACGGTCACGGGCGGCGAAGAGGTAAGGACGGTCGGCGGGCACGCCTTGCAGTACCGGACGACCCTCCATCCAGGCCGGCATCGGCTGACCGGCCGCCTTGAGCACGGAGGGGGCGAGGTCGATGAGGCTGACCAAACCCGACTTCACGCTGTGAGGCGTCACGCCGGGTCCGCGGATCAGCAGAGGAACCTGCAGGCCTTCGACGCTCAGCCATTGTTTGCCCCAAGGCATCGGACGTCCGTGATCAGCGAAGAACATCACGAGGGTGTTCTCTAAGACGCCTTCCTTCTCGAGCTGGGCGAGGATCGCGCCGACGCGTTGGTCGACGACTTCAACGCTGCGTTCATACGCATACCAGTCGCGACGGCTCAGCGGGTGCTCAGGATAATTCGGCGGGAGCTTGATGGCGGCCAAGGCGGCCTCATCGAAATGCTTGGGAATGGGGAAGGGTCGATGCGGTTCCGTGATCTGGAACTGGGCGAAGAAGGGCTGGCCCGGGCGACGCTTCCGCCAGTCGTCACCGTTGAAGAGTACCTTGGGGTCGTGGGCGAAGTTGTAGTGGGTCTTGCCCTTGGTGATCGCGCGGCCGCTACGCTGGCTGCCGGGCGCCGCGCAGTTGGTGACAAACCAGCCCGCCTCGCGGAGGAGGGTCGGCAGCGGCTTGTAGGGAGCCGGGAGCGGCTGCGGGTTCTCCGTGTCGTGCGGGTGCAGCCCGGTCGTCGTCTGGTAGCATCCGAGGATGAACGCTGAGCGGGAGGAACTGCAGACCGGAGCGGTGGCGTAGGCTCGCGCGTAGCGTCTTCCCTTGGCGGCCAGGCGGTCGAGGTGGGGCGTCTTCACGCCGGGTGCACCATAAGCCGCGATGTCGGGCGACATGTCGTCCGCGATGATCCAGACGATGTTGGGCGGCGGAGATTCCGCCGCGAGCATGCCAGGCGCACTCGCCCACAGCACGGCCGCGATGGCGAGCAGCCGAATCATTTCGCGGCTTTTAGCTTCGCGAGCAGGAAGTCCGTCGGCGTGGCGTGCTTCGGGTTGGCGAGCCCCCGATAATGCAATTCCGCGGAGACGCCCTTGTCCGCGCAGTGTTCGGCGAGTTTGGCGCCGAAGTTCGCGGTATGCGTCGGGTCTTTCTCGTTCTGGCCGATGGCCGGCGGGCCGCCGAAGGTCATGTACACCGCGGGGTCGTCGGACGACACCAGCGCGTAAGGCGAATACTCCGCGATGAGGGGCAGGATCTTCTCCCTGGCGGCTAGGAATTCCGCGAAGGTGGCGAGTCCGAAGGCGTGGCCGCCGTAGTTGCTGTTAGGCGTCCATTCCTTCATCTGGGCCGGATCGAGGGTAGTCTGCGGGCCGGTCACGGCCGCGCAGGTCAGGCGGGTGGACTCGCGGGCGACGGGATCGGTCGACTTCGGGTCGGCGAGGTCGTCATGGAACGCCAGCCAGAGGCTCGAGCAGGCGCCGGCGGAACCGCCGGCGGCGCCGACGCGCGCCTTGTCGAGGTTCCAGTCGGCGGCCTTGCTGCGCACGAACTGCAGGGCGCGGGCGGCATCGTGCAGCGGAG
>JBILXR010000012.1:0-20399 GCA_044378215.1 Opitutales bacterium
AAGCCGGTGGGTCGGTAGGTCTTGAGCGGTCCATCGAAGCCTCCGTTGTTGAAGACATAGGTGGTCGCGATCGTGCCGTCCGTATCCAGACGGTAGCTTTCGACGCCGTTGAAGGCCTCGTCCTCGATGAAGGTGGGGATGTGCGCGATGACGTACCAGTCGCCCATGAAGCGCTGGAGGTCGACCGTTCGCTCAATGGCACGCAAGGGAGTCTTCGCCTCGGCCCCGCACGAGTCCTTCCAGGACTGGCAGCCAACCAAGCCCACGCAGAGAAGCAGAATCCAGAATAGGTTGGGCATGAGTACGGAGTATGCTCCCGGTGACGGTAAGGTCGACGGCTGATTCAGTTCAGCGGCCGAGGAGGGTGTCGCGCATCGACTTGCTGATCGGGTCGTCGCCCAGCCAGATCCGGAAATAGGCGGCGGCGAAGTCATGGCCAGGGATCGAGACCAGCGGTGAGCCGTTGAGCCGGAGCGTGGTGCCCTTGCCCGGTACGTAGGTGAGCGTATAGCTGTCGCCTTCGCGCACGTCTCGGTAGGCCCTGTTTATGAGTTCCAAGCGTTCACGCAAGGAGACCAACGCGTCCGCCTTGACGTTGCGGGTGAGGAGGGTGTCGCCGCCTTTGATAATCTCCGCTGCGGTGAATCCGCGGTGGTAGGTGAGCTGAAGCCGGACGGGGATGTCAGCGAAGACCTTGGCCGCGGGCTCACCGTTGCCGAGGTGGAGGCGGGCGTCGTAGACCTTGACGATGGACATCCAGCGGAAGGTGGTCGCACCGGCCAGTTCGAAGCGCGCGCCGTCCTCGGTCAGCTGGTCTGTGGCTGCCTGCGAAGCGCGCGTTGTCGGTAGGATTGCGAGGCATAGGGCCAGGGTGAGGCTCTTGAAGAGGCCTCGGAGGAGGGTATGGCGTGAAGTGACGCAGGACATCCGACCCGCAATGGTAACGTCGGCTGGAAGATATCTAGCCTAGTTTAGGTTAATAAGGTGTTAAGACTAGGTCGTCCGGAGCGCGCGAGCCGTCGCCAGCTCGTCGGGTTATTAGGTGCGAAACGCTTATGGTGCTGGTCAACGGTGCCCAAGGGGTCAGGGTAATGCCATGTCGTCCGCCCCTGATGATGGGGAAACCTATAAGCCTTTGGCCGTGAAAGGCGTTGGGGCGGTTCAGCGAAGCGAACTGAAATTGAAGGTCGTGGTGCTTCATGATGACATCGCCCTGATTGCGAATGTGGACGGGATGAAGCTCACCGCGGAGACTTGCGTGACTTGCCCCTTAGGTCTGGTCTCGATCTTAGGCGGGTCAGCTCAGCGAAAGATATTCACCTGCGATTGCGGAGAGGCGCGTTGTGCGAGCGGACGTATCCCGCACTCGTTCAACGTGGAGCGCCGCGGCGACGAACTGATCTGGTCACGGACGAACTATCCGGCGGGCAGCAGCTCGGTTTCCTTCGACCATCATCAGGCCTGCGTGGCGGCATGTCAGGCATTGCTGGAGCTGAAGGCGGCCGTGGACGCCCATCCTGACGGTATCGCGAGCTGTGCCGCCATGATGCCCGGCAAGTTCACATACGACGAGTTGTTGAGTTGTATCGAGCAATCGAAGCTCCTGGTCGCGAAGAGGGCGTGAACCGCGTGTCGGTCGGGCACCCTTACCGTCTGACTGAATTCGGGAGTGATCATGAACTGTTCCAAGTCCTGAAGGCGGCGGGCCACGACCTCGAAGTCGTGAAGATGGGCCCCGTCGCCATGCGCTGATCAGCAGCACGAGCCGGGCTTCACGCGCAGGCTCGGCGCCGCGAGGTCGACGAGGCGGGCGAGGGCAGGGGGCAGGGCCCTGCGGCGGTAATGGCACCAACGGCCTTCCTTGCGACGTTCGACGAGGCCGCATTTACGGAGCATCGCCAGGTGACGCGAGACGGTCGGCTGATCGCGCTCGACGAAAGCCTGCAGGTCACAGACGCACACTTCCTCCCGGCCGATGCGGGCGAGGAGCTTGAGGCGCGTCGGATCGGACAAGCCGAGACACACGGTTTCGACGGCGGGGGAGGAGGTTGCCTGCTTGACTCCGGGCATGCGGCAACCAATATATATGTCAAAGCGTATGCAACTCCTAAAACCTGCTCCGATGTCCCTCGGAGATTTTCGTCAGGCGTTGGCCGCGAGCCCCCAGCTCGGCCTACGTTTCCGCCTGCCAACGGGAGGGCTGACGCCGATCCATCTGCATCTGACCGAGGTCGCCCGCGTCGAGAAGCGTTATATCGACTGCGGTGGGACCATCCGCACGGACGTCTCGGCGCGCCTGCAGCTCTGGGCGGCCGATGACACCGACCACCGCGTCGGCTGCGCCAAGGCCTTGCAAGTGCTCGAGCGCGGCGCCGGCCTTGTCGGCGTGACCGACGTACCTCTCGAGGTCGAACACGACTTCCCCTTCCTGACCGTCTTCCCGGTGGTTGGCTCCGTCGTCGAAGGCGGCGAGCGCATCTTCCTCCTCGCGGCCAAGCAGGCCGATTGTCTGGCCCCGGATGTCTGCATCCCGAACGCCTGTAAACCCGGTTCTGGTTGTTGCTGATTTTTCCCATACCCATGAGCAAACCCCTCATCCTCGTCCTCTGCACCGGCAACTCCTGCCGGAGCCATCTCGCGGAAGCCATCCTCCGTCGCGCCGTCGGCAGCCTCGCTGACGTCGCCAGCGCTGGTTCGAAGCCGGCCGGATACGTGCATCCCATGGCCCTCGAAGTCTTGAAGGAGATCGGCCTCGACGCCTCCGCGCACCGCTCCAAGCACCTCTCGGAGTTCCTCAACGTCCCCGTGTCGACCGTCGTGACCGTCTGCGGCAACGCCGACCAGGTCTGCCCGATCTTCCCCGGACAGCTGAACCGCTATCACTGGGGCTTCAAGGATCCTGCGCATGCCACCGGTACGCCGGAGGAGATCCGCGACGAATTCCGCCGGGTCCGTGATGAGATCAGACTCGTCTTCGAAGCGTACGCCGCGGGTCTCAAGGAAGCCGCCGGCCAGGCCAAGTGAGCATGAAGCGCCAACTCGCGGCGGAGTTCTTCGGTACGGCATTGCTGCTCCTCGCCGTTGCCGGTTCAGGCCTCATGGGGGAGTCTTTGGCCGGAGGGAATATCGCCGTCGCCTTGCTCGCCAATAGCCTCGTCACGGGCGCCGCGCTCTACGTCATCATCAGCCTGTTCGGCCCGGTGTCCGGCGCGCATCTCAATCCGGTGGTCACGCTGATGGCTTGGGCGGATCGCGCCATTGAGGCCCGTCAGGTCTTCGGTTATCTCCCGGCGCAGTTTACCGGCGCGATCGCCGGCGTCTGGGCCGTGCATGCCATGTTCGATCAGGCATTCCTGCAAGTGTCGACTAAGCCGAGGTCTTCGGCTGGGCTATGGTTCAGCGAACTCCTCGCCACGTTCCTGCTTCTGATCCTCATCCGCACGGCCTCGTCCCGCCAGGATGCCAAGCTGCCGACGTATGTCGCCCTCACCGTGACCGCGGGTTATTGGGCGACCTCCTCGACCTTCTTCGCGAATCCGGCGGCTACGCTCGCCCGCGGGCTCACTGATACCTTCGTCGGGATTCGTCCCGCCGATATCGGCCCTTTCCTGTTGGCTCAGCTGGCGGCGCTTGGTCTGGTGCTATTGGCCGCCCGGTGGCTGCGCCGTTGAACTGAAGGCGCACTAGGACCGTTCAGGGCTTCAGGTAGCGCTGGGCCAGTTCGATCCACAGCGGGATGCCCACGAGGAGGTTCAGGGGGAAGTTGATCGTGAGCGAGAGCCCGAAATACAAGGACGGGTTGGCTTCCGGCACCGTCAGTCGGAGCACGGCCGGGACGGCGATGAACGATGAGCTAGCGGCGAGCGTCATCAGCAAAGCACCGTCGCCGGCGGTGATGGAGAACCAGCGGCAGAAGAGCAGGGCGATCGCGGCGTGCGCGAACGGAGAGATGGCCGCGTAGGCGAGGACCGGAGCCTGTCCCCAGGAAACCTTGCTGAGGTTGCGGGCGACCATCAGGCCCATGTCCAGGAGGAACAAGGCCAGGATGCATTTGAATAGATCGAGGAAGACCGGTTGCAGCACGGCCTTGCCGGGCTCGGCGGAGATGTAGCCGATCACCATCGAACCCAGCAACAGGATCTGGGTCCCGTCGGTGAGCGACTCATGCAGGATCTTCCCGGGTTTGATGCCGCTGGCCGAAGCGTCACCGGTCTGGTTGCGCAGGAAGCCGGCGGCGATCACCGCCAGGATGATGGCGGGGGATTCCATGATCGCCATCGCGGCGGACATATGACCGCCGAAGGCGAGTCCGGCGTCCTCCATGCGCTGCGTCGCGGCGATGAAGGCCACGGCGCTGACTGAGCCGAAGCTGGCCGCGACGCCGACCGCATCGAAGGGCGGCAGGAACTTGCGGAGGAGGAAGTAGCCGAGGAGGGGAATGAGCGTCGCCAGGAGGATGGCGCAGCCCAGATCGGTGAGGACGCTTTGGTCGAAGCCGGACTTGGCCAACGCGAAGCCCCCCTTGAGCCCGAGCGAAATCAGGAGCATCTGGCACAGCATCCGGGACGCCTGGGCGGGAATTTCCAGATTTGAGCGGACCAAGCCGGCGAACATACCGAACCCGAAAAAGAGCAGGGTTGGGTCGAGTAATTTTTGCATCGCCAACTCCTTGGACCTTACTTTGAATTGGTTAAAGGCTATTTTTAAAATACCAAATATAGTATTATAACTATGAACGTAACCTTCCGCCAACTCCAACTTTTCCGTGCCCTGGTCTCCACCGGTAGCATCAGTGGCGCCGCCAAAGAAGCCAATGTCACGCAGCCGACCGCCTCAGTGCATCTGCGTGATCTGTCGGAAGCCGTCGGTCTCCCGCTCTATGAAGTGATCGGCCGTAAGGTCTTCCTCACCGAAGCCGGTCGCGAGCTGGCCAAGGCCGCGCGTGGCGTGCAGGTCGAGTGGGACTCCTTCGAGCAGAACATCCAGACGATGCGCGGAGGTGAGAGCGGCCTGCTCAAGGTCTCGATGGTGAACACCGCCCAGTATTTCGCGCCGCGTCTGCTTGGCTCCTTCTGCGCCTCGCGCCCCGGCGTCGACGTCTCGATGGTGCTCCTCAATCGCGACGGCGTGATCGATCGCCTGCGTCAGAACAACGACGACCTTTACATCATGTCACGTCCGCCGACCGACCTCGCGCTCAGCGCGACGGCCTTCATGCCTAACCCGCTCGTCGTGGTCGCCCCGGCCGGTCATCGCTTGGCGAAGCAGTCCGCCGTCTTGCTCAGCGAACTGGGCGACGTCCGTTTCATCACGCGTGAGCGCGGTTCGGGCACGCGCCTCGCCGCCGACGATTATTTCCGACAGCGCGGCTTCGATCCCTCCGTGCGTTTCGAACTCGGCAGCAATGAAGCGATCCTCGAGGCCGTCGCCGGCGGGATGGGCATCGCGATCGTCTCGGCGCACTCCATTCGCAAGGGGTCTCATCCCGAGCTGGTCACGCTGCTGCTCGAAGGCTTTCCGCTGCAGTCCAGCTGGCAGATCGTGCACCCTTCCGGACGTCGGTTGTCGCCTTTGGCCGCTGCCTTCAAGGCTCACCTCATCTCCGCCGCCAAGGAGATCGTGGGCTCGAAGGAGATCGTCGGCATGGTCTCCTGACAGAGGTAAATCCGGTTGCGAGGGCGAGCATGGCGGTCTCACATGAGGCATGCCCCACCGCCTAAGCCTCCGCCTCGTACTCTGGCTGCTGTTCGCGACGATGCTTTCGTCCGCCTACGGCGCAGCCACGGAGCCAGCGGTCGAGCGGGCGCATGCCGAGACGTGGCGTCGATTCGTCGACGAGCATGGCATCATGCGGGATTACGTCGGTGAACTCCCGACTCCGGAGGATTGCCGGCTGGGCAGGCCCAACGCCATCGGTTGGTGGAGCCCGATCGAGAACGGACCGATGTTCACAGGCATGTATCTCCACGCTCTCGTCGAGCGGGCCCGGCGCTCGGGTTCGGACGCCGACAAGGAGCAGGCCCGCAGGCTGGCGCAGGGGCTCCTGAAGTGCGCTTCCGTTTCAGACGTGCCTGGGTTCGTCGCCCGTGGCGTCGGCTCGGATGGTAAGTGTCATTACCCTTTGAGCTCGGACGACCAGATGCACCCGTGGTTCCTCGGGCTGCATGCCTACTTGCTGAGCGACATCCCTGCGGCCGAGGAGCGCAAGGTGCTCGTGGCGAAGGTCCGCGAAGTCGCCGGCGCGTTGGAGTCCTATGGTTGGAGGGCGCCTTGTGACGGCGCGTTCAAGGGCGATTTCCGCGGCGCCTTCAAGGGCGAGCATTTCCGCGATGCCGCGAGGTACCTTTACCTGCTGCGCGCGTCGTATGATATGACCGGCGACGCCGTCTGGCTGGAGCGCTACCGGCAGGCCCTGGCCGAGAAGCCGCCCGGCTCGGCCGAAACGCGTCAGGAGATCTGCGCCTTGGGTTGTCCGCACGACCTAGGCTTCATCCCCACGCTGCAGAAGGGCCAGTTCTGGATCTACGTCGGCACGCAGGCAGGCCTCTCGCGGCTCGCCGCCGTCGAGACGGACCCCGTCGCCAAGGCCGCTTATCGTCAGGGCCTCGACGTCAGCGCGCGCTTCGCACTGTCGTCGGTCGAGACCCATGCGATGTTCGACAACGCCGACCAAGGCCATTTCGGCACCGCGGACTGGCGGACCGCCAATCCGACGTGGTTTCCGCAGCCGACGCAGAAGGAGGCCGAACGTCTCGCCAAGATCGTGGATTACAAGAAGAGGGGTCCGCGGAAGAACTACGAGGCAACCTGGATGCGTCATCCTCTGGCGGCCGCGGCGATCGTGGCGTATGCCGGCGAGGAAACGGCGCGTCCGAGGATCCTCAAAGCGATCCGTCACTACGACTACGCCAAGCTGAACATGGCGGAGTTCTTCTTCGCCGAAGTCGCCTACTACGCCCTACCCGAGTCGAAGTGAGAGGGAGGGCTGGGCTTGCCACGAAGTGTCGGAGGGTTAGGGTCTTCTCACCCCCATGAACACCCGTCTCGCTTCCCTCGTCGCGCTCACCTGCCTGCTGTCCGGTTGCGCTTCCTTGTCGCCGAATTACGCCGTCCAGCCGGTCCTGCATCCGGGCACGGAGAAGCGCCATGAAAGCTTCAACGTCATCTCCACGAAAGGTGAAGCGCAGCTCGTCTTCCTGGGTGACTCCATCACCCATGGCTGGGAAGGGAAGGGCAAGGCTGTCTGGGAAAAGCACTGGGCTCCCCTCAAGGCCGCCAACTTCGGCATCGGCGGCGACCGCACCGAGCATGTCCTCTGGCGCCTCGAACACGGAAACTTCGACGGGCTCAGGCCCAAGGCCATCGTGCTGATGATCGGCACGAACAACACCGGTCACCAGGGCCGTCCGCAGAAGGAACTCGATGGCGCCGTCTACCAGTGCAGCGCCGAGCAGACCGCCGAGGGCATCAAGGCTATTCTCGCCCAACTGCAGCAGAAATGTCCGGACGCCAAGATCCTCGTCCTCGGCATCTTCCCGCGCGGCGCGAACAAGGAGGACAAGTTCCGCCAGCAGAACGAAGCCACGAACGCCATCATCAAGGGATACGCCGACGGTCAGAAGGTCTTCTTCCTCGATGTCGGCGCCAAGTTCCTCGAGCCCGACGGCACGCTTTCCAAGACCATCATGCCCGACCTTCTGCACCCGAACGAGAAGGGTTACGAAATCTGGACGGACGCGATCAAGGCCGACGTCCAAGCCATGCTGCGCTAAGATTCCTATGGATGCCATAGAGCATCCTAAATACGACCCGGTCTTTTGGTCGGTTTGATTTGCAACTTGTAGCCTAGCCAGCGATTTAAGCCTCCATGGCTGACTCCAAGAATGCGGGAAGTTCTTCGTCGTCGACCTCTGGTCCGGTGGATGGTCATTCCCTCGAGCTTCGTCTGATCGGCTTTCTGGCCCGTCAGGCCGGACTGGCGCCCGATCCTGCGCGCATCGGCGGGACGCTTTCGTCCCATGCCGGGGAGGAGCCGCTCGAGCGCGTCGCCGCCTCCCTGCCTTCCGCCGGGCTCAAGGCCGATGTCTGTCGCATGCCGCTTGCGTCGGCGCTCTGGCAGGCCCGTGCGTCCCTCCCGTTGATCGTCTATACGCCTCAGCAGGGTTGGACGGTGGTGGTCGGCGGCGGCCTTTTCCGCGAACGCATCGCTTCTTTCGACGGAGATGAGCACACCTATGTCATAAGCCGTGCGGCGTTGGTCCAACAGCTCGGGCTGGTTTCGGCTCAGTCCGAGGTCGAAGTCGCCTTCGTTTCTCCGACCATGCCGGCCGAGGGGCTCAAGGGGCGGGATGATGACAATCATCAGCACGACCATCATCCCAGTCCGATCAGCCGGCTCATCGGCCTGATGCGGCCGGAGTCCTCGGACATCGTCACCATCCTCATCTTCAGCCTCGTCACCGGCCTCCTTTACCTCGCCCTGCCGTTGGCCATCAACGGCGTGGTCGGTAATCTCGCGTTCGGTACGCAGTCGACGCCTTTCCAGCAGGCGTTGATCTTCATCACCTTGGCGCTGACCGGCTGCTTGGTGCTCTCCGCGATCATCCGCGGCCTCCAGTACGTCGTCGCCGAGCACATCCAGCGCCGGATCTTCGTCCGTCTCGCGGCCGACATGGCCTGGCGCCTCCCCCGCGTCCGCACGCAGGCCCTCGACGGCATGCACGCCCCGGAGATGGTCAACCGCTTCCTCGACGTCGTGACCGTGCAGAAGAGTTCCGCGATGCTCCTGCTCAACGGCATCAATATCGTGGTCGGTTCGGTCGTCGGCCTGATCGTGCTCGGCTTCTACCACCCTTTCCTGCTCGCCTACATGTTCGTCACCTTGCTCGGTCTGGCCTTCGTGGTCTATGTCCTCGGCCGGGGCGCGATCGCCTCCAGCCTGTCCGAGTCCCGCAGCAAGTATGCGGCGGTCGGCTGGCTCGAGGAGGTCGCCCGTTACCCGCGTCTGTTCAAGGGGCCTTCCGGTCTGGCCTTGGCGGGGTCGCGGACGGATGAGCTCGCCCGGAATTATCTCGAGGCGCGGGCCTGGCATTTCCGCGTGCTCATGCGCCAGATCATCGGCCTGCTGACGCTCGAGGTGCTCGCCACGGCGGCTTTGCTCATCGTCGGCGGCGGACTCGTGCTCAGCCAGCAGCTCACGCTCGGCCAGCTGGTCGCCAGCGAGCTCATCGTCAGCGCGGTCGTGGCTTCCTTCGCGAAGCTCGGGAAGCAGTTCGAAGCCTGGTATGACGCCTTGGCCGCCGTCGACAAGCTCGGGCACCTCGTCGACCTGGAGACCGACCGCGAAGGCGGGGAAGTCCCGGCCGGCGATCCGGCCGGCGTCTCCGTCGAACTCCGTCAGGTCTCCTTCGCCTTCGCCGGAGGTCGCGATCTGCTGAACGGGCTGAACGTCAAGGTCCCTCCCGGCGCCCGTCTGGCGTTGGCGGGCCCCCAAGGCAGCGGTTGCAGCACGTTGCTCGACCTGGTCTCGGCGATGCGCGAACCGACCGCCGGCACCATCCTGGTGGACGGACTCGACCTGCGTTCCTGGGATTTGGAAGCCTTCCGTTGCCAGGTGATGGTGCTGCGATCGCAGGACATCCTCAGCGCCACCCTCATGGAGAATCTGCGGCTGGGCCGGCCCGACATCACGCTCGGCCAGGTCCAGGCCGCCTTGACGGAAGTCGGCCTGCTGGCGGACGTCCTCGCGATGCCGGACGGGCTGACCACGAAGCTCGTTACCGGCGGCCTGCCGCTGTCCAGCCGGCAGCGTAACCGGCTCCTCATCGCCCGCGCCTTGCTGCATCGCCCGCGTCTCCTCGTCATCGACGAGTTCCTCGACGGAATGGATCCCGAGAACACCTCCCATCTCGTCGACCTTGTCATGGCCCCCGAACGTCCCTGGACCTTGCTGCTGGCCACCCGTGACCCGCAGCTCCTCGGCCGGTGTCCCGCCGTCCTCAACCTCCCGTCTTCCCGCGTATGAGCTCGTCCACCGACACCCCCGCGCCCGCCCTGCGCGGAAGCCTGCCTGCGTTGCTCCTCGCCGGTTCGTCCTTCCGCATCCGGCTGCTTTCGCGTCTTGCCGGCCTCGGCTTCGTCGCGATCCTCCTGGCGATCTGGTTCCTGCCTTGGCAGCAGTTCGTGCGCGGCTCCGGCAAGGTCATCGCCTTCGATCCGCTCGAACGAAGGGTGAACGTCGAGGCTCCCGTCGCCGGGTTGGTCCGCAAGATGTACGTGCTCGAAGGCCAGCGCGTGAAGGCCGGCGAGGTGCTCGCCGAGCTCCAGGACAACGACCCGAACCTCCTGAACAACCTCAAGGCCCAGCGCGCCTCGCTGTCCGACCGCCAGGCCGCGACCCGTCGCCGCATCGAGGACCTCGACCTGCAGGTCCGTCAGCTCGAACTCGCCCGCGGGCAGTCGGTGGACGCCGCCCGCCAGCGCGTGGTCGCCGACAAGATCGCCGCGGAGACCGCCGCGCTGAACTTCACGCGTACCAAGGAACTCAAGGAAGGGGGCTTGGTCTCCGTCCGTGACTACGAACTCGCGATCCAGTCCCGCGACAGCAGCGGCGCCGCCTTGGTCGCCGCCGAAGCGACCCTTGGCCGGACCGAGAGCGAGTTCAGCGCGACCATCGCCGGAGTCCGCGCCCAGCGTGGTTCGGCGCAGTCGGATCTCGCCTCCGTCGAGCGCGACCTCGGCGTCATCGACGTCCAGATCAGCCAGAACGAACGCCAGCTCGTCCGTGCGCCGCGCGACGGTATCGTGCTGTCTGTCCAGGCGACCGACGGCACCTACCTCCGCCCCGGCAGCCCCATCTGCGTGGTGATCCCTGAGACCGACAGCCGCTTCGTGGAGATCTGGCTCGAGGGCAATGACATGCCCTTGCTGCAGTCTCGCGTGACCAAGCCCGATGGCACCGTCATCCCCGGCAGCCCGGTGCGCCTGCAGTTCGAAGGCTGGCCTGCGATCCAGTTCGTCGGTTGGCCCAGCGTCGCCATCGGCACGTTCGGAGGAGAGGTCGTCTTCGTCGACGCCGCGGGCGATCCCTCCGGAAAGTTCCGCGTGGTCGTGGCTCCGGACGCCGACATCGTGATGCGTGACGGCAAGCCGACGAAGGTCGGTTGGCCGGGCAACCGCTGGTTGCGCCAAGGCGTCCGCGCCAACGGTTGGGTCCTGCTCCAGCAGGTGCCTCTCTGGAAGGAAATCTGGCGTCAGCTCAATGGCTTCCCGCCGGTCGTCGCGATGGATGAACCCGCCAAGGAGGCGAAGAAGTGAGGTGGCTCGCGCTCATCGCCTGGCTGCCGGCCTGGCTGGTCGCGGCGGAGCCTTTGTGCCTGCCGGAGGTGCTCACGAGCGTCAAGGAGCGCTATCCGCCCTTGCTCATCGCGATGATCGAGCAGGATATCGCCGCCGGACGCCTGCGTCAGGCGGACGGAGCCTTCGACTTGGGTTTCGCTTTGCGGGCGGGCATCACCCCGAAGGGCTATTACGACGGCGAGACCACCGACGTCGCCTTGGAGCAACGCCTGCCTTTCTGGGGGGCCAATGTCTTCGCGGGTTATCGTCGCAGCAGCGGCCTGTTGGCCGACTACGACAAGGACCGCACCCAACGGGACGGCGAATTCCGCGCGGGCCTGCGCTTCAACCTGCTCCGCGACGGCCCGATCGACCGCCAGCGCGCCGAGCGGCTGAAGGCCCGGTTGGATCTGAATCTGGCCGACCCGTTCATCGAGCGCCAGCAGCTCGACATCATCCGTTCCGCCACCCGCTCCTATTACCAGTGGGCCGCCGCCGGTCTCCGCGAGACCGTCGCCCGCGAGCAGCTGAAGGTGGCTGAAGACCGCGCCGCCGCGCTGACCGAGCAGGCCAAGAAGGGGATGGTCGCCCCGATCGTCGTCACCGACAACGAGCGCCTCATCGTGAGCCGCCAGCTGATCGCCACCCAAGCCCGCCGTCGTTTCGAGGCCGCCGCCTTGGAACTTTCCTTGTTCTATCGTGGACCGGATGACCAGCCGATCACGCCCGCCCGCGATCGCTTGCCTAAGGAGCTGCCCGCCGCCGAACTCCCCGAGCGCATGGGCGATGTCTCGTTGCTCGAGGCCGTGGCGGAGCTTCGTCCCGAGCTCCGTCGGGTGCGGTTGTTGAAGGAGAAGGTCGAGATCGATCTACGTCTCGCGCGTAACGCGACCCTGCCGAATCTTGATCTGACCTTCGGCATCACCCGTAATCAGGGCGACGGACCTTATACCGACGTTCGTCGGGATGAATCACGCGCCGGACTTGAGTTTCGTCTGCCGATCCAGCGGAACGAAGCCTTAGGCCGCACCCAGGTCTCCGAAGCGGAACTGCGTCGTCTGGAGCAGGATCTTTATTTCGTCCGCGACCGCATCCGCGTCGAGGTCAAGGACGGCTGGTCCGCCTTGGCCGCCGCCCATGAACTGCTCGGCGCCGCGAAGCGTAACGTCGAATTGTCCGCCGTCCTCGTGAAGGCCGAACAGACGCGTTTCAGCCAGGGCGCCACGGACCTTCTTGCCTTGCAGATCCGCGAGCAGGCTTTGCTCGAAGCCCAGTTCTCGGAAGTCACTGCGCAGGCGGATTTCTTCACCGCGCTGGCTGATTACCACGCCGCGATCGCCGCCGACCTCAAGAAGTAGGCCGTCGGCAGGCTCCGGCCGGTTCAGCCTTTGCGGACGATCTTGCCTTCAATCGGTACCGCTAGGGCCAGCGTGTTCGAGATCGTGCCGTACTTCCTGATATTCGTATGCAGCAGCTCGATCCGTTGGTCCGGCTCGTCGGTATCGACCGTGATGAGGTAATCGATGGAGAGCAGTCTCGGCGGGCTGTCCTGGCGGACCGCGTGGAGGCTCACTTCAAGGCCGTTCAGCTTGAAGTCGAGGACTGGCAGGACGCGCTCGGCGCCTTTGATGAGGCAGCCCGAGAGGGCGCCGAGGAGCAGCTCGACCGGATTGAAGGCATCGGAGCGGCCGGCGAGGTCCGTATCGGCGATCAGACTGGCATCCTTCGCGGCGACCAGGCTGCCGTGACTGTCGAGGCGATGGGCGGTGACGTGATATTCGAGCATAGCTTCGGGTCTCAGCGGGCCAGCCAACCGCCGTCGACGGCGAGGCTCTGGCCGGTGATGAAGGAGGCCTCTTCCGAGGCGAGGAAGAGGATGGCGGCGGCGACTTCCTCCGGTGTCCCCATGCGACCCAGCGGATGCATGCCTTCGATGGCCCGCCGGGCGTCGGTGTCGCCGATGCCGACTGCGCGGTCGATCATGTCGGTCTGGATGGCGCCCGGCGCGACCGCGTTGACCCGGATGCCGTGGCGGGCGACTTCGAGCGCGGCCGCCTTGGTCAGGCCTTCGACGGCATGCTTGCTAGCGACGTAGGCCGCGCAGCTTTCGAGTCCGATATGGCCGGCTACGGAACTGACGTTGACGATCGCGCCGCCGCCGGAGCGCCGCAGGGCGGGAATCTCGTGCTTAAGGCACCAGAGGACGCCTTCCGTGTTCACGCTCAAGGTGCGCCGCACGTTGGCGTCGGTCTGATGTTCGAGGCTCAAGGTCTGATTGCCCTCCGTACCGGCGTTGTTGATCGCCACGTCGAGTTGTCCGAAAGTCTCCATCGCCGTCTCCACGGCCAGGATCGCGTCGGCTTCCTTGGACTGATCGGCGACCACGTAGCGGGCGTCGCCGCCGGCGGCCCGGAGTTCGGCGAGCAGGCCGGGGCCGCTCTCGGCCTGGAGATCGGTCACGACGAGACGATACCCGCGGCGCGCGAACGCGAGGGCGGTGGCTTTGCCGATGCCAGCCGCGGCACCGGTGATCAGGACGACAGGCGCAGGTTTCACGGCTGCTATTTTTGCCGATAAAAACAGGGTGTCAAAGGCCCTCGGCCTTCGCCGAATCACCTTAACCTGACCCACCTTGGTCGGTGGCGGAAGGAAGCGCGGAGATTCCTCCTCTAAAGCCGGCTTACGCCGACTTCAGCGAAGCCATGTCGATCACGAAACGATAACGGACGTCCTGCTTGATCATCCGGTTCCAGGCTTCGTTGATCTGCTGGATCGAGATCAGCTCGATATCCGAGACGATCCCGTGCTTCGCGCAGAAATCGAGCATCTCCTGGGTCTCGGCGATGCCGCCGATGCAGGAGCCGGCGAAGTTACGGCGCGGCATGATCACGCTGAAGGCGTGGACCGCCAAGGGCTTCTCCGGCACGCCGACGAGGCAGAGCGTGCCGTCGAGCTTGAGGAGCGCCATGTAGGCGTTGAGATCGTGCTGGGCCGAGACGCAGTCCAGGATGAAGTCGAAGGAGCAACCGTGCTTGGCCATCGCGGCGGGATCGCTCGAGACGACGACTTCATGGGCGCCCAAGCGGAGGCCGTCGGCGACTTTGGACGGCGATGTGGTGAAGAGCACGACGTGCGCGCCGAACGCTCGGGCGAACTTCACGCCCATGTGGCCGAGGCCGCCGAGGCCGACCACGCCGACCTTCTGGCCCGGGCCGACCTTCCAGTGACGGAGGGGCGAATAGGTCGTGATGCCGGCGCAGAGTAGGGGGGCCGTGGCGGCGAGGTCCAGACCCTGCGGGACGCGGAGGGTGAAGGCTTCGTCGACGACGATATGGGAGGAGTAGCCGCCGAAGGTATGGCCGCCGAGGTGCTTGTCGGGGCTGTTATAGGTGAACGTGGCTCCCGTGTGGCAGAACTGCTCCAAGCCTTTCCGGCAGCTCGGGCAGGTGCGGCAGGAATCGACCATGCAGCCCGTGGCGCCGATGTCGCCGATCTTGACCTTCGTGACCTTGGCGCCCACCGCGGTGACGCGACCGACGATTTCGTGTCCCGGGACGCAGGCATAGTTCGTGCCTGGCCATTCGCCGCGGGCCGTATGGACGTCGGAGTGGCAGACGCCGCAGAAGAGGATCTCCATCGCGACATCGGTCGGGCCGGGGGCGCGCCGGGCGATCTGCATCGGGGCGAGCAGGGAGGTGGGAGCGGCGGAACCGTAGGCGCGGGCTGTAGTGGTCATGGAAGGGAGGCCCTCATTGGGAGGCGGAAACCCTCTGGACGCAAGCCGAGGGGCGGACTTAACGGTGCCCTGATGCATCGACCCCATTTCCTTCGGGCGGTGCGAAAAGCTATGATGGGGCATGAAATTGGTTACATCCGCAGAACGATCCGGCGACCCACTTGACAGAATTCTGTACAACCGGCATCCTGTTCGCATGAAGACCGTCTCCTACACCGACGCCCGCAATCAGCTCGCCAGCCTCATGGAGGCGGCCAATGCGGATCGCGAACCCGTGGCCATCACCCGGAACGGCGCCGCCTCCGTGGTGCTAGTCGATGCCGCCGAGTATGCCGCGATGGCCGAGACCTTCCATCTGCTTTCCTCTCCGCGTAATGCCGACCGCCTGCGCAAGGGCCTTTCCGAATTCAAGGCCGGTAAGTTCAAGAAGGCTTCCCGTGGCTGAGGTCCGCTGGTCGTCGGGCGCCTTGGAAGATCGGGCTTACTGGGCGCAGGCGGAGCCGCGCACCTATGAAAGGCTCGAGCGCCTGCTGGCTGACATCGCCAAGACCCCTTTCAAGGGCGTGGGTAAGCCTGAGCCCTTGAAGGGCGACCTCTCGGGCTGGTGGTCTCGAAGGATCACGTTGGAGCACCGCTTGGTCTATCGGGTCGAGAAGGGCGTCATCTACGTCCTCCAGGCCCGCTATCATTACTGATCTGCTCAGCCTTCCGTCGGATCGTAGAGGCCTTGGCGGACGACGAAGCGGATGACGCCGGCGACGTCGTGGACGCCGAGCTTGCGCATCAGGTTCGTGCGGTGGTTCTCGACGGTCTTGGCGCTGATATCGAGCTTCACCGCGACCTCTTTGCTCGAGAAGCTCTTCGCCAGCAGGATCGCAATCTCCTTCTCGCGTTCGGTGAGCGTCGCGCCCTTGGCGTCGACGTCGCTTTCCGGGGCGGTGAGCGCGTCGGCGGTTGCCTGCTGGAAGGCCTCGCTGAACCACGTATCGCCGGCGGCGACGGCGTCCACCGCCTGGCGGAGTTCGGAAAGGCGGGCGCTCTTCGGCACGTAGCCGCGCACCCCGGTCTTGAGGAGGCCGCGGGCGATCTGCTTCTCGGACTTCGCGGAGAAGATCAGCACCTTGAGGTCGGGCTGCGTCTCGTGCAGCTGACGGAGGACTTCCAGGCCGCTGATGCCGGGGAGGAGGATGTCCAGGATGAGGATGTCCGGCTTGAGCTGCTTCGCGAGCGCCAGGCCTTCGTGGCCGTCGGCGGTCGAGCCCAGCACGCGGTAGACGTCGCGGGCCTCGAGCATCTCGATGATCAGCTCGCAGATGGCCGTCTGGTCTTCCACGACCACGACGGATTTCGCCTTACGGACGGAGGTCTTCATGGGGGTGAACCTGATCATGGCCGACCCCGTCCCGCAGGCGAACGCAAAAAGGCGTCGCCTGGTAACAATCTTATTCCGAAGTCGGGTCGACCAGGCCCTGCCGGACCACGAAGCGGACCAGCCCGGCCACGTCGCGGACGCCCAGCTTGCGCATCAGGTTGGCCCGGTGGTTCTCGGCGGTCTTGATGCTGATATGCAGGCGGCCGGCGACTTCCTTGCTGCTGTGGCTCTGGGCGATGAGGACGGCGATCTCGCGTTCGCGCGGGGTGAGCAGGTCGATCATGCCGTCGCCGAGGAAGGAAGGGGAGGCGAGGGCCTGCCGGACGGTGCGGCTGAAGTCCTCGTTGAACCAGGTGTTGCCGAGTGACAGCGCCTCGAGGGCCTTGCGGAGTTCGGACAGCGGGCCGTTCTTGTTCACGAAGCCATGGATGCCGGCCTGCATGAGGGCCCGGACGATGTGCGGCTCCTGCTTGCCGGAGAAGATCAGCACCTTCATCGCCGGCAGGCTGCCGCCGAGCCGGCGCAGGATCTCGATGCCGCCCACGCCGGGCATGATCACGTCGAGCACCAGGATGTCGGGCTTGAGGCGCAGGGCGAGTTCGATGGCGCTGAGCCCGTCGGAGGCCGTGCCGACCGAGACGCAACGCGGATGGGACTGGACCATCTCCGAGACCAGGTCGCACACCGCCGACTGGTCTTCCACGACCAGCACGCGCCTCTTGTTCGGGATGCCGTCCTTGCCCGAAGGCTTGAGGGGCTGCGGGTAACTAGGAAGTCCGGCCGGCGGCCGGGTGACGCGGAGTTTACGCAATGATGTCTTCATGGAATTGATACATGAGATATCTCCTGTTTTGCGGTTTGATATCAATGGAAAGAGGATGGGGCTTATTCCTCATCGATGCATAAGAGAAATGGATTAGCACTCTTGCTGGCCCTCCTGGCCATGTCGGCCTGTCTGGGCCTGATTTTCCTCCTGGCGGGTCTCGGTCGGACGGAGAGCGCCTCGGCCAGCCATTTCGCCGCCCAAGCTGGCTTGCGTGCGGCCGCCCAGGGGGCGGCCCTGCGTGGCCTGGCTGCGCTGCAGTCGGCCGCGGGTCCGGATGTCGCCTATACTTATCAAGTTGAACCGGCCGGGCTCCGCGTCGGTCGGGGTTCGGCGGTCTTGGTCCCCGAGGGGGAGGCTGAACACGACGGACTTCGATGGCGCTGGAGGGTCGAAGACCTATCCTTGTCCTCCGATCTCGCCGCCCGACCGATGGCGAGCCGGAGGGCATCGGCTTGGGCGAGAAGTGAAGCGGGCCGGCCCAAACTCCCCCTTGCCTTGGTGGCTGAGCCAACCTCGGCTCAGGTCGTTGCCCTGGAGCTGGGCGGATCCGCCCTTTATGCCGCCAGCGGCGGGGAGACCCTCAGCCCTGGGCAGACCTGGCAGGTCCGTGGTCTGTTGACGGACTCCGTGCGCGGTGGCTGGAAGCAGGATCTATCCAAGCCCGCCGGGCTAGCCGAAGCGGCTGGGCCGGAGATAGCTCAAGTCTTGTCAGGGGCGGCCTGGTCGCAGCTCCCGTCGCGGGGTCGTCCGATATGCTCGGTCGTCGAAGCAGATCGAAGGCTTACGACACTGCCGGTGCTGAGTGATTTCCGGCTCAGTCTCGGATTCTTCAACTCCCGTCATGATGGCCGTCATCGGCTGCGTTTTCATGGATCTGGCGTACTCTGGAATCCTTTGACGGTGCCGGTCCTGGCCGGCCCGCAAGGGAAGCTCTTCCTCTGTGAGTTGATCGGCGCTCCCGAAGTGACCGTGACGAACCTGGAGACGGGCGCGACGATCATCGTCGATCTGGATGACTGTCCGCAGGAGGATTTCGGGGTCGTGCGCCAAGGGCCACGCGAGCGTGGGCTTTGGTTCTGGGTCGAGATGGCTGATGCGGAGACATCGGGCATGGCCGGCCGTGGATTATTGCCTGGTGAGGCGTATGCCTTCCTTAATCCGACGGAAGAGGCTCAGCCTCAGGGGTTGGCGCGCATCTTGTCTAAGACGACGTGGCGTCTGGATCGTCGTCCGCATGGCCCAGGTTGGCGTCGTCCCGGGCCGACGACATTCGTGCCGGCCGATCGGATCGAGGTGGCCGTCCGCTTTCGACAGAAGGTCACGGTGCATCTCCGTCCTTACTCCGGGGAACCTTCGCGTGAGGAGCCGATCGCGGCCTATCCGTCCGACCCGGTGATCACCTTGAGGGAGGTGGCTTTCCCTGATTTCGGTTTCAGGACGACAGGCGAAGACTATTCCCGGGAAGACAGCGCCGGTTACGTCTTGAGCGAACGTCGCGCGTGCCTGCGCGTCAGGTTGAAACCTCGTTCATCAGCGGCATTCCGTTCTTCGGCCGGGGCGGGCGTCTTCCAGCGAACCTGCTGGGATTTCCGGCAGCCTGAAGATGCGGCGGAGTGGTCCGTGGAATCGCCTTTGCTATCGGCTTTGGATGTCGTGGATCAGGATGCATCCCCCTTGGCGGGGCCGCTGTGGGATCTGCGGGTGAATCGTCATGACGCTGGTAAGCCGGGGGTCTTCGCCTCGTTTCGCCTGCGCGACATGCCCGGCTGGCCGCATCTCTCCGTGGGTTCGTTGCGGCATCTGGAGTCTAAGGCGGGAACGAGTTGGCACCAGTGGCTGGACAGTGGTTTTTTCTCCGCTCCGCCGACCGTGCCTGAGGCGGGCGTCATTTCCCATCAACCATTCTTCCTCCCTGCGAATGCGGAAGCGGCCGTCGGTGAACCATCGGCCAAGGATTTCTTCGTGATCGGGCCGTGGAACGTCAACTCGCGCGACCCGGCGGCCTGGGAATGTTTCCTGCGAGGCGCGACGGGGGCGTGGCGTGCGGATGCGGGCGGCCCGTTCGAACCTCCGATGCTGTCCGGTCCGTTGTTTTTCACGCGTCCTTCCGGAGCCGGACAGGCCAAATGGGGGGCGATGGTTTCGTTGGACTTAGGCGATGAAGCTTTGATGGCCCTGTCTCCGCTCGCCGCCGAGGCCGCTCAGGGCGCGCAGTTGGTCAGGCGTATCGATGAGGGGCGGCTGAAGGCCTGGTCGCAGAAGATCGTCGAACTGCAGCCGGGCTGTGGGTGGCCTTACTCGTCGTTGCGATCATTTGCTCGCTCGGGTCTGCTGGCGCGTTCGCTCGCGGAGAGCGGAATCAACCTTGTCCCAACCGAGATGGCGCCTGGTTGGCCGCTGAGGCTCGAGGAAACCGATCTCCTGGAGGCCTGGTCGCCGTTGCTCACCGTGCGCGGTGACACCTTCAAGGTCGTCGGCCAGGCGGAAAGCGTCGCGGGGGCGATGGCCTGCGAACTTTTGGTCCAGCGGGTGGCGGAGGAGCATCCCTTTGGGCCTTTGGGCCGAAGGTTCAGGATAATTTCAGCACGGTTTCGTAACCCGTGAAGGGCGGGGCTGACTTGACTGTCGGGGGAAAGGGCTAAGATTGAGGGTATGGAATCCAATCCCTTCATCGTCGCTGACGCCCCGGCCGCTGACCGCGCCGCCTTCTTCCGCCGTACCTACGGCTTGGTGGCCGCCGCCTTCGGCGCCTTCGCGATCGCTCTCTTCGGTCTCTTCGTCTCCGGCGTGGCCGAGACGTTCATGCGCGCCATCGCCGGCGTCGGCTCCTGGGGCATGCTCGGGGTGATGGTCCTCTTCTGGCTCGGCACCACCGCCGCCCAGTCCCTCGCCTTCAGCCGTGCCTCCCGCCTCGCGCAGTATGCTGGCCTGGGCCTCTACGTCCTCCTGCAGGCTATCATCTTCGTCCCGCTCATCTACTACACCGCCATCGTCACCAAGGGTAACCCCGGCGAGATCCTCATCCCGGCCTGCATGGCCACCGGCGCGCTCGTCGTCGCCCTGACGGCCGTGGTGTTCATGACGAACCTGGACTTCTCGTTCCTCAAGGTCGCCATCGTCATCGGCAG
>JBILXR010000132.1:0-5552 GCA_044378215.1 Opitutales bacterium
GATGGATTCCATCTTGTCGGTCGGGTCGGCCATGGCGGGTAAATGCCCCTCACCTATCCCCGCTCCGGGGGTCCGCCGCAAGCCTGTTCCCTCAGCGGGGCTGGGGCTCGGTCGTAAGTCCGGCAGCCTTCTTCTTCCAAGACCGGGCGCCTTCGGAGACCGCACGGAGAACCCCGGAAATATCGCCCGCGGCGGCGGCCATGCCCGACTGCGAACCCTCGAGGGCCGCGCCGAAGGAAGCGAGGGCCGCGGCCGCATCGGCGAGGCGGACCTGCAGGAGAGCGAGCGTCTCGTCGTCGAGGCCGCGTTCGGCTTGCTCCACCGCACCGCGGAGCCGGCGGGAAGCTTCGGTGAAACGCCGCGCGCGTTCACCCAAGGCGTCCGCGTCGGTGGCTTCGCGGACGGCGGCGGTGCGCGTGACGAGGTCCGCGGAGAATCGGGCCGCGCGGGCCGGGTCGGCGGCGATCAACCAGCGGTCGAGGTCCCGGTCGAGGTCGGCGGCTAGGCCGACGAGGTCGGCCTGCGCCAAACGCTCGAGCTGGTCGACGAAACCTTCGAGCCGGCGGCCGAACGCATCACCGACGGGAGGGATCTCATCGCGGCGTAGGGCGACCATCGGCGGGGCCGCGACGGTGTCCCAGACCAATTCGACCTGCAGCAGGCCGGAGGACGGATTGACCGTGATCAGCCGGGCCCGCAGCCCGCGGGCGACCTCTTCGCCGAGCCGATCGCCGCGGAGGCGGTCGGCGAAGCCGCGGTCTTCGAGCGCGGCCGGGTCGAGGCTCAAGTTGACGAGCGGGCGCAGGCACCCGTCCGTGTCGGCGTCGAGGCCGATGGAGACCACCTGCCCGACCGTGACGCCTTTGACGCGCACCGGCGTGCCGGTGGCGATGCCTTCGACGGAGAAGGAAGGACGGAACACGACGGTGACGAGCGGAGCAGACCACGCGCGCCACCAGGCGAAACCAGACCACAGGACTCCCGCGACCAGCACGGCCAGCATCAAGCCGCCGAGCGCGCGTCGGCTCATCCGGCGGTCTGGGGATAGCTGCCGAGCCATTTCACGACCTCGCAGCGAGGCTTAAGCTCGCCGATGGCCGCCTGGACCGCCGGCGTCTCCCAGTGACCCGGGAAGTCGATGAAGAACAGGTACTCCCAGGCGCGACGATGGCTCGGGCGCGATTCGATGCGGATGAGGTTGATACCGCGGTCGGAGAAGGCCGCGAGCGCGCCCTGCAGCGCGCCGGGTTCGTGCTTGAGGGTGAGGACGACGCTCGTCACCTCCTCGGGAGCGCCCACCGCGTTGGCGGATTTGGCGATGACGAAGAAGCGCGTGGCGTTGTCGCGGCGATCCTGGATGCCGCGGGCGAGGATGGGGACGCCGCGCGATTCGGCAGCGGTGGCGGACGCGACGGCGGCCTGGCCTTGCGGCGAGCGCGCGACGAGTTCGACGGCGGCCGCGGTGCTGTCGGTCTCGACGAGCGAGGCCGCGGGCAGATGACGGGAGAGCCAGCCGCGGCACTGCGCGAGGGCGATATCCTTGGAGAGCACCTTGGTCACCTGGTCGAGCGGGCCTTGGCCGACCAGGCATTGCTCGACCGAAAGGGTGACCTGGGCGACGACCTTCAGGTCGGACTCCGCGAGGAGGTCGAGCGAATGGCTGACGACGCCCTCGGTGGAATTCTCGACCGGGACGACGCCATAGGAAGCCTCACCGGATTCGACGGCGGCGAAGACGTCGCCGATGGCGCGCAGGGGCAGCGAAGGCACGCTGGTACCGAAGGCGCGGATCTGGGCCTGCTGGGTGAAGGAACCTTCCGGCCCGAGATAGGCGACCGGCTTGGCCATCTGGGCGCCGATGGAGAGCGAGATGATCTCGCGGTAGACGGCGCGAAGGCCGGAGGCGGGGATGGCGGGAGCGGCCTCGGCGATGGAGCGCAGCAGCTGCTCTTCGCGCTGCGGGGCGTAGACCGGCGCGCCGGACTTCAGCTTGGCCTCGCCGATGGCGCGGGCCACCTGCAGGCGTTCGCCAAGCAGGCGAAGAATCTCTCGGTCGATGCGGTCGACCTCGCGGCGATGGTCTTCGAGGCTCATGCGCCGGGCGTCTCAGGTTCGGGCGGCGGCTCGGTGGCGACCGCGGCGGCGGAATGGTCTTCGAGCGGCAGGCCGACTTCGGCGTCGCCGACTTCGACCGGCGTCGTGGCGCGCGTGATCCATTCCGAAATCTGCGCGGGGGAAAGCACGTCGGAGGCCGGCAGTTCGCCGAGGGAACGCAGGCCCGTGAAATCGAGGAACTTGTCGGTCGTGCCGTACTGCAGCGGACGACCCGGGAGGTCGGCGCGGCCCGTCACGGCGACGAGTTCGAGTTCGAGCAGACGCGTGAGCGCGCTGTCGACGGAGACGCCGCGGATGGCTTCCATCTCCGAGCGGGTGACCGGCTGGCGGTAGGCGACGATGGAAAGCGTCTCGAGCGAGGCCGGGCTGAGGCGCTGCGGGCGGGGCTCCCCGCGGAGCAGGCGGACCCAGTCGGCGTAGGCCGGGGAGATCACGAGGCGGAAGCCCTCCGGCCCTTGCAGGATGCGACAGGCGTCGTTGGCTTCGCGCATCTCGGCTTCGAGGGCGTCGACGGCTTCACGGATCTGGGTGGCCGTCAGCAAAGTCGGGACCTGGTCGATGATGTCCTGGATCACTTCCTGGACGGGCGGACCGGCGGGCAGGACGGTGGGCTCACCGGCGGCTTCCAGCAGGTCGGGCTGCTTCTCGGCGGCAACCTGGGCATGATAGCGCTGCACGACCTTCTGGATGTCCTTGATGGACACCGCCTCGGAGGTCGAGAACAGGAGCGCCTTGATGATTTTCTTGAGATTGAATTCCACGGGACGAAGGGGGTCTTAAATCGGATTGTAAGGGAGCGTCAGGGCGGTTCAGTGTCCGGCTCCCTGCCCTCTTATCTAGGGGGCGACCATCCCCTGACAACCGCAGACTTTTCACATCCCATGAGCACTCCCGAGCACGCCCGCCAACACTCCGCCGCCGTCGTCGACGGCCCCGATCGCGCCCCCAGCCGAGCGATGCTCCGGGCGGTGGGCTTCGATGACGCCGACTTCCAGAAGCCCGTGGTCGGCATCGCCTCGACCTGGTCCATGGTCACCCCTTGCAACATGCACATCGACCGCCTGGCCACCGAGGCCGCCAAGGGCGCCGATGCGGCCGGTGGAAAAGCGGTGATTTTCGGCACCATCACCGTCTCCGACGGCATCTCGATGGGCACCCCCGGCATGCGCTACTCGCTCGTCTCGCGTGAGATCATCGCGGACTCCATCGAAGCCGTGACCGGCGCCGAAGGCTTCGACGGCCTCGTCACCATCGGGGGTTGCGACAAGAACATGCCCGGCTGCGTCATGGCGATGGCCCGCATGAACCGTCCCTCCGTGTTCGTCTACGGCGGCACCATCGTCCCCGGCCTGCACAAGGGCAAGGCCGCCGACATCGTCACCGTCTTCGAGGCCGTCGGCCAGCACGCCGCCAAGCAGATCGACGACGCCGAGCTGAAGGAAATCGAGAAGTGCTCCATCCCGGGCGAAGGCTCGTGCGGCGGCATGTACACCGCCAACACCATGGCCTCGGCCATCGAAGCCATGGGCCTGAGCCTGCCCGACAGCTCCGCGCAGCTGGCGAATTCCAAGGACAAGCTGGTCGACTGCGAACGCGCCGGCCAAGCCGTGCTCGAACTGCTCAAGAAGAACATCCGTCCGTCGGACATCATCACCAAGAAGGCGATCGAGAACTCGATCGTCACCGTGATCGCCCTCGGTGGATCAACGAACGCCGTCCTGCACCTCATCGCCATCGGCCACTCCGCAGGGATCAAGATCACCCTGGAAGACTTCGAACGCATCGGCCGCAAGGTCCCCGTGCTGGCGGACCTGAAGCCGAGCGGCAAATACAACATGGCGCACTTCGTGCGCATCGGCGGCCTCCAGCCGCTCCTCAAGATGCTCCTCGACGCCGGCCTGCTCCATGGCGACTGCATGACCGTCACCGGCAAGACGGTGGCGGAGAACCTTGCGAACGTCGGCCCCTACTCCGCCGACCAGGACGTGGTGCGCCCGATGAGCAACCCCATCAAGGCCGACAGCCACCTGCGCGTCCTCCGCGGCAACCTCGCCCCGCACGGCGCGCTCGCCAAGATCACGGGCAAGGAAGGCAGCTCCTTCACGGGCCACGCCATCGTCTACGAATCCGAAGAGGCCTCGCTCCGCGGTATCCTCGACGGCGAAGTGAAGGACGGCCACGTGATCGTCATACGCAACGAAGGCCCTAAGGGCGGCCCCGGCATGCGCGAGATGCTCGGACCCACCAGCGCCGTCATGGGCAAGGGCATGGGCAAGACGGTGGCGCTGATCACCGACGGCCGTTTCTCCGGTGGCAGCCACGGTTTCGTCGTCGGCCACATCTCTCCCGAAGCCGCGGTCGGCGGCCCGCTGGCCATCGTGAAGAACGGCGACCGCATCCACATCGACGCGGTGAAGAACGAGCTCAACCTCGGCCTTTCGGACGAAGAGATCGCCCGACGTCTCAAGGATTGGCAGCCCGCCCCCTGCAAGGAAAAGCGTGGCGTGCTGGCCAAATACGCCAAACAAGTGAAGTCGGCCTCCGAAGGCGCCATCACCGACGGCGACTGAGGTCTTCCGGGGAGGAAATGAAAGGGCGGACGCCTCGGCGGACCGCCCTTTTTGTTGCAAGCCCCGAGGGGCGAGGGAGAATGCGAGCATCGTGGCCTCATCCTTCGACCTCTACCGCCAGCAGCTCCTCAACTTCCCTGAACTCGGCGTCTCGCTCGACTTCAGCCGCGCGCCGGCGCCGGCGGGTTTCGCCGAGAAGATGGCGCCGGCCATCGCCAAGGCCTTCGCCGACATGGCCGCCTTGGAAAAGGGCGCGGTCGCCAACCCGGACGAGAAACGCATGGTCGGCCACTACTGGCTGCGCGCCCCGGAACTCGCGCCCGACGCGAAGATCGCCGCCGATGTGAAGGCGGCCGTCGAAGCCATCGCCGGTTTCGCCGCGCAGGTCCACGCCGGCCAAGTCAGAGGCTCCGCCGGCAAGTTCACCGACCTCCTCTGCATCGGCATCGGCGGCTCGGCCCTCGGACCGCAGTTCGTGGCCGACGCCCTGGGCGGCAAGGCGGACAAGCTTCGCGTGCACTTCATCGACAACACCGACCCGGACGGCATCGATCGCGTCTTCGACGGCCTCGGCGGCCGACTGGGCACCACGCTGGCGATCGTGACCTCGAAATCCGGCAGCACGCCCGAGCCCCGCAACGGCCAGCTCGAAGCCGCGCTCCGCTGGAAGCAGGCCGGACTTTCTTTCGCCGCCCATGCCGTCGCCGTCACGGGCGAAGGCAGCCAGCTCGACCAAGTCGCCGTCACCGAAAAGTGGCTCGCGCGTTTCCCCATGTGGGATTGGGTCGGCGGCCGTACGAGCGAGATCGGTCCGGTCGGGCTGCTGCCGGCGGCCCTGCAGGGCCTGGACATCCGCGGCCTGCTCGC
>JBILXR010000013.1:0-19945 GCA_044378215.1 Opitutales bacterium
GGCCTTCAACGGGCCCTTGTAGAGCCAGAGGGTCAGAAGGCCGATGAAAGGCAGGGAGACGATGAGCCAGGGGGTTGACTGGAATAGGCGGGTGACCGCCTCCAAGGCATGCAGGAAGCCAGCCCCGGTTGCGCCGACGATCAGGGAGACCCCGAGGATAAGGCCAATCCAGGTCAGCGCTTTCTTCGGACTTATGGAGGTCATGGGGGTGAGAAAACCTTTGAGACCCCTCAGTCACCCCCACAATCTCAAACCATGGAACACCCCATCCCTCGTCGCGATTTCGTCTCTACCATGGCCCTTGGCGGCCTCGCCTTGGCGGCTGCCCCGGCTGTCCTTCGTGGACAGCCGGTCCCGAGTAAGATCAAGGTCGCCTTGATCGGATGCGGCGGACGCGGAACCGGTGCCCTCAGCCAGTTCATCGCCGCTTGTAAGATCCTGGGCGCGCAAGCTGAGGTCGTCGCCCTGGCGGACGCCTTCGAAGACCGCGCGAAGCAGCTCAATGAGACTTACAAGCTCCCGGCCACGAAGGTCTTCGTAGGATACGACGCTTATCAGAAGGTCATGGCCACCGATTGCGCCTTCGTGCTCATGGCCACCCCGCCGGCCTTCCGTCCGGTCCACTTCGCCGCCGCCGTCGCCGCGGGCAAGCACTGCTTCATCGAGAAGCCCGTCGCCGTCGACCCGGTCGGCGCCCGGGCCATCATCGCCACCGGCGAAGAAGCCAAGAAGAAGGGACTCTCGGTCGTGGCGGGCACCCAGCGTCGTCATGACGCCTCCTACCTTAAGAACAAAGCGCTCATCGACGCCGGCGCCATCGGCGCGCTCCGCGGCGGCGTGGTCCAATGGAACGGTACCGTGCCGTGGATCCGTCGTCGGGCCAAGGGTGATACCGACGCCGATTACATGAACCGTAACTGGCTCAACTTCACCGAACTCTCCGGCGACCACATCGTCGAACAGCACATCCATAACGTCGACGTCGCCATCTGGTTCCTCGGTCGTACCCCGGTCAGCGCCCTTGGTTTCGGCGGTCGGGCCCGTCGCGAGACCGGTAACATGTTCGACTTCTTCAGCGTCGACTTCGATTTCGGCGACGGCGTGCGCATCCACAGCCAGTGCCGCCAGATCACCGGTGTCACCAACCGCGTGGGTGAGTTCTTCACCGGAGCGTCCGGTTCCGCTTTCGGCTCAGGAAAGATGTTCGGTCAGAAGCAGGTCGACATCCCCGCCATCAAACTGGAAAGCGACCACTCATTGACCCAGGAACATGTCGCCCTCATCCGTGGCGCCTATGATGGCAAGCCGCTCAACGACGCCCGCCAGATCGCCGAGACCAATCTCGCCGTCATCATGGGTCGGATCTCCGCCTACACCGGCGACATGGTGAAGTTCGACGACCTCCTCAAGCACGAGAAGTCTCCTTACTACAATCTCAAGGCCTCCGTCGGTCCGCTCGACTTCGAAAAGGGCATCGTGAAGCTCCCGGCCGAGGTGCCGTCGGTGCCGGGGAAGGCGTGAAGGTAGGGACAGCACCACGTGCTGTCCTGAATGTAATCACGAGGGAACTTAGGACACCACGTGGTGATGTCCCTACCTCATTTTATCCCATGCGGACCTTAGGGAGGAGGGCGGCTGCTTCGGTCCAGCTGACCTCGTGCGGGGCGCGCTTAGACGATGCAGCGAGAGCACTGGTGACGCCGGCGGCTTCGCCCATGGCGACGGCGTTACCGGTCACACGATAGCTGGCGTGGGCGATGAAGTCGCCGCTGATGCAGCGACCGGCCATCATCAGACCGTCGACGTCGCGGGCGATCAGGGCGCGGAGGGGGATGTCGTAAGGCTTCACCTTCACGCCCATGTTCGAATAGGCCGACTTCTCCTTGGTCAGCGCGTGGACATCGACGGAGAAGGTGGCGCGCACGACGGCGTCGTCATGTCTGGCTCCGTTGGCGACGTCGTTCTTGACCACGGTGTAGCGGCCCGCCAGGCGGCGACCATCCCGTACCCCGATCTGCTCCGCGGTCGCGACGACTTGCATGCCTTTCCAGGGTCCGCCTAGGGAACGGAGGCCGCGCACGAGGGAATTCACCTCGGCCCTGGCTCGTAACGTAGCCGCGGTCACGGCTTCGGCGTCGGTCGCATTCACGCCATACTCGTGATTGAGCATCGCCAGGATGAGGTTTCCGCGAACCGGAAAGAACGTGGGCGCTTGGTAACTGGGGTCAGAGCCGGCCCGGCGAAGCTCGGCCAGCAAGCGCTTCTTGTGACCGTAGCGGTCGTTATTTTCGTAACCATCACCGAAGCGCACGTAGGCGTTGAGCGCGGCGACATCATCACAGGTCAGCAGCGCGCACATGCTCATCGGCTGGCAGGGGCAGGAGTTATCGACTCCGAGTTCAAAGCTATTGCCGGCGAGCGCGCCGACATCGCCGTCGCCGGTCGTATCGATGAGCGTCCGGCCCCGCCAGGCCTGACGTCCGGACTTGGATTCCGTGACGACGCCGACGACTTTGCGTCCATCTTTGATCACGGAAGCGACCCGCGTGTGCAGGTGGACTTTCACGCCAGCGGCGAGGCAGAGCTCTTCGAGCAACAGCTTCATCTCTTCCGGGTGATAAGAGATGTCATTCGCGCCGCGGCCGTTGATCGCGTCACGCTCGCGCAGACGACGGACCAATTCCTGATTGAAGCCTGGCTTGTCGAAATCCAGCAGGTACCCGAGCAAGGAGGAGGTCCAGACGCCCCCGAGGGATCCGTGGGTTTCAAGCAGTCGCACCTTCGCACCGGCCCGGGCGGCGGAGATCGCGGCGGTGACGCCGGCGGGGCCGGCGCCGCAGACGATGACATCCGCCCAGTCGTCGACGGATAATTCGCGAGCTGGCTCGGTGAAGGTCGCCGAGGTCGAAGCGGCATCGAGCTTGGTCAGGGCGCCCAAGGCGCCGAGCCCGAGCAGAGAGGACGATAGGAAGCGACGTCGGGAGGATGCGGGGGAATCCATGAAACTAGGTTGAGCTTTTGCTGGTAGAGGTCGAACCGAATGGTGTGTCTTTAATCTACTCCTTGAGGCACAAAAAAGCCCCTCGATGGAGGGGCTTTGGTCCAGGCTTCAGGTCTAGTTACTTGACGAACGAGTAGTCGGTCGGCTTGAGGAACTCGGACTTCACGCCGTTAGGCTGGGCGATAGTCAGCGAGCCACCGGCCTTCTTCTCGGAGGCTTCCTTGGCGGCGATCCAGTTCGGGTCGGCCCGGAAGGCGCCGAAGCTAGCCTTGGCGGCTTCTTCGCTCTGATGGTGGAGAAGGTAGATGAGAGTGTTTCCCTCGGCATACGGGCTCTTTGCGCCCTTCTGGTCAGCCGCGAGGTTCCAATAGGTCATGTTGGTCATGCCATGCTTTTCGAAGAGCTTGAGGGTATGGTCACGGAAACGGGCATTCAGATTCTCCAGTCGGCCGGCTTCGGTGGTGTAGGTACGGAGCTCGAAGACGCCCTTGCCGTAGGACTTGGCTTCAGCCAGCACGGCATAATCGGTGGCCGTCAGGAAGGCATTCTCGATCCGTTCGATCAGTTTGCCGTCTTTCTCGGATTCCTTCGCGGCAGCCTTCCAGGCCGGGTCAGCGCCGAAGGCTTTGAAGGACGCGTCACGGGAGGCGCGATCAGGGAACGCAAGGAAGTAGACCAGCTTGTTTTCCTGGTTATCGACCGGGACGAAGTAACCGAGGTTCGTCATGCCATGCTTGGTGAAGAGCTTGAGCGTATGGTTGCGGAAGCGAGCATTGAGGGCGTCAAGCTTGCCGGGCTTAGCGTAATAGACGCGCATCTCGAAGAGGCGGGTATCCGGCTTATCGGCGGCGACGGCGGTCGCGGCCAAGAGGCCGAAGGTGAGGAGGGAGAGCAGGGTTTTCATGTTATTTGAGGAATGGGGAAAGATTCTCGCGGGTGATGAGCTGGAAGGGGATCATCGTCTCCTTGGGGCAGGGCTGCTTCTTCGCGAGCAGGATCGCGGCGTCGACCGAGCCTTTGCCTTGGCCGACCGCGTCCTGGAAGACCGTGGCGTCGAGACGACCTTCCTTCACCGCCGAGAGCGCTTGGGCGATGGCATCGATACCGATGACGTAGACATCCTTCTTCAGCTGAGCCCGCTCGAGGGCAAGGAGTGCGCCCATGGCCATCTCGTCATTGTGGGCGAAGACCGCCGAGAACTTGCCCTTATGGGCTTGGATCCAGTTCTCCGTGATCGCCAGGGCCTTCGCGCGGTCCCACGAGGCCGTCTGGTGGTCGACGAGCTTGAGGCCCGGGTATTTCGCGAAGACCTCGCGGGCGCCGGCTTCACGCTGGAGCTGGGCGGAGGTGCCCATGATACCGTGAAGCATCAGGACGCCGCCTTGACCGTTGAGCTTCTTGGCGATCGCTTCCATCGCGATGCGGCCCGCGTCAAAATCATTGGAGCCGACGTAGGAATCGCCGGCCGATTTCGTGGTCTGATTGACGAGCACGAGCGGGATGCCTGCGGCCTTGATGCGGTCGACGGCCGGGGTGCTGGCCTCGAGTTCACAGGGATTGAGGATGATCGCATCGACCTTCCGCGCGATGAAGTTCTCCACCTGGCTGAACTGCTTCTGGACGTCGGACTGGGCGTCGACCATCACGACCTTCACGCCGGTCTTCGTCCGGGCGTAAGCCACGATGGCTTCTGACAGCTTGGCGGTGTATTCCGCCGAAAGGTCGCGGGAGGAGAACCCGATGAGGAGCTCGCCTTCCTTGCGGGGTTCGGCCTTCTTGCAGCCGGAGAGGAAAGACAAGGTCAGGGCGCAGACGGCCAGGACGGCCGCGGCAGCGGAGCGTGGGGTGAGGCGCATCCCCGACTTTTACGAACGGGCCTGACGTCGGTCGAGCCAAACCGCACCCACGATGATGACGCCTTTGATGACCGCTTGATAATACGAAGAAACCCCCAGCAAATCCAAGCCGTTATTGATCACCCCGATGAGCAGGACACCGAGCAGGGTGCCCGTGATCGTACCGACCCCGCCGGCGAGGCTCGTGCCGCCGATGACCACGGCCGCGATGGCATCCAGTTCGTAGGCCTGGCCGGCGTTGGGCTGGCCGGTGGTGATGCGGGCCGCCAAGACGACCCCGGCCAGGCCGGTGAGGAGTCCACAGAGACCGTAGGCGAACAGCTTCACGCGTTGGACTGGTACGCCGGCGGCGCGGGCGGCGTGTTCGTTACCGCCGACGGCGTAGATGTGACGGCCGAGGCGGAAGTTACGCAGGAAGAACCACGCGGCGAGCGCGACGCCTGCGAAACAGAGCACCGGAATCGGGATGCCGAGGAAGTCGCCGGCGAGGGCGGTCAGTTCATTCGACATGTTCGCGACGGGGCGGCCGCCGCTGACGATGAGCGCCAGACCGCGGGCGATGGTCATCATTCCGAGCGTCACGATGAACGGAGCCACGCCGCCACGGGTGACCAGCACGCCGTTGACGAGACCGCAGGCCGCGCCGGTCAGCAGGCCGACCGCGATCGGTACGATCACCGGGTGTTCTCCCGGATGGGCGAACATGGCGCAGGCCACGCCGCTCAGGGCCACGACCGAGCCCAGCGAGAGGTCGACGCCGGCGGTGAGCAGCACGAAGGTCACGCCGACGGCCAGGATGCCGTTGATGGAGACCTGGCGGGCGACGTTGGTGAGGTTCGCGACGCTGAGGAAGGTGTCGGTCGTGAACGAGAGGGCCAGGCCGACCAAGAGGATCACGAACAGGAGTCCGAAGCGGTGGAGCAGATTGCGGTCGAGGTCGGGCATGGCGTTATAAAGGCATGGCGTGACGGAGCACGGTCTCTTGGTCGGTGGTAGCGGCGTCCAGGGTGGCAGCCACGCTGCCACGGCGCAGGATGACGATGCGATGGGCCAGGGAAAGGACTTCGGGCAATTCGGAGGAGACGAGCAGGACGCCCTTACCGGCTTGGGCCAGTTTCTGAATCAGGGCGTAGATCTCGGCCTTGGCTCCGATGTCGATGCCGCGGGTAGGCTCGTCGAGGATGATGAGATCCGGATCGCCGAGCAGGCAGCGGGCGAGGAGGGCCTTCTGCTGGTTGCCGCCGCTGAGCTGGGCGATGGGCTGGGATGGACGGCTGGCCTTGACGGCGAACTCCTCCAGGCTGGCTCCGACCGTGGCGGCTTCGGCGCGATGGTCGATGAGCTGACCGCGGCAGAGGGTGCGCAGGGCCGTCAAGGTGATGTTCTGGTCGACGCCTAGGGCCGGAATGAGGCCGAGGCCTTTGCGGTCTTCGGTCACCATGCCGATGCCGGCGGCGAGCGCGTCCTGGGGCGACCTGACCACCAAGGCCATGCCTTTGAAGGTGATGACACCACTGGAGGCAGGTTGAAGCCCGTAGACGGCGCTGACCACTTCAGAGCGTCCGGCGCCCATCAGGCCGGAGAGGGCGACCACTTCGCCGCGACGGACTTGGAAACTGATATCGCGGTAGACCGGCTCACGGGTGAGTCCGGAAACCTCGAGCAGGATTTCCTCCGTGGGCAGGGAGCGCGGCGGGAAGACGTCGGCCATCTCGCGGCCGACCATGAGAGAGATCAATTTGGCTGGGTCTAGTTCGTTCGCCGGCGCGGTGCTGATTAGGCGGCCGTCGCGGAGGACCGAGATGCGGTCGGCCAGGCGGAAGACCTCGTCCATCTTATGCGTCGTGTAGACGATCGCCACGTCGCGAGCCTTCAGGCGGGCAATGGCGCGGAAGAGGGCGGCGACCTCATAGTCGGAGAGGGCGGCCGTCGGTTCGTCCATCAGGATCATGTCGGCCTGACGGCCGAGCGCCTTGGCGATCTCCACCACCTGCGTCTGCGCCACGGTCAGAGTGCGCATTAGCCTGGAAGCATCGATTTCGAATTCGAGTTCCTGCAATAGTTCCTTCGCCCGACGCAGTTGAGCCGAGCGGTCGATACGTCCGAAGCGTCCGCAGGGTTCGGCACCCAAAGTGATATTCTCGGCCACCGTCAGGTCGGCAATCGGCATCAGCTCCTGGTGGATCATCGCGATGCCGGCGACCAAGGCGTCGTGGGGTGAACCGAAGTCTACGCGGGCGCCGCGCCATTCCACGTGACCGCCGTCCGGACGGTAGAGTCCGGCGAGCACTTTCATCAGCGTCGACTTGCCGGCGCCGTTCTCGCCCATGAGCGCGTGCACCTCGCCGGGTCGGAAATCGACCGACGTCGGGTGGAGTACGGTCAGTCCGCCGAAGTCCTTGCGCAGTTCGAGGGCTCGGAGCATCGGCGGACGAAGGGCGCGTTCAGCGCTTCGGCAGGTCGGCGGCGACGTCGGCCGGCCAGGCGGTCAGCGGACGGATTTCGATGCGACGATACTCGCACTCCGCGGCTTCGGACTGGACCTGCAGCTTGCCGGCCTTCAGGGGGATTTCGACGGTCGAGCCCTTCTCGCGGTAGCGTGAGTTGAGCAGCACGTTGACCGTCTTGCCGTTGAGCCGGAAGACCGCATCGCCATTCAGGGCGTAGCACTCGATCAGATTCCATTCGCCGAAAGGCTTCTCCGGGTATTCCATGCCGTGCCAGACGCGGGCGTCGACCGTGGTCACCTTGCCCTTAGGGTCGTAGACGCGCTTCTTCACCGGATCGTCGGTGCGGATCGGAATCTCCGCCATCGCGCCGGCCAGCGGCCACCAATCGCCGATGTCGCCTTCCTGGACCTGCAGTTCTTGGCTGCGCATCCAGTACTTACCTTGGGCGCCGTGTTCGCCGATGCAGAAGATCAGAATCCCGTTATCGCGGACCGCCTGGAGGCGAGGCTCCCAGCGCTTCTGGCCCCAGCGCTGTTCGGTGCGTAGGTGGAAGTTGTCGTAGGATTTCAGGGTCGTCAGCGCGCCGAAGACCTGGCCGGTGATATTGAGGACCGTCTCGCCGTCGACCTGACGGGTCGTGAAGACCTTGAACGGGTCATTGTTGAGACCCAGCACCGGATCGTCCTTCGGCTTGGCCCCGCGGACGTAGCCCGGGAGGTCATAGGCGCGATGGACCGGCCCGAGCCACTTCTCCCACTGGGAGAGCTGCGGATCGAGCAAGGGCTGGAAGGTCGGCTCGGCGGCGTCGGCGAGGGCGCCGAGGCAGACCAAGGAAAGGAAGGCGAGGCGCATCGGCTTAGCGGATATCGCGCCAGAGCCAGGTCATCGCTTCCGGCAGGAGCATGGCACCATGGCGGCTGTTGTGGGTACCCTGACCTTCGACATAGACGTGGTCGTAACCCTTTTCTTTGAGGGCCGCGGCCATCTTACGGTTGGCTTCCGGCCAGCTGCCGTGCTCGTTGAGCAGGTCGTTGGCGCCTTCCTGCTGGTAGACGCGGATGCTCTTGCGCGGATTCGTACGCACCCATTCAGGGTACACGTCGCCGCCGGTCTCCTTGCCGCCGCTGAGGTTGGCGCGGATCTTGGTGAAACTGCCGATGGTCGTGAAGACCTTGCTGAAGGCGTCCGGACGATGCCAGGCGGCGTTGAAAGCGCAGATGCCGCCGGAGGAAGAGCCGGCGATGGCGCGACGAGCCGGATCCTTGGAGAACTTCACGCCCTTGGATTCGGCGAGGGGGATCATCTCCTCGAGCAGGAACTTCACGTAGAGGTCGGTCACGCTGTCGTATTCGAAGGAGCGGTTCGACTTGCCGAGGGGGCGGCCCTTCTTGTCCTTGCCGTTGGGGTTCTTCGGGTCGGGCACGAAGCCCGGCGCGACGAAGAGGGCGATCGTCACCGGCATTTTCTTCTGGGCGATCAGGTTGTCGAAGACCACCGGCACGCGCCAGGCGCCGGTACGAGAGGCATAGCCAGGGCCGTCCTGGAACACCATCAGCGCGGCTTCCTTGGAGGGATCATACTGGGCCGGGATGTAGAGGGCCCACTTCCGACCGTAACCGGGGAAGTTCTTGGAGTCGGCCATCTCGTATTCGGTGACCACGCCCTTGGGCACGCCGGCCTTTTCCTGTGAGTCAGGGCCAAGGACGTATTGGGAGTCGTAGTCGGGCTTCTTGGGGTCGGCGCCGAACAGGCTGATAGCCAGCAGGCAGGGGAGCAAGCGGAGGAGCTTCATAGGGGTGTTCCGATAAGAAACACCTGAGGGGGCTGACACAAGCCCAAGCGGGGTCAGCGGGCGGGCTCGTGGCCGACTTTCCGGAGCCGCCAGAGCTCCGGGAATCGCCAGTGGGTCAGGCCCATCACCCCGAAGGTCGCCAGACCCCCGAAGACCACCGAATTCACCGTGCCCATCAGGCGGGCGGCCAAGCCGGACTCGGCCATGCCGAGTTCATTCGAGCAGCCGATGAAGACCGCGGTCACGGCCGAGACCCGTCCCATCATTTCGGGAGGCACGGACGTCTGCAGGATGGTCTGACGGATGATCACGTTCACCGCGTCAGCGGCGCCGGCGATCAATAAGAAGAGGGCGGAAAAGACAAAGCCAGCGGTCATGCCGAGGCCGAGGGCGTTCGCCAAGGCGATCGAGAGGGCGAAACCGATGGTGCTCAGGCCGAAGACGGCGAACGATCCGTAAAGCGATGGTCCGGCGTGAGCTAGCGGCGGACGCACGATGAGGTAGAGCGACATCAGCACCGCGCCGATGGAAGACGCGGCACGCAGGAGGCCGAAGCCGAAGGCACCGACTTGCAGCATATCGGCGAAGATCGGCAGCAGGGCGACCGCGCCGCCGAGCAGGACGGCGAAGAGATCCATCGTGAAGGCCCCGAGCATCACGCGCTGGCTGAGCATGAAATCGATGCCTTGGCGCAGGCTGGTGAAGATCGGCTCGGGGTTACGGGACTGCAGGGTCTGCGTCGGCCGGAGCGCGATGGTCAGGCCGAGCGAGCTCGCGAAGCAAAGCGACATGGCCGCGTAGGCGACGTTTTCCGCATGGTCCAGTCCGTTCTTTTCGCCGAGCCAGACCATCAGGCCCGCCAGGCCGGGGCCGAGCACGCAGGCGAGTTCGAACAATGTGTTGCGCCAGCGGACGCCGCCGGGAATGAGGTCGCGCGGGAGGATCTCCGCGATGAGCGCTTGGCGGGCGGTCGTGAGGAAGCTGCGGGCGAGGCCGCCGAGGACGATCACGCCGTAGATGACCGTCAGCTGGGCCCAGCGGGTGGTCAGGAATTCGGGGATGAACAGGAGCAGCCCAAGCCCGAGCATCGCGGACAAGGCGCCGGTGGCGATACGTCGGCGGTTGTTCGTGTCCGCCACGTGACCGGCGAAGAGGACCGCGCTGACGAACGGGATGACCTCAGCCAAGCCGATCGCACCGAGCGCCAAGGCGGCGTTGGCGCCTTCGTCCTTGGTCAGGCGAAACACCTGCCAGGCGACGGCCACGTTCTGGATCTGGATGGCCAGCGTCCCGAGAACGATCGAAGCCAGATAGAAGCGGAAAGAGCGCGAGGAGATCGCAGAAGCTGGCGCCGACGTGGACATCGGGGCCACTATCGAAGAATCCGGAGGGCTTAGGCAATCACCGCTTTGAGCACGTGTCCGGCCACGTCCGTGAGGCGGTAGTAACGCCCCTGGAACTTGAAGGTCTGGCGTTCATGGTCGACGCCCAGGAGGTGAAGCATCGTCGCATGCAGGTCATGTACGTGCACGGGGTCCTTCACGATATTGTAGCCGAACTCGTCGGTCTGGCCGTGGACGTGGCCGCCTTTGACGCCGGCTCCGGCCATCCAGAGGCTGAAGCAACGCGGGTGATGGTCTCTTCCGTAGTTGTCCTTGGTGATTCTGCCTTGGCTGTAAGCGGTGCGACCGAATTCACCACCCCAGATGACGAGCGTGTCCTCAAGCAGTCCGCGCTGCTTGAGGTCCTTGATCAGGGCCGCCGAAGCCTGGTCGGTTTGCTTGCACTGGCGCTTGATGCCGCCAGGCAGGCCGCCGTGCTGATCCCAGCCCTGGTGGAATAACTGGACGAAGCGCACGCCCTTCTCGACGAGACGACGAGCCTGCAGGCAATTCGCGGCGAAGGATCCAGGGGTCTTCACGCTCTCGCCATACATCGCCAGCGTCGCGGGTGACTCCTTGGAAAGGTCGGCGACTTCCGGTACGCTGGTCTGCATGCGGTAGGCCATCTCGGCCTGCGCCAGACGGGCATCGACCTCCGGGTCGAGTTCGGCGGCACGCTGATCGGCGTTGAGCTTACCGAGGGCGTCGAGCATGCTGCGACGGGCATGCGGCGAGACGCCTTCTGGATTGGTCAGGAAGAGCACCGGCTCCTTGCCGGCCTTGAACTGCACGCCTTGGTGTTCGGAGGGAAGGAAGCCGGCCCCCCAGAGTCGCGAATAAAGCGGCTGGTCCTTGGCGGCGTCCTGCGAGACCAGCACGATGAAGGCAGGCAGGTTCTCGTTCATGCTGCCGAGGCCGTAGGAAGCCCAGGCGCCCATCGACGGACGTCCCGCGACCTGGTTGCCGGAGCAGAAGAAGGTGATGGCAGGGTCGTGGTTGATCGCCTCCGTGTGCATCGAGCGGATGACGCAAAGGTCATCGGCGACTTCGCCGGTATGGCTGAGCAGGTCGCTATATTCGACGCCGCTTTTTCCGTATCTCTTGAAATCGACGAACGAACCGGCGAGCGGGAGCGTCGCCTGGTAACCACTCATGCCCGTCAGGCGCTGGCCTTGACGGACGGAGTCGGGCAGGGGCTGCGTGTGCTTTTCGCGGAGCAGCGGCTTCGGATCGAGGGTCTCGAACTGGGAAGGACCGCCGGCCTGGAAGAGATAGATGACGCGCTTGGCCTTCGCCGGGAAGTGCGTTCCCTTGGGCAGATCGGCCGCACGGGCGTCGCCGACGATCCCGCGCATGGCCAGGGCGCCGAGGCCGAGGGCGGAGGCGCCGAGGAAGTGCCGGCGCGTATGCCCCATCAGCTGGTCGTAAGAAGGCTTGGGAGGATGCATGTTCAGCGGGAGGTGACGGCGGCGTCGCTCGCCAGGATGGTGGAGCAGACGAGGGTGAGGGCGGCCAGCGCCGGATCGGCCGGGATCTTCGGCAGAGCCGGAGCAGGCGGCGGCACAGGGGCATTCTTCTTCGCCTTGGCGTCCGGCTTGGCGGCGGGCATCGGTTTGGGCACGGGTGCGGGGGCGGCAGCGAACTGCGGCGGATTCGCTTTCTGGATGGCGTAAAGCTCGTTCAAGGCGGCCAGCTCGGCCGGGCGCGGATCGCGCGTGCACACGGCACGGAAGGCCGCGACGATCTGGGCGGAAGGCTCCGCGGAGACCTTGCTGACCTTGGCGGCGAGGTTCTTGGCCGCTTCCACGAAACCGGGATTATTCAGCAGCACCAAAGCCTGCAGAGGCGTGTTGGTATTGAGACGTTTCGGTTGGCAGACTTCCCGTGAGCCGGCGTCGAAGATCAGCATGTTGTCCGGCGGCGCGGTCCGTTTGCGGTAGGTATAGAGGCTCCGTCGGTTGGCGGATTCCTGGACGCTTTCGCCGCCGAATTTCTCGACCAGCTTACCCGAAGCAAGCAGGGCTTGGTCACGGACCATCTCCGCGGTCAGGCGAATGACCGGACCACGGGCGAGATACTTGTTGGCCGGATCTTTTTCGCGGGCCTCGGCGGTCGGCGTGGAAGCCTGACGGAAAGTGCTGCTCAGGACGAAGCGCCGGAGCATCGCTTTGGTGTTCCAGCCGTTGCGGACGAAGTCGACCGCCAGCGTGTCGAGGAGTTCGGGATGCGTCGGCAGGTCTCCTTGGAGACCGAAGTTCTCGCTGGTCGCGACGAGTCCGGAGCCGAAGACCTGGGCCCAGAGACGATTGATGATCACGCGAGAGGTGAGAGGGTGACGAGGGTCGGTCAGCCACCGGGCGAGGCCCAGTCGGTTCTTGGGCAGGGAGTCGTCCCAGGGGAATACCCGCGAGGGCACGCCGGGGTCGCAGGGCTTGGTCTGGTCAGGCTTGTCATACTCACCGCGCGTCAGAACATAGGCTTTCGGCGCCAACGGCGAGTGTTCCATCGTGAAGAAAGCCGGCGCCGACTCCTGATGGGCAGCCAGGGCTAATTGCGCAGCTTGGAGTTTCTTCAACGCCGCCGCATAGTCTTGGTCGCCGCGCAGCTTCGCGTGTTCGGACAGGACGGGAGGGGGCAGGGTCAGGACATCGAGGCCATTCAACAAGGCTACTTCAGCGGCCGTGAGCGCTTGACGCCAGAGTTGGATCTCGTCGAGCGAACCGTTGCGGAAGCCCGCATCGCGGGAACGCGAGCCGATCTCGAGGGCGTTGTCGCGGGGCTTGGCGTTCAACGTATCGCGCACGACCGTCGTCTTGGCTTCACGGCCTTCCACGTAGATGCGCAGACCGGAGGCCTTCGAGGAACCGTCGTAGGTCACCGTCACGCGCTGCCAGGCACCGATTGGCAGTTCGGCCGTGGTCTCGATGGACGCCGCGCTGTTAGGCCAGAGATGGATCATGCTCCAGCGGAGCTTTCCGTGGACGACGAGGAGTTCGACGCCCGTGGCATCGCCGTCGCCGGTGTAAAAGCCGGTCGAGTGGAGCACCGTGGCGCGGGCGTTCTTCTCGCCGAGACGAAGGTGGGCTGAGAACGTAAATGGATCGAAGCGGCCCAGCTTCTTGAATTCAGGAAGCTTGAAGCCGGCATCGCCGTCGAATTTCACGCCCTGGCCTTTGACCGCGGGCGTGAGCTGAAGGTCATCCGGCGAGCTCCGACGTTCGAAGACGGCCGGCTTGCCACCGGCGACAAGGTCGTCGACGCCGGTCTTGGCGAATGACTCAAGGGGGAAGTGCGCGACCGGGGCCGGCACGGACACCAGCGGCTTGCCTCGGAATTCCGACTTGTTGGCGGATAGGGCCATCTCCGCGGCCATCACGGCGGCCCGCAGCTCCCCTTCCTTCTTCCGTTCGTCTTCGGACTTATAAAGACGGACGAAGGGAGGCGGCACCTCGCCATGGTAGGAGAGCAGGCCGTTCTCGTTCTGGTCGCCGAACATCGCCGCCATCGAGAAGTATTCGCGCTGTGAGATCGGATCGTATTTATGGTCATGACAGCGGGAGCACTCCATCGTCAGCCCCATGAAACCGTAACCTGCGGTCATCACGCGGTCATTGATGCCGTCCTGGCGGAACTCCTCGGCGATCGAACCGCCTTCGAACGTCATGCGATGAAGCCGGTTGAAGGCCGTCGCTACGCGCTGGTCTTGGGTCGGATGAGGAAGGAGGTCTCCGGCGAGCTGTTCGGTCAGGAACTGATCGTAGGGCTTGTTGTCATTGAAGGCCTTGAGCACCCAGTCGCGCCAAGGCCAGGCGAACATCGCCTTGTCACCCGTGTAGCCCCAGGTGTCGGCATAGCGCGAGAGATCCAGCCAGCCGACCGCGAGATGTTCTCCGAAGCGAGGCGAAGCCAGCATCGCGTCGATGCGCTTCTCATAAGCGTCGGCGGAATTGTCGCCGAGGAACGCAGCTACTTCTTCGGCGGTGGGCGGGAGGCCCGTCAGGGCGAAGGACGCACGGCGGAGCAGGGTGGTGCGGTCGGCCGCAGGCGAAGTCTTCAGTCCGGCCTTCGAGGCCTGGGCGACGATGAAAGCGTCAAGCGGATCGCGTCCCCAGTCGGCGTCGGCGACCTTGGGCGTCGGCTGAGCGCGGGGGCTCACGAAGGCCCAATGAGGGTCATACTTGGCGCCCTGCTTGATCCAGCGGGTCAGGATGTCCTTCTCCGCGGCGGTGAGCGGACGATGCAGTTCCGGCGGCGGCATGATCTCGTCCGGGTCGGTCGATCGCATCCGTTCGACCATCATGCTCTTCTCGGTATCACCGGGTACGATCGCCCGGTCGCCGCTCTTCAGTTCTTTCGTCGCGCCGGCGAATTCATCGAGACGCAAGCCGGCCTTGCGGCCTTTATCGGCGTCGGGTCCGTGGCAACCGTAGCAACGGTCGGAAAGGATCGGGCGCACCTCACGATTGAAGTCTACCGGAGCGTCGGCCGCGAAGGAGACGCCGGCGGCAAGCAGGCAGAGCAGGGAAGTAGTGTGCGTGGGACGCATCAGGAGGGAAGACACTCAACGACGAGGCGTAGTTCCTGTCGAACGATGAATAAGGGGATAGGGTCGCTTCCTCGTCTCAATCTCCATCGATTAACTCAACGCCATCTTGATGATCTCGGGTGCTGCTGGCAATACCCCCATCCACCGCATTTGCTCGCTCGATTTCTTTCAGTCTTATCGACCTACCGTAATTCGTCCGATCTGGTCCGTTGTTTAATCCTCATTTAGGTTTTATGAACGAAACGCTCATATCTGTCATAAAAGATGCTTTTCGCTCATTTAATCTTGCCAAACCCTTAGATTTCTTGGGAGTTAACATCATGGCGAACAAACTCTTCGGTACGGACGGCATTCGCGGACGAGCGAATGAATATCCGATCACCCCGGAAATTGCCCTCCGTATCGGCCAGGCGATCTCGCGGGTGCTGCGTTCCAGCGGGGCTAACCACAATCGTGTCATCATCGGCAAGGACACCCGCATCTCCGGTTACATGCTCGAGACCGCGCTGACCAGCGGGCTGGTCTCCAGCGGCATGGATGTGTTCCTCGTTGGACCGATGCCCACGCCGGCGGTCGCGCATCTCACGAAGTCCATGGGCTGCGGCGCCGGCATCATGTTGACCGCTTCGCATAATCCTTACGAAGACAATGGCCTGAAGATCTTCGGGCCGGACGGCTTCAAGCTCTCGGATGACCTCGAAGCCCTGGTCGAACAAGAGGTGCTTTACGACGTGAAAGCCAACGGCGTGACCTGCGACAAGATCGGCAAGGCCTACCGCATCGATGATGCCCGCGGTCGCTACATCGAATTCGTCAAGCAAAGCCTGGGCAACTCCAGTCTCGAGGGGATGAAGATCGTCGTGGATTGCGGCCATGGGGCTGGCTACCTCCTGGCGCCGCTCATCTTCAAGGAACTCGGCGCGAAAGTCGTGAAGCTCGGCGTCGAGCCTGACGGCATCAATATCAACGCCGGTGTCGGCGCCCTCTATCCCGAGTTCGCCGGCAAGTCCGTGATAGAGCAAGGGGCCGATGTCGGCATCTCGCTCGACGGTGACGCCGACCGGGTGATCTTCAGCGACGCCAGCGGCGCCAGCGTCTCAGGTGACCGGATTCTCGCGCTCTGTGCTTTGGCCCTGAAGGAAGAAGGCAAACTCAACGGCAACAAGATGGTCTGCACCGTGATGTCGAACCTTGGTCTGCACGAAGCCATGCGCAAGGCCGGCATCGGCGTGGTCACCACCGCCGTCAGCGACCGCCACGTCATCGAAGCCCTCAGCAAAGGCGGGTATTCGTTCGGGGGTGAAAACTCCGGCCACCTCATCTTCGCTGATTACGCATCGACGGGCGACGGGATCCTCAGCGCTTTGCAGGTCCTCAGGTTCATGCGGAAGAAGGGCGCCACCTTGGCCGACCTCGCCGCAGGCATGCGCGAATACCCGCAGGCCTTGGTCAACCTCAAGGTCCGCTCGCGCGTCCCCCTGACTCAGTTGCAGACCTTGCAGGAACATATCAGCAAGGCGGACGCGGCCTTCGGCAACGCCGGACGACATCTCATCCGTTACTCCGGCACGGAGAACAAGCTGCGCATCCTCGTCGAACATCAGGACCAAGGGGAGGTCGACCGCTGGTCCCTGGCCTTCAAGACAGCCGTGGAGGCTGATTTCGCGTCCCTCTGAGATGGCCACCTTCTTCCTTGCTGAAGCCGGAGAGACCCCTGGTTGCCACCCGCTGACCCTCACGCGGCCTCTCGGGGACTTCCCCTTGGCGAACATCGCCTTGCGGCGTCATCAGGCGGCCGCGCTGCTGGCACTCGGCCTGACCGAAACCTCGGGAGCTGATGCCGATTTGACCGTTCATTCCTCGGCCTGGTTCTCGTCCGCAGAACTGGCGACCTTTGTCGCCGATGCTTCTTACGGCACCATCACTGCCGGGGAGGGCATCGTCTTGATTGCCCGGAAAAGTGGCGGTCGTGAACTCCGCGCCAGCCAGTCTTTCGCGATCACCTACGCCTGGGACCTATTGAGGGCGAACGTCGAGGCTATGACGGTGCGTAAGACTTACGTCCAGGAATCCGGAGCGCACGCGTCGCTTTATGTCGACGGACGCCTGCAGGTCGGCAAAGGCACCAAGATCCTGCCGGGCGTCATCATCGAAGGCGACGTCATCATCGGCGACAACTGCAAGGTCGGCCCGAACTGCTATATCCGCGGCTCGACCTCCATCGGCGACAAATGTCACGTCGGTCAGGCCGTCGAGATCAAGAATTCCATCCTGCTACCCGGCACGAATGTCGGCCATCTTTCTTATCTCGGAGACTCCATCCTCGGCGAGAAGGTGAACTTCGGCGCGGGTACGATCACTTCCAATCTTCGTCACGACGGCGGGGCTCACCGTAGTCCCGTCGCCGGACGTATGGTCGACACCGGACGTCGCAAGCTCGGGGCGATCGTCGGAGACGACGTCCATACCGGCATCCACACCTCCTTGTACCCGGGGCGTAAGCTCTGGCCTAAGACCTCGACCTTGCCCGGCGCCATCGTCGACAAGGACATCCTTTCCTGACCATGTGCGGCATCGTCGGCTATGTCGGTCGCCATGCGGCCACTCCTGTCCTCCTCGGCGGCCTTCGCCGGCTCGAGTACCGAGGTTATGATTCGGCCGGACTGTCCGTACAGGACGGCGGCGAAGTCCTGACCCTGCGGGCCGTGGGCAAGGTCGCTCATCTCACAGATAAGGTGCGGGCCGAGTGGCCCGATCCGCTGCAAGCTCGTTGTGTCGTCGGCATCGCCCACACCCGTTGGGCGACGCACGGGGCTCCGACCGAAGCCAATGCCCACCCGCATGCCGACGCCAGCGGGCGCATCCGCCTAGTGCACAACGGGATCATCGAAAACTACCGGGCTATCCGCGCCAAGCTGGAGGCCAAGGGACATGTGTTCGCCTCCGAGACCGACACCGAAGCCCTGGCCCGACTGGTCGGCGAATATCACAAAGGTGACCTCCGTAAGGCGGTCATCGCAGCCCTGCGCCAAGTCGAGGGAGCCTACGGTATCGCCGTCATCTCGGCCGACGAACCCGGACGCATCGTCGTCGCGCGGAAAGGCAGCCCACTCGTCATCGGTGTCGGCGAAGGAGAGTGCCTGATCGCCTCGGATCCCTCGGCCCTCATCTCGCATACGCGGAGGGTCATTTATCTCGACGACGGGGACGTCGCCCTGGTCACCGCCGACTCCGTGGATATCACGGACCTGAACCACGCGACCATGGACCGCGACGTCGCCGAGCTGGACTTCGAGCCCGGGGCCGTGGAGAAGGGTGGCTACGACCATTTCATGCTCAAGGAGATCCACGAGCAGCCCGATGCGGTCCGGAACGCGCTCCGGGGCCGTCTTGACCTCCTGAACGGCACCGCGGTCCTGTCCGGCATGGGCGCCAGCGCCCGCGAACTCCTCGACCTACAGCGCATCATCATGGTCGGTTGCGGCACCTCGCTGCACGCCGGCATGGTCGGCGATTTTGCGTTCGAGGAACTCGCCGCGCTCCAGGCGGAAGTCCAGCCCGCCGCCGAATTCCGTTACCGTAATCCTTTGGTCGATGGCCGTGACCTCGTCGTCGCCATCTCCCAGTCCGGCGAGACCGCCGACACGCTGGCCGCCGTCCGGGAGGCCAAGGAAAAGGGCGCGATGATCATGGGACTCGTCAACGTCGTGGGCTCGACCATCGCACGGGAGACCGGGCGGGGCGTCTACCTGCATGCCGGCCCCGAGATCTCGGTCGCGTCCACCAAGGCCTTCACCGGTCAGGTCGCCGTCATCCTGCTCATGGCGCTCAAGCTCGGCCGAGGGCGCCGCCTGCCCCGCGAGCGAGGCCTTGTGTTGGCCGCCGAGATCGCCCGCCTCCCAGAACTCATCGAGTCCGTGCTGCGTCAGGACGCCGCCATCGCGAAGGTCGCGGAGTCCATGGTGAAGCACGAGCACGCCTTCTTCCTGGGCCGCGGGCCCATGCACCCCGTCGCCCTCGAGGGAGCCCTTAAACTCAAGGAGATCTCCTATATCCACGCCGAGGGTTATCATGCCGCCGAACTGAAGCATGGCCCCATCGCCTTGCTGACGCCGGGCATGCCCGTGGTCGTCCTCGCCAACCGTTCGCCGGTCGTGGACAAGACCTTGGGTAACGCCGAGGAGTGCAAGGCTCGCGGCGCCCACATCATCGCCATCGTGACCGAAGGCGGCCCGGAAGCGGCGATCGCCGACGAAGTCATCCGCATCCCGGACTGCGATCCCTTGGTCGCCACCATCCCGGGCGCCGTGGCGCTGCAGCTGCTCGCTTATCACGTGGCGCGCCTGCGTGGCTGTCCGATCGATCAGCCGCGGAACTTGGCGAAGTCGGTGACGGTCGAGTAAGGACATCGCCTCAGCGATACACCTCAGGACCTTGTCGTTGCTGACCTCGATCGGGAGGTCTTCCTCGGAGTCCCATGAACGAACGCTCCAAGAAGAAGTGTCGGTGCTGCCGGAAGACCCTGCCGATGGGTCAGTTCCATCGACTCGAAGGCACCGCGGCCATCCATCCTTTCTGCCGGCCCTGCCTGGTGACCGCGGCGCGGCGCCGTTCGGCCAGCCGGGCCGAGCAACGCACGCAGAAGACGCGCTGCTGCGCCCATTGTGGGCAGGATCTCCCCGTGCAGATGTTCCACTGGCTCCGGGCCTCCGGAAGTTTCCATAGCTACTGCCGGCCCTGTCACGCCGCCTACATGGCCGAACGATACCGGCGCCTGCAGGAAGGTCGCCGGAAGTGATCTAAAGGTTTCCCGCTGGTGGCTGGACGGGGACTTGAACCCCGAACCAATTGATTAAGAGTCAACTGCTCTACCATTGAGCTATCCAGCCAGACAGCGGGATGGGAATGAGTGCAAGAC